>CACDEI010000001.1 GCA_902551695.1 uncultured Pseudomonadota bacterium
AAGTTGAGCCTTCGAAGGCAATTTGACGCCAAGCCTCGAAAACGCCAACGGCCACCGCGTTAGATAAATTCAAACACCTAGAAGTTTTTACCATAGGTATTCTTAACGAGTTTTCGGGATTGAGGTTTGCTAGAAACGATTTCGGTAAACCTAGAGTTTCAGAACCAAAGATTAGAAAACTGTTCTTAACAAAATGAGTTCGGAACATGTTAGTCTGTCCTTTAGTGGAGAAGGCAAAAATTGGTTTTCCATGCGCGTTTTGGAGAAATTCCTCTAGAGATTCATGGAAAACTAAAGAGCTGGTATCATGATAATCAAGGCCTGCCCTACGAACTTTTTTGTCTGATATGCTAAAACCTAGCGGTTTAATAAGATGTAAAGTGGCTCCCGTGTTGGCACACAGCCTTATTATATTACCTGTATTTGGAGCGATCTGCGGTTGATGAAGTACGATATTGAACATTTTTTTATTTGTTTAGTAAAGACAAATTATGGATGCTAAATAATGACAAGTCAGGCTACCAAAGATTTATCTGTTGAATTTTGTGGTTTAGAACTCAGAACACCTATCGTATTACTTTCAGGCTGTGTTGGTTTTGGGGAAGAATACACAAGAGTAGACAAATTTTCTAATTTAGACACTGGGGCGGTGTGTTTGAAAGGCACGACTTTGCAAGCAAGGCTAGGAAATGATTCGCATAGAGTAACGGAAACGCCAAGTGGTATGATTAATGCCATTGGTCTTCAGAATCCTGGAGCAGATATTGTTGTAAAAGAAATCCTTCCGTCGCTAGATTTCGAGAGTACTAAATATATCGCAAACATATCAGGTTCAACGCTTGAAGAATACGAAGCGGTAACGTCAATGTTCAATGATTCCTTGATTGATGCCATAGAAATAAATATTTCATGTCCCAACGTAAAAGAAGGCGGGATAGCATTTGGAAACGATCTTAACATGTCAGCAAGCGTGGTTGAGATTTGTAGGTCTGTAACAACTAAACCGCTGATTACTAAATTATCACCCAACCAGACTAACATTGCCGAAAGTGCTAGAGTTTGTATAGAGGCTGGATCTGATGCGCTGTCAGTGTCCAATACCTTTACAGCCATGGCCATCGATGTTGAATCTCGTAGGCCAGTACTTAATAACAATATAGGTGGGCTATCGGGACCTGCTATTAAGCCGATGGCACTTCTTAGAGTTCATGAAGTTTATCAAGTTTCAAAAATTCATGGTATCCCGATTATCGGTCAAGGAGGAATTGCTTCCTGGTCGGATGCAATAGAATTCTTGATCGCTGGCGCGAGCGCCGTGGGTGTTGGTACCGGTTTGTTTTATGACCCTTGTCTTTGTAGTGACATTAATTTGGGGATTTCTTCTTACATGGTTCGCCACAATTTTGAAAAAGTTTCAGAAATAACAGGTTCTCTAAAAATCAACGAATAGTGGCTAAATGTGTTTGGTTGTTACGCTCTCCAAAAAGCTGGAGAGAATAGTACCAGTAAAGTGAATATTTCAAGCCTACCCATCAACATCGCTAGGCAGAGTAGGTACTTGGCGCTCGTTGATAGATTTCCGTAGTGCTCATGTACAGTCCCAAGACCTGGACCTAAGTTATTAAGGCAGGCGGCTACTGAGGAGAAGGCTGTTGCCTGATCTAAGCCGGTGCCCATCAAACTAAGCAGGAGAATAACGAAAATTAAAATATAAGCAGCAAAGAAACCCCATACGGCCTCGACCACTCTATCCTCTATTATTCTGTCGCCAACTCTGATCCTGATTATGGCGTTTGGGTGAATTAGTCTTTTTATTTCTCTGCCACCTTGTTTGAATAAGAGCATGCATCTGATGACTTTAATTCCTCCTCCTGTGGAGCCGGCACAACCCCCGACAAAGCTAGATAAAACCAATAAGGCGGGAAGAAAGGTAGGCCACAAATGGAAGGCTGCATTTGTAAAGCCTGTTGTTGTGCCGATGGAAACGGATTGAAATAAACCGTATCTAATGGAATCAGCGATGGATGAATAGGTGTTGGTTTGAATTAGGACCGCCGCACATAAAGCAAATACTGTCACTAAAGTCATTACATAGGCTTTGAATTCAGAATCGGCAATGTAGGTTAATACTGTCTTTCTTCTCCATGCAAGGAAGTGCAAGGTAAAATTGATTCCCGCCAAAAACATGAAAAGGATTGCGATGTAGTCAATTGCAGCGCTGTCGAAAAAACGTATGCTATCATCATGAGTGGAAAAGCCCCCAATCGCAATAGTAGAAAAGCTGTGGCCCACGGCATCTAACGCTGACATTCCTGCCATGTAGTAAGCTATTGCACAAACCACGGTTAGGCTGACATACAAGTACCATAAGGCTTTCGCAGTCTCTTTGATGCGAGGAGTGAGCTTTGTATCTTTGATTGGACCCGGCGATTCTGCTTTGTATAATTGCATGCCACCTATTCCTAAAATCGGTAAAATCGCCACCGCCAAAACTATTATTCCCATTCCACCTAACCACTGAAGCATCTGTCTATAAAAAAGTAAGGAAGGGGGAAGTGTATCCAGACCTCTAATCACGGTGGCACCAGTAGTTGTGAGGCCGGAAAATGACTCGAAAATAGCGTCAGGTGTGGAAATCTCAATTTCTTTACTAAACACAAAAGGAATTGACCCTGTCAGGCTTAATACTATCCAAAAGAGTGCGACTATTAAGAACCCATCTCGTATTTTTAATTCTTGTGCTTCTTTACGCAGGGGATACCAAAAAGAGAAGCCAGCTATAAAAGTAATTGCAAAAGTTAAAATAAATGTTTCGGAATTCCCGTCTGAGTAGACAGCGGATACGATTAGTGGTAAACCTAAAAAGAAGCTAAAACCAATTAAAAAAGCTCCCAAAATTTTCCCGGTGGTTTTATTCCACAGCATATTGCGCCTCAAGAAAGATTAAAGAAAGGTGACTCCCACTTGAAAAAGCTTTTCCACGTTTTTTACGTGTCGCTTATCTGTGACTACTAGTATTATGTGATCTTCCGCCTTTATAGGTGTGTCATGGTGAACCATTATAACTTCACTGCCCCTAACTATGGCGCCAATCGCAGTTCCAAAGGGGAGTTTGATTTCATCTATTGTTTTTCCTACAACCTTGCTAGATTCCGTATCACCATGTGCTATTGCTTCGATAGCTTCAGCGGCCCCAGAGCGTAAAGAATGCACTTTAACAACATCAGCCCGACGAACGTGTGCTAAAACACTTCCAATAGTGGCCTGTTGAGGAGAAATTGCAATATCTATAAGGTCTTGCTGCACCAAATCTACGTAAGCAGCTCTATTGATTAATGTCATGACGGTTTTTGCGCCAAGTCTTTTGGCCAGCATAGAAGAGATAATATTTGCCTCGTCCGCATTGGTCAGAGCACAAAAAACATCTGTGTCGTCGATGTTCTCTTCAAGGAGCAATTCTTCATCAGTCGCATCTCCATGAAGTACATAGCAGTTTTTCAGTTCCTCCGAAATTTGCATTGCTCTTTTTTCATTACTTTCGATTACTTTTACTCGATAAGTTTTATCAAGAGCTTTTGCTAATTTGGTTCCTATCTGCCCACCTCCAGCTATTATGACTCGTCTATTTGGTCTGTCTAGTTTCTGGAATTCGCTCATTACAGCCTTGATGTGATGTGGGGCAGCAATAAATAGAATCTCGTCTCCAGTCTCAATCACTGTTTCGCCGGTAGGTACGATTGCCTCTTGCCTTCTAAATATGGTAGTTATTCGCGTTTCTATGCCAGGGAGTTGTTGAGGAAGTTCTTTTAACTTATGTCCAACTAGTGGGCCACCGTAGAAGGCTTTCGCAGTAACTAGTTGGACTCGCCCATCAGCGAAATCTAAGACCTGCATGGCGCCGGGAAACTCTATTATTCTGCGGGTGTATTCTGTAACCTCTTGCTCGGGGCTAATCAATACGTCAATAGGTACTGCCTTACTTGTGAATAATTCTGGATGTTTATGGTAGCTGCCCTCTCTTATTCGGGCTATTTTTAATGAAGTGTTAAAGATTGTGAATGCGATCTGACAAGCCACCATATTTGTTTCATCACTGTTGGTGACAGCGATGATCATATCCGCATCGGTAGCGCCTGCCTCCCGTAAAACATCTGGCGATGACGCGTGTCCCATTACTGTTCTTAGATCTAATCGGTCTTGAAGGTGATTGAGGGCCGCAGGGTTCGTATCAACTACCGTTATATCGTTAGATTCTCCGCATAAGTTAGTCGCCACTGATGAGCCTACTTGCCCGGCTCCCAAAATAAGAATTTTCATTGACTAGATGCCTTTTTAGAATCTTTGATATCTAAGTTTAGACTTCGAAGTTTCCGATAAAGATGAGTTCTCTCTATCTCAATATGCTCCGATACCATAGCTACATTCCCATCGAAATTATTCAGCTGCCTCTGCAAGTAAGCCTTCTCAAACTCAAGCCTCGCGAGTTTAAGTGGTAGTTGGAATATTTCTTCGCCTAGGTCATTAGGTTGGATATTTCTAGATCCTAAAATCTGTTCAATTTCGTTTCTTTCTACAACACCTTTAGTACCTAAGATAAGGAGCCGCTGAACATAATTTTTTAATTCACGGAGATTGCCTGGCCAATTGTATTGCTTAAGTCTTGCTTTAGCATTTTTGCTAAATTGTCTTAGGGGTAGGTTTTCTTTCGCAACTAGCACCCTTGTGAAAGTATCGACCAGTTCATCAATTTCCTCTTTTCTTCTTCTCAGAGGAGGAACAGATAAAGGTACAATACTCAACTGATAAAATAAGTCTTCCCGAAATTCCTCTGTCCTTACCATCTCTGAGAAGTTTTCCTTCGCACTGGCAATTATTCGAGAGGTCAGAGGGATGGCTTCCTGGCTTGAACTTCTAAAGAAAACTTTGTTTTCTAACGTTCTTACCAGTCTAGCTTGAAGATTAGGCTTCAAGCAACTTATGTCTTTAAAGTAAACTGTTCCCTTTTGAGCTAATTCGAGGGCTCCGTAACCAGTCTTAGAAGATGATTGGAATCCAAAAAGCTGACGCTCTTGTTCCTCGCTGGTTAGGCCAGCAAAATTTAGGAGGATAAAGTTCTCATCTCGACTGGAACTGGATTGATGAATAAATCGTGCGACAGTTTCTTTCCCCACTCCTGATTCACCCAAGATTAAAATATTGGCATTATGGTTGGCAACATTTTTACAATCTTCTTTTAGTTTCAGCATTTCGTTTTCTTGGGCTACAAATCTGCCCAGTTCCTGGTCTAATTTTTTCAGTCTTGTGTTTTCAAAGTTTAAGCTAGCGTTCTCTAGCGCTCTTTGAATACTTATTAAAAGTTTTGGTGTGGAAAGTGGCTTTTCTATGAAATCATACGCTCCCATCTTAAGCGCCTCCACTGCTGTCTCGGCTGTTCCGTGGCCCGTCATCACGATTACAGGACTACCGCTTTCCGGTCCGGGTGCCCATTCTTTTAGGAGAGTTAAACCGTCAGCGTCCGGTAGCCAAAGGTCTAGTAATGATAAGTCGGGTCTTTCTTTTTGTCGATTTACTCTAGCTGTTTCAGCATCTTTCGCAACCGAGACTTTATAACCTTCCTCTTCTAAAATTTCTTTTAATAAAGTTCTTATGCTCGGTTCGTCATCAATTACTAAAATGTGTTTGTTTAGCATCTTTTTGAGTTACTTAATTTGACATTCCAATTGGTCTTTGAACAGGAAGAGTGACAGTCACTAAGGCTCCTTGTCTTGGGGCGTTTTCTAATTTGATAGTGCCATTATGTTCCTCAACAATTTTTTTTACAATTGCTAAACCTAAGCCTCTTCCTCTTGCTTTGCTAGTGACGTAGGGTTCGAAAATATTCTGGAGAACTTGGTCTGTAATTCCTATTCCTTCATCCAATATGGATATTTCTATTTCCCTTGGGCTTGCTGCTCCTGGATATTTCGCTCTTATCAATATTTTGGTGCCAGAATTTAGCATTGATGCTTCAATGGAGTTCTTGATGAGATTATTGAATAGTCTTCTGAGGCTATTAGCATCTCCGAATATTTGAGGTAAGTCGTCGGTCTTTTGTAACGTTATCTCCAAAGAAGGCTCGGCTTCTTGAAATAATTGAGCTGTGCTTGTCAGTATTAGGTTGAGATCCAATGGGGCAGGCTGATTAAAGTTTCTTCCAGCATACCCCGAAAATTCATCAACCATTTCGGTCATTGTCTCTACTTGTTCTATGATCGTTCCCGAGAGATTGGAGAGCTTTTCCCTGTCCGGTTTCTTCAGTTTATCAGATAATTTGAAGAGCAGGCGTTCAGCACTTAGTTTTATTGGCGTCAAAGGGTTTTTTATTTCATGCGCGAGCCTTTTGGCCATTTCGGCCCAAGCTGCGTCCCTTTGTCCTTGAATTATGGCACTTATGTCCTCCAGAACTATAATATGGTTTATACGGGTTGAATTATCTTCAGACAGAACGCTCCCTTTGCACATTATCTCTTTTTTATTGTCAGAAATATTAAGACACACATTTGCCTCCCAAGTTTTTCTATCACTTGACAGCAGGTTACCTGTGCACTCAAAGAAGGAAGAAAGATTGCTATTGTTTTCACTTAAGGAGGAGAGTTTTTTACCAATTGCAGCATCCTCTTCTATTTGGAATAGGGCGACCGCGGCGCGATTAATAGTCAGTATTTCCAGCTTGTCCGAAAGGGTTATTACTCCGGATGATAATTGTTTCATTACCGCATCTAAATAATTACGTTGATTCTCAATCTCGTTCGTAGAAAGTGCAATTTTTTTTGTCATATAGTTAAAGGAACGAGCGAGCGAGGCTAAGTCATCGTCACCCTTGACAGTTACAGAAGTATCGTAGTTCCCATCTGCAATAGCAGAGGTGGCATGAGATAGCTCTGAAATTGGGAGTGTCAAAAATCGAGCGCAAAAGAATGCTGCCCAGATAGAAGCAGCGACACTAAAAAGTAAAACAAGTGTAAGTGTGATTGTGAAACTTATCTTTAGTTTGTCTCTCAAAAACCCTAGTTCGTTATATTTCGCAAACCCCGACTCCACGTTATCTGCTAAATTATCTATTCTAGGTGAGAAGGGATAAATAGCCTGTAAAATATGTCTTTTTTGATCCAGATATATGTTGAGGGCCACCCGCACACTCAGTTGGCCGCTATTTCCAGGCTCTAAGCCGATGAAACTACGCTGATCATTTAGCTGTAAAAGTAAAGTCTCAGTGGGTAGTTGAGGCAGCAAGCTCGCATTCTCTGAACTCGCAGAAACTACTTGGCCTTCCATGGTAAGAACTAATACCTCTTCGGCCTTGCTCCGTTTGCGCAACCGATCTATCAAGCCCGTACTCGGAAATTGATAACGTGATACTACAAATCCATCTGGATCTCGAAGTGAAGTGAGATCGAGAGGTAGCCGCTCTGTTTTCCGTTTTGTTAAATCGGCTGCTAATGTTTCAGTTTCTCTGCGATAATTTCGCATCAGCATCCCAAGAGATTCTCGTCCTAGTTCTAACGAATTTTGCAGGGCGGTACTTATTTCTATATCAAACCAACTGTCAATGCTTCGATTTATCGAATGAAGAGAGAAGCTGTAGAGGATAGACACGGGTAAAACCGCAAATACGACAAACATTATGAGCATTCTGAGGGTTAATTTCGCGCCGGCTTCTTTCTTGTGTAACCGTCTCATCAACTTTAGTAGATCTATGAAGATTAGGTAGCAAAGAGCGCAGAGACAAATCGAGTTAACGATTATTATTAGATAGTAGTATGGCCCCAAATTAGAAGGTCCATCGAGGGCAACGTTCAAAAAAATTAACGAACTTGCAGCAGTAAACAATAGGAAGTAAATTCCATATTTTTCTTTGAATTTTTTTTTCATTTAAATCCGGTAAAAATTCCAGCCTGAGTCTAAATTCCATTGAGATGAGAAGAGTGTCGGCAAGAGCATCGGAATGGGCAGGCCACTTCTCATCAGTCGCCATCTTATCGCGACTTCAGTCGGTTTCTGAATTACCAAAGATTTTTTCTCCGCGATTATAAGCCGCTGTCTGTTTTCGAGATGTTGCTTAGCTTTCTCTAAAGTTGGAAAACTAATGGTCGTTCCGCTTTGTTGATCCGTAACTACGTATTGATCTCCCAGTGCGTATTTCGCAAGAGTGAAGTTAAAGGTTTTTAGTTGTATTTTTCGTTTAAAACGAAAGAACCCGTTTCTTGTTAATTTTACTTCGATGCGAAACGGAATTAATATATTGCTATCTAACGCCTCCACTATGCTTTCGTTTAAATTAAGATTCGCTTTGGTGCTCATTACCAGAAACTGTGCATCATAAAAAATTTTGAGATTTAGAATCCGAACTTTCTCAGCAAGGGATTGGCTCGCATAGAGCGAAAAAAATAAGACTGTGAGGGCGAGTATTTTCTTTCTGTTCATCAACTATTAATTCTTTTGTAGTCGGCAGAAATAGAAGCCATCCATATTTTGCATGCCGGGCAAGATTTGGTATCCGTAATTTGCCGCTATTCCCCCAGTCATTTTCATTTTTTTCAGACAAGCTTCTTTTTTATTTGTAAGAAACTTTTTTATAATAAGATCATTCTCCTCTTGGAATATACTGCAAGTAACATAAACGAGAATGCCTTTTTTGCTTAGCATTGTCCAAGACTCCTCAAGAATTTTAAGCTGTAGATTACATAGGTCGAATAGTTCTTCTGGTTTTCGTCTTATTTTGATATCAGGATGTCTTCTGACAACACCACTAGCACTACAGGGGGCATCTATTAGTATTCGATCAAAAGCCTCCCCGTTCCACCAAGATGTCTTATTGCTCGCGTCGCCTTGCACAACTTTGCAGCTTAGTTTTAATCGGCAAAGGTTTTCTTCTAAAAGCTTTAATCTCCTGGGGTTGTTGTCCACTGCCGTTACGGAGGTGTTCGGGTCACATAATTCCAGTATATGAGTTGTTTTTCCGCCAGGCGCGGCACACATATCTAGGACTTTGCTTGCCGTTTCTAGTTCCAATAAACTCACTGGTAGTTGCGCAGCCTCGTCTTGTACCGAGCAGGCGCCCTCTTGAAAGAAAGGGAGGACCTTAGGGTCTGATGGCCGAGTTAGTGTTATTCCCTGCTCAGATATTTGCGTCAGCCTATTAGATAGACCGGCAGACGCGAGTATCTTTGAATATTCACCTCGGGTTATGAAGCGGTTGTTAGTTCTTATTGTAAGAGGAGGATGTTTGTTATTTGATTCTAAAATAGAAAACCAGGCTGATGGCCAATTACTTTGGCATTTTCTGATGTACCAAAGAGGGTGTTCAAGGTTATTATTATCGCCGTTGTTTTTTCCTTTATGTTTCGCTCGTTCGTAGTTCCTAAGTACTGCATTTACCAGTTTGCAGGCCCAAGGTTTTTTTAGTAAACGAGCTGCTTCAACGTTTTCCGATACAGTCGCGTAAGCTGGAGATCGCATATAATGAATTTGGTATAGTCCCGCAAGTAAGAGGGACTTAATGTCATTATCTTTATTTTTTAGTGGTTTTTTTACCAATTGACGCAATACTTTACTTAAAGAAAAGTAATGACGTAAAACGCCGTACACACTTGCCATCGCGAACGAGCGTTCTCCTTTATCTGCTAGTTTCGAGCGTATATTGCTCGAGGCGAGGTCCAATGACTGATTCTTATGCAAAATGCTCTCAAGAGAGGTGGCGATTACCGCCCTCGTCAGAGCTGTCTTATTCTTCAGAGCAGTTTCCTATATCCATTGAGAAAATCCTTTGATGTAATGATTTTTTTTCCAGGTAATTGGAGTAAATCAATTTGCAGGTCTTTGGTAGTTGTGGCAACCGCCAGAGTGTTTTTGCTCGTGAAGTTTAACGTTCCAGGCTGATCTGTAGAAGTGTCTTCAGATATTTTAGCAGAAATTATTTTGACCAGGATTTTGCCGAGATAGGTAGTAGCGCCTGGTTTAGGTGACAGGGCTCTAATCTTTCGGCTGATAACCTCTGCGGGGACATTCCATGTAATTAATGATTCAGTTTTGCTTATTTTTTGAGCATAAAGAGCGTCTTTATCTTTTTGGGCTTTCTCGGTGACAGTTCCCTGCGCGATGTTTAGAAGACATTTTTTCAGGGCGTCTGCACCATCCTGCGCTAATTTTTCAGTCAATGTAGCGGTAGTATCGGTGGGTTCAATTTCACGTACTTTGATGTTTAATATAGGTCCAGCATCCAGCTTTTCTACTATTCGCATAATGGAAATTCCTGTTTGGAGGTCTCCTTTCATAATTGCTCTTTGTATTGGCGCAGCTCCACGCCACCTAGGAAGCAAGGAAGCATGAACATTGATGCAATAACGAGGAATGTTCAAAAAATCTCCTGGTATTATCAGGCCGTAGGCCGCCACTACAAAAAGCTCTGGTCTGAGATCACGGAATGTTTTAAGTGTACCATCATCGGTAAGGCTATTAGGTTGGAAAATTGGAACGTCAAAAGTACTCAGCGCCCGTTTAACTGCACTTCCAACAATTTTTTTCCCACGTCCTGCAGGTTTGTCAGGTTGAGTATAAACGCCTACTAGCTCGAATTCATTCTGAAGCGCGATCGCTTCAACGCTAGGAATGGCAAAAGATGGGGTGCCTGCGAAAACAGTCCTTATTTTATTCACTTTTTGATCTGGCATTCAGGATGGAGCCTATCGGATTGAACCTTAGTCTATCCGCTCTTTAAGCTCTTAGTTTGCAGTGCTCTCCTTTAGTTCTATTTTTGATATCCTTTTTTTTAATCTATTCTGTTTGAGATTTGATAAGTAATCTACAAATAGTTTGCCATCTAAGTGATCAATTTCGTGTTGTATGCAGATTGCCAAAAGCCCTTCGGTATCCATGCTAATATTTTCACCATTGACATTCTGAGCTCGCAATGTAATGTGTTCTGCTCTATTTACGTATTCGACCGTTTCCGGGACCGAGAGGCATCCTTCTTTTGAGGCCACCGTACCTGATTTTTTCTCGATAACCGGGTTAACTAAGCACAACGGACAGGTTCGGTCTCTGCTGACGTCGACCACCACTACACGCAAATGGATATCTATTTGAGTTGCTGCTAGACCGATTCCGGATGAGTGATACATAGTTTCAAACATATCTCTAGTTAGAGTCTTCAACGGTTCGTCGAATTCTGTGACTGTTTCAGCCACCTTTCTGAGCCTTGGATCGGGATAATTTAATATCTTTCGGAGCATTAGGTTTTTCTCAAATTCTTTCTGAAACGTAATAAATGAAAGACATATATACTACTTTTTTATTTCAAAAGGTAATTAATAGGGTACTTTTTTCGTTTCTTGGATATTGACTTTTAAAGGAACAGAAAGTATTAAACTACCCAGCCTGACCTTTTTTAGAGCCTTGATTGGGTTTATCTGAGTTAATAGAGCGATAATTAGTTGTAATTTTATTTTTTAATCAATTAGTTCAAAGGGTCTTTTGTTAGCTTTAATTGGGGGATGGGATTTTATCCTGAATCAAAATACTTAGTCTTTGGAGCAATAGTGCATGGCAGAAAACTTAGTTGTAGTTGAGTCTCCAGCAAAAGCTGAGACAATTAAGAGATATCTAGGAAATAAATTTGAAGTTCTAGCTTCATATGGCCATGTGCGAGATTTGCCTTCAAAGGGCGGAAGTGCAGTTGATCCCCAATCCAACTTTGGGATGACCTATTCTATTTCTGAAAGAAGCACTAAGCACGTTGATGCTATTGCCAAGGCGTTGAAAAAAGCCAATGCGTTGTATTTAGCTACTGATTTAGACAGGGAAGGTGAAGCTATATCATGGCACCTAGTTGAGATTCTTAAACAAAAAAAAATTCTTGAAGGAAAAGCCATACATCGAGTGGTTTTTAATGAGATAACCGAAAGTGCAATTAAGCAGGCCATCTCTAGCCCCAGGGGGGTGTCGATGGATTTGGTCAATGCGCAGCAGGCCCGTCGTGCCCTTGATTACCTAGTTGGTTTTAACCTGTCCCCTTTGCTCTGGAAAAAAATCCAACCAAAATTATCGGCTGGGCGCGTTCAAAGCCCAGCGCTTCGCCTGATATGCGAGAGGGAAGCGGAAATTGAAAAATTTGTCCCCAATGAGTACTGGACAATAGAAACAAAGTTATCTCGAGACATCTCCGCTTTCAAGTCTAAATTACATGAGTATGAAGGAGAAAAGATTAAGCAGTTCTCTATCACTGATGAACAAAAGGCTTTTGAAATAAGAGATAAGCTTCTATTAGCTGGGGCCGGTGCGATGATTGTTTCTCGAGTGGAAAAGAAGCAAAGAAAAAGAAATCCTGCACCGCCTTTCATTACTTCAACGCTGCAGCAAGAGGCTGTAAGGCGGCTAGGATTTACTGCTCAAAGGACGATGCGAGTTGCTCAGCAATTGTATGAGGGTATTTCAATCGATGAGGAAACAGTCGGTTTAATTACCTACATGAGAACAGACTCAGTGAGTTTGTCTGAGGATGCGGTCCGAGACCTTAGAGGTTTCGTGCGGGAAAAATACGGCGAGAATCAAGTTCCTGAGACTGTTAGAGCTTTTAAAACTAAGTCCAAGAATGCTCAGGAAGCTCATGAAGCTATTCGACCAACATCTTTTTCTCGATCCCCAGAAAAATTGAAACCTTATCTCAATGAGGAACAAAATAAGCTTTATGAGCTTATTTGGAAAAGAGCAACAGCAAGTCAGATGATACACGCCACTATAGATAGTGTTACAGCAGAGTTTAATTGCGGGGGATTGGGTGTTTTCAGAGCCACGGGTTCAACTGTCAAATATCCAGGATTTATGAGGGTTTATTCTAATGATGAGGAGACCACTTTAGATTCAGAACGTTTACCTCCCCTTGTGGAGGGCGAAAAGGTCGATTTCGAGACAATTGTTGCAGACCAGCACTTTACAGATCCTCCGCCTCGGTACGGTGAGGCCAGCTTGGTAAAGACACTCGAAGAATATGGAATTGGCCGTCCCTCTACTTATGCAACCATAATAGCTACTCTTATTCAAAGAGACTACGTAGAGCTGGAAAATAAGCGTTTTTATCCGACGGATGTGGGAAAGTTGGTTTCAGGATTTCTAACAAATCATTTTTCTGACTACGTAGATTATGAATTTACTGCGCAATTAGAGGATGCTTTGGATGCTGTTTCAAGGGGTGAGAGAGACTGGATATCATTACTTGATGAATTCTGGGGGCCGTTTGAGGAAACCGTAAAGACTAAGGAAACCGTATCTCGTAAGGAAGTCCAGCAAGAAAGGTCTTTGGGCCTACACCCAACCAGCGGTAAACCAGTTTCTGTCAGAATGGGTCGTTATGGGCCCTATGTAATTATTGGAAACGTCGAGGACGAAGAAAAGCCAAGCTTTCACGGATTACCTTCCGGTACAAAAATTGAAAAAGTAACTTTAGAGCAAGCTTTGGAAACGACAAAATTGCCCCGAATTCTAGGGGTAGAGCAGGGGCTGGAGTATTCAGTAAATCGAGGCAGATTTGGTCCTTATGTAATGTATATAGAAAAATTAGAGGAATCGGATACAAAGAAAAATCAGAAAAAAGCCAAGGTAAAAGGGAAATATGTTTCTCTCCCTGAAACAGATGATCCTCACACAGTTAGTTTAGAAAGAGCGATAGAGCTGGTTTTAGAAAAAAAAGCGGCTGATGCGGCCAAAAAGATCCAGACATTCGAAGCCCAAGGGATTGAGGTTTTAAATGGCCGTTATGGACCTTACGTAACAAATGGTGAAAAAAACGCGAAAGTGCCCAAAGATATAGAACCTAATACTCTCACGCTCGCTGCGTGTGAGGAGCTCTTAGCGGCTGCTCCGGTTAGACGAACGCGCAAGAAAAAAGCAAAGAAAAAATAAAGCGTTGCGGCAGAAGAAAGAGTGAAAGCTTTTGAAAGTGCTTGTGAGGCACTTAAGAACGGCGGAGTGATAATCCATGCTACCGAAGCGGTATTCGGTTTAGCGGGAAGTATGTACGATTTAGGTGCTTTTAAAAAGCTATCGCGCCTCAAAAATAGACCGTTTACCAAAAAGTTTATCATTTTGGTCTCGGATCTTAACAGTGCATCTGATTTAGTAGATATTAATGTAGAGGCTAAGGCGGAGATCATCTCATCTTGGCCAGGACCCAACACATGGATACTTCCTGCTACTGACGCTACCCCTCGCTGGTTGGTTGATTCTAGTGGCTTACTAGCGATAAGAGTGACCGCTCACAGCCAATGTCGTGAAATAATCAATCAGGTAGGCCCCATCTTATCAACTAGTGCAAATCGTGCAGGCGGTGTCCCGCCTAAAAGCCTAGAGGGAGCTCGTGGAATTTTTAAAAATGAGGTTGATTTTTATTTAGATGGCCTTCTAGGTGGGTTAGAGACAGTAACAGCAATAAAAAATGGCCTCACAGGCCAGATTCTGAGAAATTAGGGTATTGACTTTATGGCAATAAATTCACAAAATTACGGGTTCCCTTTTTGGAGGGGTACCCAAGTGGTCAACGGGAGCAGACTGTAAATCTGCCGGCTCTGCCTTCGTAGGTTCGAATCCTACCCCCTCCACCAGGAAAAATAAGTGATTAGGTGGAGACTTTTAGGGGTTTATTTGATAACGGTTTGATGGATGTTGGGTTTTACGCGGCGGGTGTAGTTCAATGGTAGAACCTCAGCCTTCCAAGCTGATGATGTGGGTTCGATTCCCATCACCCGCTCCATCTAAGCGGTATGTCGGCAGGCTGAGTATTATGGCAAGAGCATTGATGTGCCCATATAGCTCAGTGGTAGAGCACTTCCTTGGTAAGGAAGAGGTCACCGGTTCAAGTCCGGTTATGGGCTCCAGACATTAATGAGAACAAGTGTTGTTGGTATTGTTTAAATAAAATAACGCAAAGGTTGTAAAAATTAGGAGTATTGGGTCATGTCGAAGGAAAAATTTGAACGGTCAAAGCCACACGTGAATGTTGGTACTATAGGTCACGTTGACCATGGCAAGACGACCTTGACGGCGGCACTAACGATTGTGTCTGCAAAATCTTACGGTGGTGAAACCAAGGCTTATGATCAAATTGATAATGCGCCGGAAGAAAGAGAGCGAGGCATAACGATTGCAACTGCTCATGTCGAATATGAAAGTAATGAACGACATTATGCGCATGTAGATTGTCCTGGGCACGCAGATTATGTGAAAAATATGATTACTGGTGCGGCGCAAATGGACGGTGCGATCTTGGTTTGTAGTGCTGCTGATGGCCCGATGCCTCAAACTAGAGAGCACATACTCCTAGCTCGTCAGGTTGGCGTACCAAAAATAGTTGTCTATTTGAATAAAGCCGATATGGTTGATGATGCAGAGCTCATGGAGCTGGTTGAGATGGAAGTTCGGGAATTGCTTGATTTATATCAATTTCCTGGGGACGATACTCCGGTTATAGTTGGTAGTGCTTTGAAAGCTGTAGAAGGGGATGAGAGCGAGATTGGAACTCAGTCTATTGAGAAGTTAGTCGCTGCTATGGATGAATTTATACCAATACCTGACCGCCCTGTTGATCAACCATTTCTGATGCCTATAGAAGATGTATTTTCCATTTCTGGTCGCGGTACTGTGGTAACTGGTCGTGTTGAGCGTGGAAAGGTGATTGTGGGCGAAGAAATAGAGATCGTAGGGATACGTGAAACTCAAACAACAACATGCACGGGCGTAGAGATGTTCCGAAAGCTTTTGGATGAAGGTCAAGCTGGGGATAATGTTGGTGTGCTTTTGCGAGGAACAAAAAGGGAAGAAGTAGAAAGAGGACAGGTCTTGTGTAAGCCTGGGACGGTTAATCCACACACTCATTTTGAGGCAGAGGTCTATATTTTATCGAAGGAGGAAGGTGGACGTCACACTCCTTTTTTCTCTAACTATAGGCCCCAATTCTATTTCCGGACTACAGACGTGACAGGAGCGGTTGAGTTACCAGAAGGTGTGGAAATGGTTATGCCAGGCGATAATGTCCAAATGACGGTAAAGTTGATTGCTCCAATCGCGATGGAAGAAGGGGTTCGATTTGCGATTAGAGAAGGTGGCCGGACTGTCGGTGCGGGTGTAGTTGCGAAAATTTTTGAATAAATCTTGTTAGTATTTGGTGTTAGGGATTTAGACTCGATGGCTATTTTTTGTAGATCCAGGCCAGTAGCTCAATTGGCAGAGCGGCGGTCTCCAAAACCGCAGGTTGGGGGTTCGATTCCCTCCTGGCCTGCTGTAATAAAAAATTTGACCAAGAAAATTTTTTAATATGAGCACAAAAATCGATCAAAGAGTAAATATTGACCAGCTAAAACTAGGTCTCGCCACTATCTTGCTATTGTGCGGCGTTCTTGGTTTTTACTACTTTGACGGAATTTCCAACCTCTTTAGGGTAAGCGGTTTCATACTGGTGGTCGGTACATCCATAGGTCTCTTTTGGGCAACCTCAAAGGGTAAAGAAACTGTAGCTTTTTTGAAAGAAGCGCAGGTAGAGGTTAAAAAAGTTGTATGGCCGACCCGACAGGAAACATTGCAGACGACTTTTTTTGTATTAGTGGTTGTCGTTATATTCGCTATCTTGCTCTGGTTATTGGATCTTCTCCTGAGTAGCATTGTGGGCGCTTTGATTTAAGTATAGGGGTGAGAAAGTGAGTTTAAGTTGGTATGTAGTTCATTCTTATTCTGGCTATGAAAACCAGGTTAAACGCTCGCTTGAGGATCGGATTGTGAGGGGTAGGATGGAGTCTAAATTCGGGAAAATTTTAGTTCCTACTGAAGAAGTTGTAGAAATGAAAGACGGGCAGAAGAGAAAAAGCGACAGGAAATTTTTTCCGGGTTACGTCTTAGTAGAAATGGCCATGGACGATGACTCTTGGCATTTGGTGAAGGATTGCCCAAAAGTGATGGGTTTTATCGGAGGGACAAGCGACAGACCGACTCCAATATCGGAGAGAGAAGTAAATGTGATTCTAGACCGAATCAATGATGGTGCAGCTAAGCCGCGTCCTAAAGTTTTGTTTGAAGTAGGAGAAGTAGTTCGTGTGATAGACGGCCCATTCGCAGATTTTAATGGTGTAGTCGAGGAAGTAAATTACGAAAAAAGCCGTCTCAGAGTCGCTGTAACCATTTTCGGTCGTTCCACGCCAGTAGAGTTGGAATTCGGGCAGGTTAGCAAAGATTGATGTCCAAATAAGGTAATCAACAAAATAAATAATGGAGTTAAATTGAGTGGCAAAAAAAATAGATGCTTACATCAAGTTGCAAGTGCCGGCAGGGCAGGCGAACCCAAGCCCGCCGGTAGGACCTGCTTTAGGACAGCACGGCCTTAATATAATGGATTTCTGCAAAGCGTTTAACGCTCAAACGCAGGGTGTTGAGGGAGGATTGCCTGTGCCTGTGGTGATTACCGTATATGCTGATAAAAGTTTCTCTTTTGAAACAAAAAGTCCGCCTGCGGCTGTACTTTTACGCAAAGCAGCGGGAGTCGCGAAAGGTAGTGGAGTCCCTCACAGGGAAAAGGTTGGGAAAGTAAATAGAGAACAACTAGAAGAGATTGTTAAATCAAAAGACGGAGATTTAACCGCTGCTGATATGAATGCGGCAGTAAGAACAATAGCAGGGACTGCACGTAGTATGGGAATTGAAGTAGAAGGGGTAAGTGATGCCTAAGATTGGTAAACGTTTAAAGAGTGTTCGTGATCGCTTGGGAGATGTAATGGAAGAAAGAAGCGCGGAAGATGCTTTAAGTTTATTGAAAGAGCTGACGTCAGTAAAATTTGATGAATCAGTGGATGTGGCCATTAACTTGGGCATCGATCCAAAAAAATCGGATCAAGTAGTCCGAGGATCAACTGTTTTGCCTCATGGTCTGGGTAAGACAATTCGTGTTGCTTTATTCGCAGATGGCTCCGATGCTGAAGCGGGAGCCGAGGCTGGTGCAGATGTAGTTGGTATGGATGACCTGGCAGATGATATAAAGAAGGGCAATATTAACTTTGATTTGGTTATTGCCACACCTGCTTCGATGCGAATCGTGGGGCAACTTGGCCAAATACTTGGTCCCAAGGGTCTTATGCCAAATCCGAAAGTCGGAACTGTCAGCTCGGATGTCGCCACCGCAGTGCGGAATGCCAAAGCTGGTCAAGCCCAATTTCGGGCTGATAAGGCTGGTATTGTGCATTGTTCTATTGGTAAGGCTTCATTTACTATCGAAGCTTTAAAAGAAAATTTAGAGACTGTGTTAAATGAGGTGCGAAAATCTAAACCCAGTTCCTCGAAAGGTGTGTATATGCAAACAATCTCTTTATCTACAACTATGGGGCCTGGGTTGTTAATCGATAAATCTTCTATTACAGCATTATCTTGAAAGTGAGGAAGCAATCTATTTTTAAATCAACTAGGAGTACCTTTTATCGATTTTGAACGTTAGCTGTTATTCGTCAAAGACCGAGGGACCGTTGTTACGGATAATCTTTTCCTTCGCAGGCGGTTTAGTCGCAAAGATATTCGGGACCAAAGGTCTAATCGATGCAACCGCCAATGTTTGCGGATAATGATTGGGCAATTTGGGTAGGTTTTGAGCCTATATTATAAAAATAACTAGAATGGATTGGATTGGAGGAGATCTAAAATGGGTCTGAATATCGAGGAAAAGAAAGCTGTAGTCTCGGATATGCATGAAGTGTTTCTGAATAGCCAAGCTGTGGTGGCTGCAGAGTATAGTGGTCTCACTGTGTCTCAGATGACTAATCTGAGACGCGAAGCTAGGGCCTTGGGCTTAACTGTTCGAGTAGCGAAAAACTCGTTGGCAAAGCTAGCAATAGCCGGTACTGGCCATGAATGTCTGAGAGATGATTTGGTTGGGCCACTAATCTTGATTATTTCAAAAGATGACCCAGGGGCTGGCGCTCGGCTTGTGAAAGAATTTGCGAATGAAAATGAGCAACTTATCGCTAAAGCCATAGCTTTTGGTGGCGAGTCTAGGCCCGGCACAGACCTAAATTTATTGGCATCAATGCCAACTTTGGATGAGGCTAGAGCTAAATTATTGTCGGTATTAAATGGTCCGGCTACTGCACTACTTAGGCTGTTAAAAGAGCCATCTAGTGTTTTGGTTAGGGTTTTGGTGGCAAAGAATCAAAAATCAGACTAGTTTTTTGAAAGATAATTAAATAACAGACTTACGAATTAAAAATTAGGAGAAAGAAAATGGCGGTTTCGAAGGAAGACTTGATAGAAACACTCAGTGGAATGTCTATTCTTGAAGTAACGGAATTAGTTTCAGAGCTTGAAGAAAAATGGGGCGTTTCTGCGGCAGCTGCTGTAGCAGCTCCAGTAGCAGCTGGTGGTGCCGAGGGTGCTGATGCCGGACAAGAGGCGAAGGACGAGTTCGACGTTGTCATGTCTAGTTTTGGAGATAACAAGGTGTCGGTGATAAAAGCGGTGAGAGCCATTACGGGCCTAGGCCTAAAAGAGGCCAAGGAAATGGTTGAAGGCGCCCCATCGACGGTAAAAGAAGCCGCATCGAAGGCTGACGCGGAAGAATGTAAAAAACAACTTGAAGAAGCTGGCGCTACTGTTGAATTGAAGTAGGTAGCCTCTAAAAAACCAGTTGCCATTTCCGTTGCTGAGATCTCAACCCAGGGTGGCCGAGGCCTCATTGGTCCTTATCTCTTGAAGCGGAATTATGCTTAATCTGGATTAACGCAATAAAGTTAGGTTCTATCAAAACGAATAGGAAAAATTTTCATGGGCTATTCTTACACCGAGAAAAAAAGAATCCGAAAAGATTTTAGTAAAACTTCTCCGATAAGGGAAATACCTTATCTTCTGGAGACGCAAATACAATCTTACGAAAAATTTTTGCAAGAGCACACTAAGCCTGAAGATAGGGCCGATAGAGGATTGCATGCTGCCTTTAAATCGGTTTTTCCGATTGAGAGCTACTCGGGCAACGCTGTCTTGGAATATGTGAGTTACAGGTTGAGCACCCCCACCTTCGACGTGAAAGAATGTCAAGTAAGAGGCTCCACCTATGCATCTTCCCTGAGAGTGACGGTGCGACTCGTGATTTACGATAAGGAATCGGGTGCGGAAAAACAGGTCAAGGATGTTAGAGAACAAGAGGTGTACATGGGCGAATTGCCTCTTATGACTAACACCGGAACTTTCGTGATAAACGGTACTGAGCGGGTAATCGTTTCTCAGTTGCATAGGTCTCCAGGTGTGTTTTTTGACCACGACAAGGGTAAGACCCACTCTTCTGGAAAACTATTGTTCTCGGCTAGGGTGATACCTTATAGGGGTTCTTGGTTGGATTTTGAATTTGATCCAAAGGATCATGTATATGTTCGAATAGACCGTCGTCGAAAATTGCCGTCTACCGTATTGCTTAGGGCGTTAGGTATGACTAATCAGGAGATACTTGAAACATTCTTTGAAAGGGATAAATTTACAATCCACTCCGACCAGGTAAGATTCGGATTAGTTCCAGAACGACTCCGAGGAGAAACTTTGGATTTTGATTTGGTTGGTCGGAAAGGCAAGATTATAGTTGAGGCTGGTAGAAGAGTAACTGCTAGGCATACCAAAGAGATTGAAAAAGAGGGAATTTCTGAAATTACGGTTCCGAAAAGTTTCCTTGTGGGTAAAACTTTGGCGGCAGACATAGTCAATGATCAGACGGGCGAAATTTTAATCCCGGCGAACACAGAGGTTACTGAAGAGTTGTTGCTTCAACTTAATGAGCATGGAATTAAGGAAGTGGAGACAATCTATGCCAATGACCTTGATCAAGGCGCATATATCTCCGACACTCTGAGGGTTGACTCAACTGCCTCAATACTAGACGCTCAAGTCGAAATATACCGAATGATGAGGCCTGGAGAGCCCCCAACAAAAGAGGCCGCAGAAAATCTCTTCAATAATTTATTTTTTAGTGAAGATCGATACGAATTATCACCAGTTGGCCGCATGAAGTTTAACCGGCGCATGGGTCGCTCTGAGGTGGTAGGGTCTAGTACTCTGGATAAGAAGGATATCATCGATACTTTGAAGTGTTTGATAGACATAAGAAACGGAAAGGGAGTCGTCGATGATATAGATCACCTTGGAAATAGACGGGTTCGAAGTGTGGGGGAGATGGCTGAGAATCAATTTAGGGTTGGGTTGGTGCGAGTAGAACGAGCCGTGAAAGAACGATTGAGCTTGTCAGAATCTGAGGGATATATGCCCCAAGAGCTCATTAATGCGAAGCCAGTATCTGCAGTAATAAAGGAATTCTTCGGTTCAAGCCAACTCTCTCAATTTATGGATCAAAATAATCCTCTTTCTGAGATTACCCACAAAAGAAGAGTGTCTGCTTTAGGTCCGGGAGGTTTGACAAGAGAGCGGGCTGGGTTTGAGGTAAGAGACGTACATCCTACCCATTATGGTCGCGTTTGTCCGATAGAAACTCCTGAAGGGCCAAATATCGGGTTGATTAACTCGTTGGCAGTATATGCTCGAACAAACGAGTATGGGTTTCTGGAGACGCCTTATCGAAAAGTGGAAGATGGTGTTGTCACGGACGAGATTGAATATCTTTCGGCTATTGAGGAAGGTCAATATGTGATCGCGCAGGCCAACGCCCCTCGTTCAGGAAAGGGCGAACTAGAGGATAATTTGGTCTCAGCGAGACATCAAAATGAGTTTGTTCTTGCCCCATCAGAGAATGTTCAATACATGGACGTTTCGCCCAGGCAAATAGTTTCAGTGGCGGCGGCTCTCATTCCCTTTCTTGAGCATGATGATGCGAATAGAGCGCTAATGGGATCGAACATGCAGCGCCAAGCCGTGCCAACGCTAAAGGCAGAAAAGCCCCTGGTAGGAACGGGGATAGAGCGAACGGTTGCTAGGGACTCTGGGGTTACCGTTGTTGCCCGTCGTGGAGGCGAAATATACTCAGTTGACGCAAGTCGTATTGTTGTTCGAGTAAATGACGAAGAGGCAAGGTTGGGTGAAGCAGGTGTGGACATATATAATTTGACAAAATATACGAGATCCAATCAAAACACTTGTATTAATCAACGTCCTTTGGTCAGAATGGGTGACAAAGTTATGAGTGGAGATGTGTTGGCAGATGGTCCATCAACAGATCTTGGGGAGCTTGCTCTGGGGCAAAATATGTTGGTGGCATTCATGCCTTGGAACGGTTATAACTTCGAGGACTCGATTCTTATTTCCGAGCGAGTGGTGGTGGAAGATAGGTTTACTTCGATCCATATTGAGGAACTCACTTGTGTTGCTCGGGACACTAAACTTGGTTCGGAGGAAATTACTGGGGATATTCCAAATGTTAGTGAGAGTGCCCTTTCGAAGCTCGATGAAGCAGGTATAGTATATATCGGGGCTGAAGTGAGCCCCGGAGACATACTTGTTGGAAAGGTCACCCCCAAAGGTGAAACCCAATTGACGCCCGAGGAAAAACTTTTAAGAGCTATATTTGGTGAAAAGGCTTCCGATGTAAAAGATACTTCATTACGGGTGCCATCTGGCATGAGCGGAACAGTGATAGATGTGCAAGTGTTTACCAGAGATGGGATCGATAAAGATCAGCGTGCAATGGAGATTGAAGAAAATGACATTGCTAATGCTAGAAAGGATCTCACCGACAGATTGAAAATATTAGAGGCTGATATCTTCCAACGTGTGGAAAAATTGTTAGTAGGTAAGGCGATTTTGAAAGGGCCATCCCCAGTGACAAGCTCCTCGAAGTTAACCAAAGATGTTTTGAACTCGGTTGATAAAAAAAGATGGTTTGATTTTGAACTAAAAGATGAAGAGGGAAATGCTAAACTGGAAAAGTTGTCAGAGCAACTTGAGAGGCATCAAAAGGACTTTAGGGAGGAGCTTGAAGAGAAACGAGCGAAGATTACGGCTGGGGACGATCTGGCTCCTGGAGTGCTGAAAATGACTAAAGTCTATCTGGCTGTCAAAAGAAGGATGCAGCCGGGAGATAAAATGGCAGGGCGCCATGGTAACAAAGGTGTCGTCTCCATGATCGTTCCCGTTGAGGATATGCCCTATATGGAGGATGGAACTCCAGTAGACATTGTGCTAAATCCTCTAGGCGTGCCCTCTAGAATGAATGTAGGACAGGTGCTAGAGACTCATTTAGGATTTGCAGCAAAGGGGCTGGGAGAGCGGATCGGCGTGATGGCAAGAAAAAACACGACTGAAACTTGCGATCAGCTCAGAAGTTTCCTGAGAGATATTTACGAAATGGATGGTCAAAAGGAGGATCTGGATTCCTTAACCGATCCTGAAATTCTTCTTCTTTGTGAAAATTTAAAAGATGGTGTGCCAATGGCTACTCCCGTTTTTGATGGTGCTCATGAGGAGCAAATTCGTGCAATGTTGAAATTGGCGAGTAAGCCAGAACATGGTCAGATGATCTTGAGAGATGGAAGGACGGGTAACGAGCTAGAGCGGGAGGTTACTGTGGGGTACATGTACATGCTGAAGTTGAATCACTTGGTAGACGACAAGATGCATGCCAGATCTACTGGTCCTTATAGTTTGGTCACGCAGCAACCTTTGGGAGGTAAAGCCCAATTTGGTGGTCAACGTTTTGGAGAGATGGAAGTCTGGGCTCTGGAGGCATACGGGGCCTCCTACACTCTTAGAGAGATGTTAACTGTTAAGTCGGATGATGTTAGTGGCAGAACAAAAATGTATAAAAATATTGTCGATGGAGAACCTAAAATTGATGCTGGAATGCCAGAATCATTCAACGTACTGTTGAAGGAAATGCGATCTCTGTCTATTGATATCGAGCTAGACCAGGACTAGGTCCAGGACAGCTAAGCGAAGCTTTATAAGGAGTATTTTATTGTGAAAGACTTACTCGATCTGATTAAGAACCAGGGACAATCGGAAGAATTTGATACTATACGTATTGGCTTAGCTTCACCCGAAAAGATTCGTTCTTGGTCTTTTGGCGAAGTAAAAAAACCCGAAACGATCAATTATCGAACTTTTAAACCTGAGAGAGACGGTCTTTTCTGCGCAAAAATTTTTGGTCCTACCAAAGATTATGAATGTTTGTGCGGCAAGTACAAAAGGTTAAAACATCGTGGTGTGGTCTGTGAGAAATGTGGTGTCGAGGTTACTTTAACTAAAGTACGACGTGAAAGGATGGGTCATATAGAATTGGCTAGCCCGGTCGCTCATATTTGGTTCTTAAAATCGCTACCATCCCGTATGGGTCTATTGTTGGATATGACCTTGAGGGAAATTGAAAGAGTTTTATATTTTGAGGCTTATGCGGTAGTTGATCCTGGGATGACTGATCTCGAAAAAGGTCAGTTGCTTAAGGAGGAAGAATATATAGAAGCAGTAGAGACTTATGGAATAGATGAATTTCAAGCAAAAATGGGAGCTGAAGCCATTTTTGATTTGTTGAAGGCGGTTAGTTTGGGGGAGGAGGTTGCTCATATTAGGGACGAGCTGCCGAAGACTAATTCTGAGACTAAAATAAAAAAATTGACTAAAAGGTTGAAGTTAATCGAGGCTTTTACTAAGTCGGGAAATAACCCTGAGTGGATGGTTCTAAAAGTACTACCAGTTTTACCCCCAGAATTGCGTCCTCTAGTTCCCTTGGATGGCGGTAGATTTGCAACATCAGATTTAAACGATCTTTACCGGAGGGTCATCAACCGCAATAATCGATTAAAAAGACTACTTGAGTTAAATGCACCTGACATTATCGTGCGCAATGAAAAAAGGATGCTGCAGGAGTCTGTAGATGCTTTGTTAGATAATGGTCGACGAGGTAGGGCTATAACGGGTTCGAATAAGTTGCCTTTAAAGTCATTAGCAGACATGATTAAGGGTAAGCAGGGACGATTTCGTCAAAACCTCCTTGGTAAAAGGGTTGACTATTCTGGTCGTTCAGTAATTGTCGTGGGCCCCACTTTGAAGCTTCATCAATGCGGACTGCCTAAAAAAATGGCTTTGGAGCTCTTTAAGCCATTTATTTTTAGCAAGCTAGAGAAAAGAGGTTTGGCGACAACTATCAAAGCGGCAAAGAAATTAGTCGAGAAAGAAGGTTCTGAGGTCTGGGATATTCTCGAAGAAGTCATTAGAGAGCATCCTGTTATGCTGAATAGGGCTCCCACGCTACATAGGTTGGGGATACAAGCATTCGAGCCGGTTCTTATCGAAGGAAAGGCCATACAGTTGCATCCTCTTGTTTGTACTGCCTTTAATGCTGATTTCGATGGTGATCAAATGGCGGTGCATGTGCCCTTGTCTGTAGAGGCTCAGCTAGAAGCCAGAACATTGATGATGTCTACCAACAATATTCTATCTCCTGCAAATGGTGACCCGATCATAGTGCCAACTCAGGATGTGGTTTTGGGTCTATATTATCTTACTCGCGAGTCTGCAGACGCAGACGGTACGGGGATGATTTTCTCAAGTATCGATGAGGCCCACAGAGCATATGAGACTGGTGCTGCCAGCCTTCACGCCAGTTGCAAAGTCCGTATGGAGCTAAGTGAATATGATGACAATGGAGATATTTCTCAGGTTAAGAGGTTGGTAGAGACAACGGTTGGAAGGGCGGTACTTTCTGGTTTGCTCCCGAAAGGATTGCCTTTCTCTTTAATGAATAAAACCTTAAATAAAAAGGCGATCTCCCGAATGTTTGACAGTTGTTACCGGATCATAGGACTTAAGGAATCTGTGATTTTTGCTGACAGGTTAATGTATATGGGCTTTCAGCATGCTACCAAAGCGGGTGTGTCAATCGGCGTTGAAGATATGGTTGTTCCTGATGAGAAGGAATCAATCATCAATGAGGCTGAAACGCAAGTGAATGAAATAGCGGAACAATACGCCTCTGGCCTTGTTACGACAGGCGAAAGATATAACAAGACGGTGGATATTTGGTCTCATACAAATGATCATGTGGCTAAAGCCATGATGGATAAATTGGGTAATGAAGTTGTTAAAAACAAATCGGGAGAAGAAGTAAAACAGGACTCATTTAATTCTATTTTTATGATGGCGGATTCCGGAGCTCGTGGATCTGCCGCTCAAATCAGACAACTTGCCGGAATGAGGGGGCTCATGGCGAAGCCGGATGGCTCTATTATTGAAACTCCTATCACTGCGAATTTCAGAGAAGGTTTGGACGTTCTGCAGTACTTTATCTCTACACACGGCGCTCGAAAGGGACTGGCTGATACGGCTTTAAAAACTGCTAATTCCGGATATCTTACCCGTCGATTAGTTGATGTCGCGCAGGATCTAGTGATCACGGAAATGGATTGCGGGACTGAAGAGGGCATGCTGATGACTCCAATTATAGAGGGTGGTGACGTTATTGAGGCATTGGGCGACCGAATATTGGGGAGGGTGGCTGCACAAGATGTTAAAAAACCTGGTGAAGAAACAGTTCTCCTAAAGGCTGGAACATTAATTGAAGAAAGAGAAGTGCTTTTCTTGGATGAAAACGGAGCAGATGAGGTCGTAGTTCGCTCTGCTATAACTTGTGCCACTAGATACGGTGTTTGCGCCACCTGTTATGGCCGAGATCTCGGACGAGGGCAGCTTGCGAACAAGGGTGAAGCAGTCGGCGTGATTGCTGCGCAGTCGATAGGTGAGCCAGGTACGCAGTTGACGATGAGAACTTTTCATATTGGAGGAGCAGCTTCCCGAGCCGCTGCCGTTAATAGTATAGAAGTTAAATCTGATGGAACTATTAGACATGTTAATGTGAAGACCGTTGCAAAGGGTGATGGAAGCTTTGTGTCAGTTTCCAGATCTGGAGAACTAGTTGTTAATGACGAGAGTGGGCGTAGTCGCGAAAGACACAAGGTTCCCTACGGTGCGGTGATTGTTGTTGGTGACAGCGCTGAGGTAAAGGCAGGTCAGTCTGTGGCCTCATGGGATCCCCATACGCACCCCATTATTTGCGAGGTCGAGGGTAAGGTGGTTTTTCAAGACCTTGTAGATAACTTAACAATTACCAGACAGACCGATGATATTACTGGCTTATCTAGCGTAGTAGTGAGCGATCTGAAACAGAGAGGACCAACAGCTAAGGATATGAAACCCTCAATTAGGTTAGTAGATGAAAAAGGACACGATAAGAAGTCTGCTAATTCTGATATTCCAGTTAACTACTTTTTGCCTCCCAATGCGGTAGTAACAGTGGAAGAGGGTCAAGAAGTTGCTATGGGAGATGTTGTAGCGAGAGTTCCGCAAGAGTCTCTAAAGACAAGAGACATCACTGGAGGTCTGCCAAGAGTAGCGGATTTATTTGAGGCTAGAAAACCAAAAGATGCCGCTATTTTGGCTGAAGCAACAGGGCTAGTTTCATATGGTAAAGAGACTAAAGGTAAGCAACGTCTTGTAATAACTGGAACGGATGGAGAAGAAATTGAAACTCTCATACCTAAGTGGAGACACATTAACGTTTTTGAGGGTGAGACGGTAGAAAAAGGGGAGATGATTTGTGATGGACCACCTGATGCTCATGATATTCTCAGGCTAAAGGGGGTTCATGAATTAACTTCCTATATCGTAAATGAAGTACAAGAGGTTTATCGACTACAGGGAGTTCGAATAAACGAAAAACACATTGAGGTGATCGTAAAACAAATGCTGAGAAAGGTAGAAGTTGTGGATGGCGGAGACACCAGTTTCCTTGCGGGCGAACAAATAGAACGAGAGCGTTTAATGGAAGAAAATGAAAAAGTAGAAAGCCAAGGTGGAATAACTGCGCAAGGACAACAACTTCTCCTAGGTATAACGAAGGCCTCATTAGCTACGGAGTCCTTTATTTCAGCTGCATCTTTTCAAGAAACCACTAGAGTCCTTACAGAGGCCTCTGTGACCGGGAAAAAAGATGAATTGAGGGGATTGAAAGAAAACGTAATTGTGGGGCGATTGATTCCTGCAGGCACTGGATTTGCTTACCATATCGATCGGAAAAGAGAATCGAACGCTTCCACGATGGAGGATATAAATGCCGAATTGATCGCTGAATTAAGAGAGGCCGAGAGTCAAGGTGAGATAAAAACTGAGACTAGTATAGATGGGCAGAGTGATGGTGCACTGGAGCCTACAACTAAAAGTGCGTAATTGTGATTGACAAAGAATCGTCAAAGTATATAATTTGCCGGCTCTGATGGGTTTTTTTGGGGGCCAAACTAGGTCCAATTCTGTATAAGCTTTTCACTTATCTCTGGGCCCGCGCCCCCGAGAGATAAGTGGCTCACTTGAGTTCATGGATGCGCGGACTCGCACTTTGTGTGGGTTAATAAATGAGAGAAAATTTTTGGATGTAACAAATGGCGACTATTAATCAACTTGTGCGGAAACCGCGGAAAAAGCAGATAAAGAAAAGCAATGTTCCTGCGCTGCAAGCAAGCCCGCAGAAAAGAGGAGTTTGCACGCGGGTCTATACTACCACTCCCAAGAAACCGAACTCCGCGTTAAGAAAGGTAGCTAGGGTCCGTCTTACTAACGGGCAGGAGGTCACCACCTACATCGGAGGAGAGGGCCACAATCTGCAGGAACACTCTGTAATACTTATCAGGGGAGGACGAGTAAAGGACCTACCAGGTGTTAGATATCATACGGTCAGAGGCACATTGGACACTTCAGGGGTGGCAGATCGCCGAAAAGGTCGTTCAAAATATGGCGCTAAAAAGCCAAAATCTTAAGGTGAGCTTTTAAACATGTCCCGACGTCACGTAGCTGCAAAACGACAGATTCTCCCGGACCCTAAGTACGGCGACAAGGTTCTGGCTAAATTCATCAACATGGTTATGTCGCACGGTAAAAAAGCGGTAGCAGAGAAAATAGTTTATGGTGCTCTAGATACAGTGCAGTCAAAAGGTCACGAATCGGCAGTAGACGTTTTTAAGCAGGCTTTGGAAAATGTGGAGCCCAGAGTAGAAGTTAAGTCAAGGAGGGTAGGAGGTGCTACCTATCAAGTTCCTGTTGAGGTTCATCCTTCTAGGCGACTGGCACTGGCCATGAGATGGCTGGTCGATTCAGCCCGAAAACGAAATGAACAATCCATGGGCCAAAGGCTTGCTGGCGAGCTTTTAGAAGCCTTTGAAAATCGTGGATCGGCCGTCAAAAAACGCGAAGACACCCACAAAATGGCTGAAGCCAATAGGGCGTTTTCTCACTACCGTTGGTAAGTAAGAAGATTTGGATAAGCCAGCATGTCAAGAAATACGCCTATCGAGCACTATCGAAACATTGGGATTATGGCCCATATAGACGCTGGAAAAACAACGACCACAGAGAGAATCCTATATTACACAGGCATATCCCACAAAATGGGAGAGGTTCACGATGGTGCAGCTACAATGGATTGGATGGAACAGGAGCAGGAAAGAGGTATTACAATAACCTCAGCCGCTACTACCTGTTTTTGGGAGGGAATGGAAAAGCAATTTCCTTTGCATCGAATAAATATAATAGATACCCCTGGACATGTAGATTTTACGATTGAAGTTGAGCGATCGCTAAGAGTTCTCGATGGAGCAGTTGCAGTTTTTTGTGCCGTTGGTGGTGTAGAACCACAGTCGGAAACGGTATGGCGTCAAGCAGACAAGTATGAAGTCCCGAGATTGGCGTTTGTCAACAAAATGGATAGGTCGGGGGCAAATTTTCTTCGCGTTGTTGATCAAATTCGGGCTCGGTTGGGGGCTAACCCCTTACCATTACAATTGCCTATCGGCTCGGAGAATGCTTTTGAAGGTATTGTTGACCTTTTGAAGATGAAAGCAATTTACTGGGATGAAAAAACCCTAGGCGCGCATTTTGAGGAACGCGAGATTCCCGATGAAATGGTCACCCAATGCACGGCAATGAGGGAGACGTTGATAGAAAACGCGGCGGAAGCTACCGAAGAGTTGACTGATAAATATCTGGAAGGCGCTGACTTGTCCGTTTCCGAGATCAAAGAAGGGATTAGGCAGAGAACTTTGGCAAATCAGCTCATACCTGTTTTTTGTGGTTCTGCCTTCAAAAACAAAGGTGTGCAAGCAATCTTAGATGGTGTGATTGATTTTTTACCTGCACCTGATGACGTGAAGGTTGTACGGGAAGTTGTAGGTGAAGAAGAAGCCCCTCAAAAAGTAAGAAAATCTGATGACAAAGAGCCTTTTGCAGCATTAGCTTTCAAGATTGCGGTAGATCCGTTTGTAGGGAATATAGCTTTTTTCAGGGTTTACTCTGGCGTTGTGAGATCGGGCGACAGCGTTTACAATGCGAGAAAGAATCGCAAGGAGAGATTTGGCCGGATATTGCAAATGCATGCTAATAGCCGGGAGGAAATCAAGGAAGTCCGAGCGGGTGATATCGCAGCAGCCGTAGGCCTTAAAGACGTCACAACCGGGGATACGCTTTGCGATCCCTTAAACCAAATTATCTTAGAAGCAATCACTTTTCCAGAGCCGGTTATCTCTGTAGCAGTTGAACCCAAAACCACTGCTGATCAAGATAAAATGGGCGTCGCTCTCCAAAAGTTAGCCAACGAGGATCCGTCTTTTATAGTGACGTCGGATGAAGAATCAGCGCAAACTATAATTTCAGGGATGGGCGAATTACACCTGGAAATAATAGTAGACCGTCTGCGCAGAGAATTTGATGTAGAAGCGAATGTGGGTAAACCCCAGGTGGCTTACCGAGAGACCGTGACGGAGACTGTGGAAGATGTTGAAGCTAAGTTCATACGTCAAACTGGTGGCAAGGGTCAATATGGACATGTGGTGTTGGATATTGTTCCGGGAAAACGAGGCGAGGGTTTTTCTTTTGAAAACAAGATTGCTGGAGGGGTTATTCCTAAAGACTTTATTCCAGCAGTAAAAAAAGGTCTCGAGGAATCAATTGGAAATGGGGTGCTTGGGGGATACCAAGTTACGGACATCACTATAATACTCAAAGATGGATCTTACCATGATGTTGATTCGAGTGAGGTCGCTTTTAAGATTGCCGCGTCTATGGCTTTTAGAGACGGCACAGCTTCTGCTAAACCAGTTATTTTGGAGCCGATAATGACGGTTGAAATCGTAACCCCAGACGAATATCTAGGAGCAGTAAACGGCGATTTAAATAAAAGGCGCGGTATTTTGCGTGGAGCGAATGAAGCCCCTCATGGCGTTATAGTGCGCGCGAGTGTCCCACTTGCTGAAATGTTTGGTTATGCAACTATGCTGCGTTCAGCTACTCAAGGTAGGGCAACTTATACTATGGAATTTTCCAGTTATGAAAAGACTCCGGCAAATGTTTCTGAGTCGTTAAGTAAAAGATTTTGATTTTATTTTTGATGTAATTAATCAGGCAGTTAGGAGTATTGGGTCATGTCGAAGGAAAAATTTGAACGGTCAAAGCCACACGTGAATGTTGGTACTATAGGTCACGTTGACCATGGCAAGACGACCTTGACGGCGGCACTAACGATTGTGTCTGCAAAATCTTACGGTGGTGAAACCAAGGCTTATGATCAAATTGATAATGCGCCGGAAGAAAGAGAGCGAGGCATAACGATTGCAACTGCTCATGTCGAATATGAAAGTAATGAACGACATTATGCGCATGTAGATTGTCCTGGGCACGCAGATTATGTGAAAAATATGATTACTGGTGCGGCGCAAATGGACGGTGCGATCTTGGTTTGTAGTGCTGCTGATGGCCCGATGCCTCAAACTAGAGAGCACATACTCCTAGCTCGTCAGGTTGGCGTACCAAAAATAGTTGTCTATTTGAATAAAGCCGATATGGTTGATGATGCAGAGCTCATGGAGCTGGTTGAGATGGAAGTTCGGGAATTGCTTGATTTATATCAATTTCCTGGGGACGATACTCCGGTTATAGTTGGTAGTGCTTTGAAAGCTGTAGAAGGGGATGAGAGCGAGATTGGAACTCAGTCTATTGAGAAGTTAGTCGCTGCTATGGATGAATTTATACCAATACCTGACCGCCCTGTTGATCAACCATTTCTGATGCCTATAGAAGATGTATTTTCCATTTCTGGTCGCGGTACTGTGGTAACTGGTCGTGTTGAGCGTGGAAAGGTGATTGTGGGCGAAGAAATAGAGATCGTAGGGATACGTGAAACTCAAACAACAACATGCACGGGCGTAGAGATGTTCCGAAAGCTTTTGGATGAAGGTCAAGCTGGGGATAATGTTGGTGTGCTTTTGCGAGGAACAAAAAGGGAAGAAGTAGAAAGAGGACAGGTCTTGTGTAAGCCTGGGACGGTTAATCCACACACTCATTTTGAGGCAGAGGTCTATATTTTATCGAAGGAGGAAGGTGGACGTCACACTCCTTTTTTCTCTAACTATAGGCCCCAATTCTATTTCCGGACTACAGACGTGACAGGAGCGGTTGAGTTACCAGAAGGTGTGGAAATGGTTATGCCAGGCGATAATGTCCAAATGACGGTAAAGTTGATTGCTCCAATCGCGATGGAAGAAGGGGTTCGATTTGCGATTAGAGAAGGTGGCCGGACTGTCGGTGCGGGTGTAGTTGCGAAAATTTTTGAATAAATCTTGTTAGTATTTGGTGTTAGGGATTTCTAGAGAGAAAGTAATGTAATGAGTGAAAACACGATAAGAATTAGACTGAAGGCTTTTGACCATGCCCTTATTGATCAATCAACTAAAGAGATAGTTGAAACGGCCAAACGTACAGGGGCTCAGATAAAAGGGCCTATCCCTTTGCCAACAAAAAAAGAGAGATTTACAGTATTGATTTCTCCACACGTTAATAAAGATGCTCGAGATCAATACGAAATCAGGACCCACAAGCGGTTGCTAGATATTGTAAATCCAACCGATAAAACTGTTGACGCTCTAATGAAGCTGGATTTGGCTGCTGGAGTGGATGTTCAAATAAAACTGAATTAGTAAATTACTACTACGGTATAAGAAAGGTATTAGTTATGTCTCTAGGTCTGGTAGGCGTTAAGCGAGGAATGAGTCGAGTTTTTTCTGAAGATGGGAATTCTATTCCAGTGACAGTAATTGAAATCATTCCGAATTTTATTTCTCGAATTAAACGTCGGGATAGTGATGGTTACGACGCAATTCAAGTTGCTTGGGGTAGTCAGTTGCCTGGTAGACTAAGTCAGGCCACTAAGGGAGAGTATAAGAAAGCGGGTTTGGAGGCAGGCAGAGGTTTTAAAGAGTTCAGGCTAGAAGAATCAGAATTTAATGGTTTGGAGCCAGGGAAGAAGATTGATTTGAATATATTTTCTGAAGGACAACTGCTTGACGCTACCGGAGTATCAATAGGAAAGGGCTTCGCTGGTACCGTGAAACGCCATAATTTTAAGACACAAGACGCTACTCATGGTAACTCTTTATCTCATAGGGTCGCTGGCTCTATAGGACAATGCCAAACACCTGGCCGAGTATTTAAGGGCAAGAAGATGGCAGGCCAGATGGGTAATAAGAAGAGGACGGTACAGGGTTTGGAAGTAGTAAAAATAGACAACGATAATAGTCTTCTTCTACTCAAGGGATCAACGCCTGGTTCTAAGGGAGCTTCTCTTCTCTTACGTCATTCTGTTAAGGCTAAGGTAGAAGGGGGTTCATAATGACGACAACTATCGAGATTTCGGGGGGCGGTAATAAGTCCGTGGAACTCTCCGATGTAGTTTTTGGGTGTGACTATAACGAGCCGCTTATCCATCAGGTCGTCACGGCATTTTTAGCTGGAGCAAGAGCTGGTTCGAAGGCGCAAAAGAATAGATCAGAGGTGAGAGGTGGAGGTGCGAAACCTTGGCGACAGAAAGGGACAGGAAGAGCGAGAGCCGGCACATCACGGGGGCCCATTTGGAGGGGGGGCGGTAGGACGTTTGCGGCCAAACCTAGGTCTTACGCACAAAAAGTTAATAGAAAAATGTACCGGGGAGCTATCCGAACTATTTTCTCGGAATTGCTACGATCGGGACGTCTTTTGTTGGTGGAAGATTTTGTTACAGCGACTCCAAAAACTAAAGAGTTTAAACAAAAATTAACTGAGATAGGGGTGAATGATTGCCTAATTATAGGCAAGGAAGTTGATGAAAATACACTCTTGGCGAGTAGAAATATTCCAAAAATTTGTGTAACCGACTGGGGTGCGATTGATCCAGTTCTTCTGCTCTCCTATAAAAAAGTAGTGTTGACTCAGTCTGCATTAGCCGAAGTAGAGGAGCAGCTTAAATGAACGAAGAACGTTTGACGCAAATACTACTGGAGCCGAAAGTTTCTGAAAAAGCTACTCGGTTGGCTGATGAAAGCGATCAGTATGTATTTAGAGTGAGAGGGGATGCCTCGAAGCCCGAGATAAAAAGCGCTGTCGAACTTTTGTTTAAAGTAAAAGTGCGTTCGGTTACGACATCCATTGTGCGTGCAAAGCAGCGTACTTTTAGAGGGATGAGGGGAACGAAAAAGTCTTGGAAGAAAGCTTTCGTTCGTCTACAAGATGGCTTCGAGATAGACTTTTTGGCTTCCGAATAGGTAAAGAAATAAGGTGTTTATGTCATGTCTTTAAGAAGAGCAAAGCCTACCTCTCCAGGGCGCAGGGGGGTAGTCTCAGTTGATAATGATCATTTGTACAAAGGTAAGCCTTTGAAGGGCCTTTTAGAGCATCAGTCGAGAAAATCCGGACGCAATAACCAAGGAAGGATTACGGTCAGGCATAGAGGCGGCGGCCATAAACAAAGATATAGATTGATAGATTTCAAAAGAAATATGGATGGTATTCCGGCAAAAGTTGAAAGGATTGAATATGACCCGAATCGCACGGCCCATATAGCCCTAATCGTATACGCTAATGGACATAAGAGCTACATTATTGCTCCCAAGGGTGTAGAGGTGGGATCGATCTTGAGCTCTGGTCCTAATGCTGCAATTCAGGCAGGCAATAGCATGCCTTTGAGGAATATCCCGGTAGGAAGCATCATTCATTGTATAGAGATGAAGCCGGGTAAAGGGGCGCAGATTGGCCGAAGCGCAGGAAGTGCCATTCAATATGTCGCTAAAGAATCTAATTATGCAACTCTACGTTTAAGGTCTGGAGAAATGAGGAAAGTCCCGATCGAGTGTAGAGCAACCTTAGGTGAGGTAGGTAATGGCGAGCATTCTCTTAAATCCTTCGGTAAAGCTGGTGCAAAGAGATGGTTAGGGATCCGTCCGACAGTTAGGGGTGTTGCTATGAACCCTGTGGATCATCCTCACGGCGGAGGAGAAGGCCGGTCATCTGGTGGTAGGCATCCTGTTAGCCCATGGGGTGTTCCGACTAAAGGGCACAAGACGCGTAGTAATAAGCGAACAGATAGTTTAATTGTTAGGCGTCGAAGTAAAAAACGATAGGAGGTTATGATGCCAAGATCTTTAAAGAAAGGACCGCATGTGGATCATCATCTTGCACAAAAAGTGGATGTTGCGAAAAAAAATAATGAGAAGAGGCCTATTAAGACTTGGTCCAGAAGATCTATGGTATCCCCCGCTATGGTTGGGTTAACAATTGCAGTGCATAACGGGAGGCAACATATTCCAGTTTTCATCACTGAAAATATGGTGGGCCATAAGCTAGGTGAGTTTTCTCCAACGCGCACCTTCAAAGGGCACGTTGCAGATAAAAAGACAAAATAGGTGCGGATATGGAAACGATAGCTAAATTAAGAAATGCCAAAATATCTGCTCAGAAGATGAGGCTGGTTGCTGACCAAGTTAGGGGATTGCCTGTTGAAGAAGCGGTCGATTTGCTTGCGTTCAGCGATAAAAAAGCAGCTACATTTGTAATTAAAGCTTTAAACTCTGCTATAGCAAATGCGGAGCATAATGGTAGTTTGGATATAGATGATTTGAAAATATCTCGGATTCAAGTAGACGAAGGGCGAACCATGAAAAGATGGAGGGCGAGGGCTCGCGGGAGAGCAGCTAAGATACTCAAAAGAAGTAGTCACTTAACGGTCGGTCTAGACCAAATGGAGGTTTAAAAGGCAATGGGTCAAAAAGTACATCCATACGGTTTTAGACTTGGGGTTGCAAAGGATTGGACCTCCACTTGGTATGTGGAAACAAAAGATTATGCTCAATACCTGAATATGGACCTTGCTGTCAGGAAATATTTGCGGGAAAAGCTTGGGCATGCTTCCGTGAGTCGAATTCAGATAGAAAGGCCAGCAAACAACGCCCGGATAATCATACATACTGCTCGGCCGGGTATAGTCATTGGTAAGAAGGGCGAAGATATTGAGCTGTTAAGAAAAAAAGTCTCCGAGATTATGGGGGTACCTGCCCACATAAATGTAGAGGAAATTCGTAAGCCAGAGTTAGATGCTTATTTAGTAGCTGAGTCGGTGGCTCAACAGTTGGAGAGACGAATCATGTTCAGGCGAGCAATGAAAAGAGCGGTATCTAACGCTATGCGTCTCGGGAGCTTGGGGATTAAAATAAATGTTGCTGGAAGGCTTAACGGTGCGGAGATCGCCAGGTCGGAATGGTATCGAGAGGGGCGAGTGCCACTTCATACATTAAGGGCTGATATAGACTTCGGATTAGCAGAGGCCAATACGACGTATGGAATTATAGGTGTAAAGGTATGGATTTTTAAGGGCAACGTGAACACTCAGGAAGTCGCTGAAGCGCAAGAAACAAAGAAAGCCGATTCTGGTTCCACTGGTTCCAAATAATGCAAAGTATCTTAGTAAGGGATCTAGAAAATGTTACAGCCAAAGAATACTAAATTTCGCAAACAGCAAAAAGGACGAAATCGCGGGCTCGCTCAAAGAGGAAGCCGCATATGCTTTGGTGAGTTTGGACTGAAATCCATCGATTCAGGAAGAATTACTGCCAGACAGATTGAAGCGGCTAGGAGAGCTATTACTAGGTACGTAAAAAGGGGTGCTAAAGTCTGGATAAGAGCGTTTCCAGATAAACCTATAACAAAGAAACCTCTAGAGGTAAGACAAGGCAAGGGTAAAGGTAATGTAGAGTATTGGGTTGCCCAAGTGAAGCCGGGAATGGTTCTATATGAGATGGAAGGAGTTTCTGAAGAAGTGGCACGAGAGGCGCTACGGCTTGCAGGGGCAAAACTATCTGTAAAAACTACGTTCGCTGCGAGGAATGTGATGTGAGTAAAGCAAATGAACTGAGAGGTAAGTCCCTCGATGAGCTGTCTAGTAGATTAATAGAGCTCAGGAAAAAACAGTTTAGCCTCCGAATGCAGATGGGAAGCGGGCAGGGCGTAAGAGCTAGTGAAGTGCGAGAGACTAGGAAAAATATAGCTCGTATCAAAACTGTAATGAAAGAGAACGAACAAGGAAAGAACACAAATGGTTGATAAGAAAAATGTCCGGACCTTGGTGGGTACTGTAGTGAGTAACAAAATGGATAGAACCATATCCGTTCTTGTTGAAAGAAAGGTTAAACATCCCTTGTATAGAAAATATGTTAAAAAATCCACCAAAATCATGGCTCATGACACTGACAATCAGTGCACCGAGGGAGATTTAGTAACCATCGAAGAGTGCAAGCCAATCTCGAAGAATAAAAGTTGGCGTCTACAAGGAATAGTCAACAAGGCAGCCCAGGTCTAAAGCGGAGTTAAGTTTATGATTCAGATGCAAAGCATGTTGCAAGCGGCCGATAATAGTGGGGCGCGGCGAATGATGTGTATAAAAGTATTAGGCGGCTCTAAAAGGCGATACGCTGGTATAGGTGACGTTATAAAGGTAACCATAAAAGAAGCGATACCGCGCGGTAAAGTGAAAAAGGGTGACGTTTTTGATGCTGTGGTTGTTCGTACTAAGAAAGGTGTGAGGAGATCGGATGGCTCACTCATCAGGTTTGATGGTAATGCTGCAGTGTTGTTGGACAAGCAATTAAATCCTGTGGGGACGAGGATTTTCGGGCCGGTTACACGGGAGTTGAGGACTGAGAAGTTTATGAGAATAGTTTCCCTAGCTCCTGAGGTTCTTTAAAAGGTTTTACTATGAAAAAGATTAGGAAAGGTGATGAAGTCCAAATTTTAACAGGACGAGATAAGGGGAAGCGCGGTTCGGTTATTCGTGTTTTCTCTGACAATAAGATCATGGTAGAAGGCATCAATCTGGTTAAGCGTCACACAAAGGCCGATCCACAAGCGGGAACCGCGGGTGGAATAGTTGAGAAGGAAGCTCCGATTTTTGTCTCTAAAGTGGCTTTGTTTAATCCAGATAGTCAGAAGGCTGATAGAGTTGGTTTCCGTACTCTTGAAGACGGTAAAAAAGTTCGTTTCTTTAAATCAAACAATGAAGTCGTAGATAGCTAAGGGTCGATAGAAATGTCCAGATTAGAGCAGCATTATAAAGACAATGTTATAGGGTCGCTTTCCGAAAGATTTAAATTTAAAAGCGCAATGGAAATACCAAGAATAAAAAAGATAACGCTCAATGTTGGTTTGGGAGAAGCTGTGGGCGATAAAAAAGTGGTGGAAAAGGCTGTAGGTGATTTGGCCTTGATTTCAGGCCAGAGACCTGTAGTGAATTTAGCGCGAAAGTCGATCGCGGGCTTTAAGATCAGAGATGGCTGGCCTATTGGAGTTAAGGTAACACTGAGAAGAAAAAAGATGTACGAATTTCTAGATCGCTTAGTTAATATCGCTATACCCAGGATAAGGGACTTTAGGGGGCTAAATGCCAGATCCTTCGATGGAAGTGGGAATTATTCCATGGGTGTAAAAGAGCAGATTATTTTCCCAGAAATAGATTATGACAAAATTGATGCTATTCGTGGCATGGATATTTGTATTACGACTAGCGCTAAAAACGATGAAGAATGTAGAGCGCTCTTGGAAGGATTTAAATTTCCGTTAAGGGATTAGGAGGACTATACCAGCAATGGCTAAAGCATCGATGATAAATAGAGACCGAAAGCGTGTTCGACTCGTTCAAAAATATCAGAAGAAAAGGGATGAGCTGAAGTCTATCATCGTCGGGGCTGATTTTTCTTACGATGAGAAAGAGGACGCTAGGGTTAAGTTACAGAAGTTACCAAGAGACTCAAGCAAATCGAGAATAAGAAATAGGTGTAGCCTAACTGGCAGGCCTCATGGTTACTATAGAAAATTCGGCTTATCTCGAAATGAGCTGAGACGACTAGCCATGGAAGGACATATACCGGGCCTAGTGAAAGCTAGCTGGTAGGACGAAAAAGAGGAAGACGATAATTATGAGTATGCAAGATCCACTGGCTGATATGTTTACAAGAATAAGGAATGCCCAAGCTCGTGCTAAAAGTAGTGTTTCGATGGCATCATCGAGGAAGAAGGTTGCTGTTGCCGAGGTCTTAAAAAACGAGGGTTTTATTTCAGGCTATGAAATAGACTCTCAAGATTCCAAGGAACAGTTGGTAGTTCAGCTCAAATATTATGAAGGCAACGCGGTAATTGAATCGATACAAAGAGTTAGTAAACCAGGATTGAGAATTTATCGTTCAAAAGATGCGCTTCCGGAGGTGATTGGAGGCTTAGGCATAGCTATAATTTCTACCTCCCAGGGCCTAATGACAGACAGGGAAGCGAGGGCAAAAGGGGTAGGTGGAGAAGTAGTTTGTGCAGTTTATTAGAGGGTGATCTCATATGTCTCGGATAGCGAAAGAACCAGTTGCACTGCCTAGTGACGTTAAGGCCGAATTTAAGGAGGGGCAGCTGCTCGTGTCTGGACCAAAAGGCTCTTTGAACTTGTCAATCCCTGAGAATATTGGCGTGGAGGTGGACAAAGATGCCATCAAGGTTCGGAGAAATGAGGAGAATAAAAAATGCAAGGCTCTTAGTGGGACTATCAGGGCCTTAGTGCAAAATCTTGTTACGGGCGTTCACTCTGGTTTTGAGTATAAACTTGAGATTGTAGGGGTAGGTTATAGAGCGCAGGTTCAGGGAAAAAAACTCAATTTATCACTGGGATTTTCTCACCCAGTGGAATTTGCTATTCCCGAGGGTGTTGCCATTGAAACCCCCAGCCAAACTGAGATTGTTATACAGGGTGTAGATAAACAAGTCGTAGGGCAAGTAGCTGCAGATATAAGGTCATTTCGACCTCCTGAGCCTTACAAAGGAAAGGGTGTACGCTACGCTGGGGAGCAAATCGTCAAAAAGGAAGCTAAAAAGGCATAAAGGTGGATAAGAAAAAAGCATCGCGCATGAAAAGAGCGCTAAAAACCCGAATGAATATTCTAAACAAAAGAACAGCGAGGCTAAGTATATATCGCAGTCCTCGTCATATTTATGCGCAGATAATCAGCGAAGGCGGAGATAAAACATTGGCTGCTGCTTCCACTTTAGACGACCTTTTCCAGGGTTCAAGCGAGCATAGGGGTAATGTTAATGCAGCTGCAAAAGTTGGTAAATTAATAGCCGAAAGGGCTATCGATGCAGGGGTTAAACAAGTAGCTTTTGATCGGTCTGGCTACAGGTATCATGGGCGTGTGAAAGCTTTAGCCGAAGCTGCGCGCAGTGCTGGATTGGTCTTTTAAAGGAGTCGAAGATGGCTAACTTAAATATTCCTGAAGGGAATGAAGGTCTTTTAGAGAAGCTTATTGCTGTTAACAGAGTTGCTAAGGTTGTCAAAGGTGGTCGAATTTTTGGATTTTCTGCGCTAACGGTGGTGGGCGATGGCCAGGGGAGGATAGGATTTGGCAGAGGTAAGGCCAGAGAAGTTCCTGTCGCGATACAGAAGGCTATGGAAAATGCGCGTAAAAATATGACCGCTGTCTCGCTAGATGGTGGAACATTACAATACTCACTTATCGGGGAGCATGGGGCTGCGAGGGTCTATATGCAGCCAGCTTCTGCTGGTACGGGTATTATCGCGGGAGGTGCTATGCGCGCAGTCTTCGAAGTGGTAGGCGTCACCGATGTATTGGCGAAGTGCATTGGGACGACTAATCCCGTTAATGTAGTTAGAGCCACTGTTAATGGACTGAAAATGATGATCTCACCAGAAGATGCGGCGGCTAAAAGAGGCAAACCAGTGGAATCAATAAGGTAAGAGGGTGGCAACGATGGCCAAAAACCTAAGTGTGAAACTCGTAAAAAGTCTTAACGGAAGGCTCAAAAACCATAAGTTGTGCGCTCATGGTTTAGGACTGAGAAAAATCGGACAAACGAGGTCTATATTGGACACCCTTGAAAATAGAGGAATGATTAACAAGATTTCCTATTTGTTAGAGGTGAGAGAGGAAGAGACATGAAACTAAATCATTTGCGTCCTGCTGCTGGTTCAACTAAAGGCAGTAAGCGCCGAGGTAGAGGCGGTGGTTCCGGTCTGGGAAAAACCTGTGGCCGAGGCCATAAGGGGCAGAAATCGAGGTCTGGCGGGTACCACAAAAGCGGATTCGAAGGCGGCCAGATGCCCCTGCAGAGACGCTTACCAAAATTTGGTTTTACGTCTAGACAAAGCAAGTATACTGATGAAATTAGATTGGAGGAGATCAAAAACTTAAACTCCGACAGCGTTAATTTAGAGGTTCTGAGAGAAGCTGGCTTGATCTCTAAGAAAACAAAAAGAGTCAGGCTCATAGGGGGCGGTAACCTTGATAAAGTTATTTCGGTAAACGGGCTTCATGTCACTAAAGGTGCTCGGGAGACTATCGAGTCCTTAGGTGGAACTGTCGGGGATTGATATGGTAGCGACTACTGGAAATGTGTCCAAGGGATTGCCGGATCTGAGTAAGCTGACGGAGCTCAGACAAAGAATTTTTTTTCTACTGGGAGCCCTTCTTGTTTTTCGTATCTGCACGCATATACCTGTGCCCGGAATCAACCCTATCGCACTGGACGCACTATTTCAGCAGCAGCAAGGCTCCATATTAGATATGTTCAATATGTTTTCGGGCGGTGCTTTAGAAAGGTTCTCGGTGGTTGCGTTGGGAATCATGCCTTATATTTCAGCTTCCATTATCATGCAATTATTGACAGTCGTTCATCCTAAATTAGAACAGTTAAAGAAGGAGGGTGAATCAGGTAGGCGTAAAATTAACCAGTACACCAGGTATTTTACGGTTGTACTCTGTCTTTTTCAGGCGGTTGGAGTCTCTATTATGTTAGAACAACAGACTGCAGCAGGTATGAAGCTAGTCATAGAGCCCGGCACAGCTTTCAGAGTAACCTGTGTATCGACCCTTGTGGCTGGAACACTTTTTTTGATGTGGTTAGGAGAGCAAGTAACAGAGCGAGGAATAGGTAATGGAATATCTATGATAATTTTTGCAGGGATAGTTTCGGGCCTACCGGCCGCGATTGCTGGCACCATTGAGCTATCCAGGACTGGTGAATTGTCGGTCATTTTATTATTTATTTTGTTAGCTTTAGCCTTTCTGGTGACGGGTTTTGTAGTATTTGTGGAACGAGGACAACGGCGAATTACAGTAAACTATGCTAGACAACAACGAGCGGGCCAGAGTTATGCTGGCCAATCTAGTAACTTGCCGCTTAAGCTAAATATGGCTGGAGTTATTCCGCCAATCTTCGCCTCAAGTATCATTCTTTTTCCAGCAACAATAGCTGGTTGGTTTGGTAACGCACAGGGAATGGGTTGGCTTCAATCGTTGAGTGCCACATTATCTCCTGGTCAGCCTTTGTACGTTTTATTCTACGCTATGGCAATTATCTTTTTCTGTTTCTTTTATACCGCTCTAGTATTTAACCCCAAAGAAATGGCGGATAATTTAAAAAAATCAGGTGCTTTTGTACCTGGAATTAGGCCAGGCGAGCAAACCACTAGATACATTGACGGAGTTATGACGCGTCTTACTGTTGCCGGCGCTGTGTATATAACTCTAGTTTGTCTGCTACCCGAATTCCTAATTTTACAGTTGAATGTTCCGTTCTATTTTGGTGGAACTTCTTTACTGATTATAGTGGTCGTGGTGATGGACTTCATGTCGCAGGTTCAAGCACACTTAATGTCTCATCAATATGAAGGGTTAATGAAAAAAGCAAATTTGAAAGGATATGGGCGGCGTTGAAAGCTTTGCTGCAGAGGAGAATATATTGAAAGTTCAAGCATCGGTTAAGAAAATTTGTAGAGATTGCAGGGTGATTAAGCGAAAAGGGGTTGTCCGTGTGATTTGTAAAGATCCCCGTCACAAGCAACGTCAAGGGTAACAAGAGAGGTATAAGATGGCTCGAGTAGCAGGTGTAAATATACCAGACCGAAAGCACACGGTCGTGGCACTACAGGCAATATATGGAGTGGGAATAACACGCGCCGAAAAGATCTGTGACGAATCTGGTGTGGCCAGAAATGCCTTAGTAAAAGATCTAACGGAGGCCCAGCTCGAAAAACTTCGAAGCGAGGTTACTAAATATTCTATTGAGGGTGACTTGAGGCGTGAAGTCAGTATGAGCATTAAAAGACTCACTGACCTAGGGGCATATCGAGGGATACGGCATAGGAGAGGGTTAACCGTCAGAGGCCAGAGGACTAGGACAAATGCCAGAACTAGAAAGGGGCCCAAGCGTCCGATAAAAAGATAGGAATTTTGTGAAATGAATAAGCCAGATACTAAAAAGGTTAAAAGGAAAGCAAGAAGAACGCTGCTGGATGGAATAGCTCATATCCATGCTTCCTTTAACAATACAATCATCACTATAACAGATAGGCAGGGTAACGCCTTAGCTTGGGCCACTGCCGGCGGAAGCGGTTTCAAGGGTTCTCGAAAGAGTACACCTTTCGCTGCACAAGTGGCTGCGGAAAGATTGGCGAATGTTAAGGATGATTTCGGGATAGAGAATCTCGATGTTGTGATAAAGGGTCCCGGTCCAGGGAGAGAGTCAGCCGTGCGGTCTCTCAATGCTGCAGGATTCAACATAACTAATATAACGGATGTTACACCGATACCTCATAATGGCTGTAGGCCGCCGAAAAGGAGAAGGGTTTAAATGGCTAGATATTTAGGGCCTAAATGTAAATTGTCTCGAAGGCAGGGGATTGATCTGGGACTGAAAAGTCGGTCCCGTGCTATAGAGACAAAATGTCAACTGGAGAAACCTCCTGGTCAACATGGAGAGAATCGAGGTCGTAGGATGTCGGATTACGCGCTTCAATTAAGAGAAAAGCAAAAATTGCGATACATCTACGGTGTTTTGGAGCGACAATTTCGAAATTATTATAAAGAGGCTGCCCGACTTAAAGGGGCGACGGGTGAAAACCTGCTTCAGTTGTTGGAGAGAAGATTAGATAATGTGGTTTATCGTATGGGATTTGGGTGTACAAGAGCTGAGGCCCGCCAACTTGTAAGCCACAAGGCGATTTTGTTGAATGGCAAATGTATGAATATACCATCTCATCTTGTGAGTAAAGACGATATTATCAGCGTTAGAGATAAGTCCAAAAAGCAGGTGAGAGTTCAAGATTCGTTGGCAATTGCAGAGCAGCTTGGTTTTCCCGAGTGGGTAGAAGTCGATGTGAAGAAGATGGAAGGGAAATTGCAATCAATACCTGAGAGAAACGACTTGTCAGCTGACATCAATGAATCTCTCGTTGTAGAACTTTATTCAAAATAAATAACACATAAAAAATTGGGAGACTCAACTATGGCATTAGCCCTAGGCGATTTTTTGAAGCCACATATTGCAGAAGTAATACCTGATCCGTCTAATGAAAAAGCGGCAAAGATCACTATAGAGCCTTTAGATAGAGGCTTTGGACACACCCTGGGTAACGCGCTGAGAAGGGTTTTGTTGTCCTCGATGTCTGGAAGTGCTGTCACAGAGGTTGAAATAGATGGCGTAGTTCACGAGTATTCGACCATCGACGGAGTGCAGGAAGATGTGACAGATATTTTACTTAATTTTAAGAGTTTGGCTATCGCCATGCACTCTAAAAAGGAAGCTACACTCACCCTTAATAAGAGAGGTCCAGGTGAAGTAACAGCAAATGATATTGTTGGAGATCATGATATAGAAATTGCCGACAAAGCACATCACATAGCATATTTAGAGGATAACGGAGAACTTAACATAACGTTACACATTCGACGCGGAAGAGGCTACGAAGCGGCTACTATGAAGGAGGGCGCGGATCAAACAATAGGGCGATTGAAATTGGATGCTTCCTTTAGTCCGATATGGCGTTGTACTTATGAGGTGCAGGCTGCGCGGGTAGAACAGCAAACTGATTTCGATAAGTTGATTATAGAGTTAGAGACTGATGGAACGATAGATCCTGAACAGGCAGTAAAAGAAGCGGCCAGCATTTTAAGGAATCAATTGGAAGTTTTTGCCGACATCAGCGTGGAGGCGGAGGCGGAAGAGGCTGAAGATGAGGAGATTACAATAGACCCAAGTTTGCTCAGGTCTATTGATGATTTGGAGCTCACCGTTAGATCTGCTAACTGTTTGAAGGCGGAAAGTATTTATTATATCGGTGACCTGGTTCAAAGAACTGAGGTCCAATTACTAAAAACACCAAACTTAGGGAAAAAATCTTTGACAGAAATTAAAGATGTTTTGGCCGAACGCGGTTTGACTCTGGGAATGGTTCTTGAACACTGGCCACCAGCAAACCTGGGCCGTGTCGGTGTTACTGCAGTAGGCACAGACTAGAGTATAAAGGCGATAAAGCTATGAGACACCTGAAGAGCGGCAAGCATTTCAATATGGATAATTCCCATAGGAAACTTATGTTTAGAAATTTAGCGACTTCTTTGTTTAAGAGTGAAATTATAAAGACTACTCTACCGCGGGCGAAAGAGCTACGCCGAAAAGTCGAACCGTTGATTACTATAGCCAAGATAGACTCTGTAAGTAAGAGACGGCTAGCCTTTGATCGCCTTAGAAACCGTGAGGTAGTCACGAAGCTATTTGAGGATATAGGGCCTCGTTTTAAAGAGCGAAACGGCGGTTACCTGAGAATCATGAAGTGTGGTTCTAGGATGGGAGACAGAGCTCCTATGGCCTATATAGAGCTAGTTGGTCGGGAACCAAAGTTGGACGAAGAGTTTGAGGCATTAGAGGACGAAAACTAATTTTGCGCCCTTAATTTTTTTAGAAGTTCGTCGTTTATTAATCTAGGATCACCACGTCCTTTAGATTTTTTCATAACCTGACCTATAAGAAAGCCTAGTATTTTCTCTTTACCTGATCGAAATTCCTCTACCTGCTTGTGGTTTTCTGTCAGCACTTCTTCAAGCCAATTCTCTAAATCGCTAATAGAGAGAGAGCTTTCGGACATTTGTTTTTCAATAAGTATTTTTGCAGATGTTCCTGTTTCCCACATATTATTAAGAATTTCTTTCCCCTTACTTTTAGGTAGAGATCCCTCCTCCATTGCTAGAACTAGCAATCCTAGTTCGGTCGCGCTCACTTTGCTATCCGAAATGTCTACTTCTGACTTTTTCAATAATCTAAACAACTCTCCAGTGATCCAATTAAAACTAGCTTTGGGGTCTTTTAAACCCACACTCAAGGAGTCTTCAAAATACTTTGATGTAGAGGGGCTATTTAGCAGGAGATTCGTATCCTTAGCTGACATATTTAAAACTTTTGAATAACGGGAGCGTTTCTTGTCAGGTAGTTCGGGTAATGAGGCTCGTATAGACTCAATAACTGTTTCATCAATTACAACAGGTAGTAGATCGGGATCCGGAAAATAACGATAATCAAATTCATTTTCTTTTACTCTCATGGAACGGGTTTCCTGCGTTTTCTCATCATATAATCGGGTTTCTTGTATTACATTTTCCCCGGATTCAAGAAGCTCAATTTGCCTGGCACGTTCGAATTCTATGGCGGATTCTATAAATTTAAAGGAGTTTAGGTTTTTTATTTCGGCTCGCGTCCCTAATTTTGTAGTGCCACTCTTTCTAACAGATACATTGGCGTCGCATCTGAAAGATCCCTCTTGCATATTTCCATCACATATTTCTAGATGTGTCACCAATTCTCTTAGGCGTTTGAGAAACCGAATAGCGTCTTTGGAACTCTTAATAGACGGAGCGGTCACTATTTCAAGTAGAGGCGTCCCTGCTCGGTTAAGGTCAATTCCAGTATAATTTTGGTGAGTAAAATGTATCGATTTTCCAGCGTCCTCCTCTAAATGGGCTCGCTCAATTATTATGGCCGAATCTTCTTCTGTTGGGTGTATCCTTAGCTTTCCGTTAGCTACTATCGGAGCCTCATACTGGCTAATTTGATAGCCTTTCGGAAGATCTGGATAAAAGTAATTTTTGCGGGCAAAAATGGATTCATTAGCTATATTAGCATTTACTGCAATCCCAAAAGTAATGGCCTTTTTAATGGCCTCCTCATTGATTACGGGTAAAGTACCAGGAAATCCTAGGTCAACGATATTCGCCTGGCAATTAGGGTCAGCCCCAAAAGAGTTTGAAGTAGCTGAGAAAATCTTGCTTGCAGTAGTCAGTTGAACGTGAATTTCCAGTCCGATAACAAGATCCCAGTTTTCCTTCATAATTTTTTCTCTGAGTTTGATTTGGGCGTTAATTTGTGCCAGTCAGTTGTCTGCTGTATCTTATTCGCTACCCCCAACATTCGTGCTTCTTGAAAATAGTCCCCAATTATTTGGAGGCCAACCGGCAAACCTTTGTCTAGACCCGCAGGTATTGATATAGCGGGAAGCCCGGCTAGGCTAGCTGGTATCGTAAAGATATCTTGAAGATACATTAGGGTCGGATCATCAGTTTTTTCGTTTAAAGGAAAGGCTGTAGTAGGGGTGGTCGGACTTAATATGAAGTCTACACTTTTATATGCCTCCGAAAAATCATTTTTTATCAATCGGCGCACTTTCTGTGCCTTGGTGTAGTATTCATCATAATAGCCAGAGGAGAGCGCGTAGGTTCCAATTAAGACTCTCCTTTTTACCTCTGCGCCAAAACCTTCGCTCCTAGTTTTTTCATATAGTTCCTCTATATTTGATGTGTTGGGGGCTCGGTGGCCAAATCGGATTCCATCATATCTAGCCAAATTAGATGAGCACTCCGCTGGAGCAATTACATAGTATGCAGGTATAGACAGGGACGAGTGGGGCAAGTTTATGTCTACTATTTTCCCTCCCAGTTTTTCTACCAAGGAGATTGCATTTGCAAAGATTTGTTGTAGACCGGAATTCAATTCAGTTTTAAAAAACTCTTTTGGAAGGCCGAATTTAATTCCTTGTAGTGGAAAATTGAGATTTCTGGAGTAATCTTCGGTTGGCTTTTCTATGCAAGTTGAATCTTTTGGATCGAAGCCTGCAATTATGTTAAGAAAAAAAGCTAAATCTGCGGCAGAGTGACCGATAATGCCAGCCTGATCTAAACTAGAGGCAAATGCAACCATGCCGTAACGCGATATACGACCATAGGTTGGCTTTAATCCTGATACTCCGCAAAATGCGGAGGGTTGTCGGATCGAACCTCCTGTGTCGGTTCCAGTTGCCAAAGGAGTAAGATTGGCAATCACAGCTGCCGCTGAGCCACCAGAAGAGCCACCTGGGACTTTCCTTAAATCCCAAGGATTCTTCACAGCTCCGAAGTAACTGGTTTCGTTGGATGAACCCATAGCAAACTCATCCATGTTGGTCTTCCCGAGCATCACTAGTGAATTTTCCTTTGCCCTAGAGATGATTTCAGCGTCATAGGGTGGGAAAAAATTTGAGAGCATACGAGAGCCACAAGTTGTAAGAATATCTTTGGTGCAAAATAAATCTTTGTTTGCATATGGTATTCCAGCTAAAGTTCCTGCGGCTCCTTTTGCAATTCTTTTATCTGCTTCTAAAGCTGATTCGATAGCAGTTTCTTCGCAAATTGTGATGAATGAGTTTATTTCTCTGTCATAAGCTTTTATTCGCCTTAGATACTCTTTCGTTATCTCTACACTCGAAAATTTCCTCTTCTTCAGGCCATCTGAGATTTTTAATATCTCTTTCGGAAAGGAATCATCCATCTAATCAATCACCTTGGGAACCATATATAAATCGTTTTCCACTTCAGGTCCGCATTTCTGTTTTTCCTCTAATGGGATATCCTCTAGGACTATATCCTTGCGTAATCGAGCCTTAAGGTCTAAAGGATGAGATATTGGACTGATGTTGTCAGTTTTCGCTTTGTTCAGCTCACTTACTAGTTTTAAAATTAGGTTGATTTGCTTTGTATAGGAATCTAGATCTTCTTTTGCTATAGCTATCCGCGAGAGCTTGCCGAGAGTCGTAATTTCTTCTTCTGTAACGGTCATTTCACGTTTCTCCTAATGCGATTAAATATCCCTTTCGGGTCGATTTATTGTTGATGAGTGCTGTATGCAGTGGTAACCTTGTTATCACTGCGATACTCAACAGCTGCACAGTACAAAACTCACAACAATGAAAATACAGATTTTCTCGGTTTTGCCAATATAATTTAAATGTGTCGAGGGTATAATTGTTAAATGATTGTGAAGATTCTAAAGCATAGTAGGAAGTTTCCCAAATGTTAAGATTTCTACGAGGAAAATTTTCCAATGATCTATCTATAGATCTCGGTACTGCAAATACTCTTATATATGTGAAGAACAAAGGCATAATTCTAAATGAGCCCTCAGTTGTTGCGGTAAGGAAGGGTGGTCGTGATGGAGACATGTCAAAGTCGGTCGCGGCGGTTGGGTCAGAAGCGAAAAGAATGCTTGGGAGAACTCCAGGACACATAGATGCTATCAGGCCATTGAAAGACGGCGTCATAGCAGACTTCACTGTGACCGAAAAAATGCTTCAGCATTTTATTCATAAGGTGCACGGAAGCCAATATTTTAAACCAAGTCCGAGGGTTCTGGTTTGTGTGCCTTGTGGCTCCACCCAGGTCGAAAGGCGTGCGATAAGAGAGTCCGCGCAAGGGGCTGGTGCGAGAGAGGTTTATTTGATTGAGGAACCAATGGCAGCTGCAATAGGGGCGGGAATGCCAGTTAGTGACGCTAGTGGCTCGATGGTTCTGGATGTTGGGGGAGGAACTACTGAGATTGCTGTGATGTCCCTAAATGGGATAGTTTATGCCGACTCGGTTAGGATTGCTGGGGATAGATTCGACGATGCGATAGTCAATTACGTTAGAAGAAACTACGGTACTTTAATCGGCGCCGCAACCGCTGAGCGAGTGAAGCACGAGATGGGATGTGCTTTTCCCGGAAACGAGCTTACTGAAATGACAATAAAGGGGCGAAACTTAGCGCAAGGCCTGCCCCGAAGTTTTACACTAAATAGTAATGAAATTTTGGAGGCCTTACAGGAGCCTTTAGCAGGTATTATTGAGGCAGTGAAAACTGCGTTGGAAAAGACCCCTCCTGAACTTGCATCTGACGTTGCCGAACGTGGTGTGGTCATGACTGGAGGAGGGGCTTTACTTAAAGGGATAGATAGGCTCCTCATGGAAGAGACAGGGTTGCCTGTTCTCATAGCAGAGGATCCTCTTACATGCGTAGCACGGGGAGGGGGTAAGGTGCTTGACATGATTGATGCGCATGGGCCAGATATACTAGCGCTAGAATAGTAAGTTGCTGAGTTCTAGGGGGACTTAACATTAATTCTTTTAATAAGTCGCCGCCTCAGCCAATGCGAAGGTTCTTGGTTTGCGCTATTCTCTCATTTCTCACGATATCGGTCGATAAGCAAAGTAGTTACCTGAATCCAATTAGATCCGTGATCTCTGTTGTTGTTTCTCCTGTTCACTATTTTGTTGACTTTCAAGTAGCAACTATATCTTTTGCTGGTGATTACTTTGAACAGAAGAAAACTCTTATTGAGTCGGCTAAAAGCTTGAGAACCCAGAACCTAAAATTAAGCGCGAAAGCACAAAGGTATAGCGCGCTTGAAAGAGAGAATGCCAGATTGAGAACGTTGCTTGGGTCTCCAGTAATAGTTGATGAAAAGATTATTCTAGCTAGAATACTAGCTATAGAGACAAATAGTGGTTTCAAACAGGTTGTGATTAACAAGGGTGCTAAGACGGGCGCCTATGTTGGACAGGCGCTTTTAGACGTGTCTGGGGTTCTGGGCCAGATTAGGAGTACCAGTGCTTATGCCTCCAACGTTTTACTAATAACAGATCCGAGTCATGCTCTGCCCGTCGAGGTGAACCGTACTGGCCTAAGAGCTGTAGCAGTCGGTAGCGAGACCTCTAATGTTCTGTCTTTAAGGTATGTCCCAGTTGATGCTGAGTTGAAAGTTGGAGATTTAATTATTAGCTCTGGCCTAGGTAGAAAATTTCCTGGAGGTTACCCTGTAGGAAAGATAATCAGGTTCGCGAAGACTCCTGGAGAGCCTTTTGCTGAAGTCACCGTAGAGCCTAGCGCTGATTTGAGTCGCTCCAGAGAGGTCTTATTAGTCAGTTCAGATGCTTCTGGAGAGAATTGATGGATTCTTTTTCATACGGCTTCGACAAAAAAGGTAGCTCGAGAATCGGCGCTGGCTTTATTCTGTTTTGTCTTTTTGTCGCCTTTATGTTGGCAGCTATACCGCTGCCGAGCTGGATGGAGTCTTGGCGTCCTTGTTGGGTCGCATTGGTGGTTTTCTATTTTGTGGTGAATTATCCCCAAAAATATGGCGTCTTTTTAAGTTTTGTGACTGGAATATTCTTAGATGTGTTCAATGGCGGAACGTTGGGAGAGCAAGCTTTGGGTTTATCTATGATTGCGATGGTAGCAACTACCTACTCGAAGAGATTTAAAATCTATCCGAGATTGCAGCAAAGTTTTTTCGTGTTTTTACTATTTTTGGTCTACGTGATATTTTTAAGTAAGATTCAGAACTTTGATGTCTCCATTTTGGCCGGATTTTCTCCTATCGGCGAAGCACTATCCAGCGCGGTTCTATGGACATGGGTGGCTTTTTTCTTGGATGAAATGACACGACGGTTTAATCTTCGTTAATGGGTCTATAAATTGAAGAATTTGCACGCTATTAGGGATTCTGAGAAAGAGAGAGATATCTTCTATGACCGGGTTATTTTTGCCGGTATCATAATGTTAATTCTGGTAGCAGTGATTGTTTCTAGACTTATTTATCTTCAAGTTTACAATCATCTACATTACACAACCCTATCGAAAGAAAATCATATTAAAATTAGACCTGTTGCTCCTCCTCGAGGTCTTGTGCTAAGCCAAGACGGAGTACTTTTGGCTGAAAATAGGCCGTCTTTTAGCTTGTATTTGGTGCCTGAGAAGGTGGGTGATCTCGATAAGACAATTGAGGAATTAACAGCTCTACTTGGTATACCTGTCTCAACGCGCTCTGATATAGAAGGGCGACTAGAGGGTTCACCTAAATTTGCTCCGGTTGTGATAGATGCTGATTTGAGTGCAGAACAGCTCGCTATATTTTCAGTTAACCAACATAATTTTCCTGGGGTCGGGGTAGATGCTGGCTTATCAAGATATTATCCATTAGGAGAGGATACAGCTCACGTATTGGGTTACGTCGCTCGAATAAGCAAGAAAGACAAGGAGATTTTCGAAGATAAAAACTACGGTGCCACTAATCACATTGGAAAAACCGGAGTTGAAAAGGCAAGGGAAAATATTCTGCATGGACAGGTAGGAGAACGAACAGTGGAGGTTAATGCAGAAGGGCGAGTTCTGAGAGTGCTAGAACGTGTACCTCCAGTTCCGGGGAAGAACATTGTTCTTACAATAGACTCTAGGTTGCAGAGTGTCGCAGCTCAATCTTTGCGTGATCTCGGTGGATTAAAGGGTGCGATTGTGGCCTTAGAGCCCTCGAGTGGTGCAGTACTAGCATCAGTTAGCTATCCTTCATTTAATCCAAACGAGTTCGTAAATGGTATCAGCCGGGAGTTGTATAAGGAATGGAGTTCATCAAAGGCTCGGCCACTTTTCGACAGGGCTCTGCAAGGCCAGTACCCGCCTGGATCAACCATAAAACCTATGGTTGGGTTGACCGCCATTTTAGATGGTAAAAATATTAATAGAAAGATCATCTGTCCAGGGTGGTTCTCATTCCCCGGTGATAGTCATCGATATCGCTGCTGGGAAAAGGATGGACATGGTGCGGTTGATTTAAAGGCCGCAATAGTGAGATCTTGTGACGTGTATTTTTATAAAATGTCAGATGAACTAGGTATCCAAAAGGTCGTCAATGTTCTAGATGGTTTCGGATTCGGAAGAAAAACTGGGATAGATCTCCCAGGAGAGCAAAAAGGATTGCTGCCTTCGCCAGAATGGAAAAGGCAAAATAAAAATCTTCCATGGTATCCAGGGGAGACTTTGATTACTGGGATAGGTCAAGGTTTCTTGCTTGCGACTCCTATTCAGTTAGCCCATTTCACCGCTACAATCGCAATGAAAGGCCAGGTACGAGCACCCTATTTAGTTCAACATATTGAGAATTCAGATGGCAGTCCTGAGGTGAGTCTACAGGGTCCTCCGATTCAAGCGATCTTCGCAGATAATGAGGAATATTGGCAGATAATCGCAGACAGTATGGTTGAGGTGGTGCATGGGTCCTCAGGCACTGCTCGGGGAAGCGGGTACGGTGCCCCGGTTCGGTTTGCTGGAAAAACAGGAACATCTCAGGTTTTTACTATTGCACAGGACGAGGAGTTTGACGAAGAAAAAGTACCCGCGCATCTGAAAGATCATGCTTTATTCATAGCATTCGCCCCTACAGAGAATCCTCAAATTGCATTAGCGGTGGTCGTAGAAAACGGTTCTTCTGGCAGCTCAACCGCTGCTCCAATTGCGCGTAGGATGATAGATGCTTTCTTTCAAGAAGGTGGCGGTGATGGTTAGAAATAGCATTGCAGATAGATTCCATTTTGACCCACCCTTGCTCGTAGGAGTTTTACTGATGTCTGCTCTAGGATTGATGGTTCTTTATAGTGCGTCGGAACAGTCGTTTGATACTATTTTGCATCAAGGGCTTAGATTAATGGTTGGTCTTGTGGCGATGATAATAGTAGCCCAAATTCCTCCCTATAGGATTGCTCATTGGGCTCCCATATTATATCTCATTGCCTTATCTCTATTGGTGATTGTCCTGTTTTTTGGTGCTGGTAGAGGAGTTCAGCGTTGGCTTGATTTGGGGTTTTTCAGGTTTCAACCATCGGAGATTACGAAAATTGCTGTGCCGTTGACGGTGGCGAGTTTAGTTTCCAATAAACTTCTACCTCCAGATTTAAAAACTATCGCTATTGCTGGAGTTCTGATATTTCTTCCGACTCTCCTCATAGCAATGCAACCTGATTTAGGTACCGCTGTGTTGGTTGCATTTTCCGGGCTTATGGTTCTATTTTTTGCCGGAACAAGTTGGCCCTTTATTCGCAATAGTTTTCTTTTAGGGATTGCAGCCGCGCCTATAGGATGGTTGATGATGCATGACTATCAGAGACAAAGAGTTTTGACACTATTTGATCCTGATAGAGATGCTCTTGGAGCGGGATATCATATAATACAGTCTACTATAGCGGTAGGATCAGGGGGCATATTTGGCAAGGGCTGGTTAAATGGCACCCAATCCCATTTAGAGTTTCTTCCCGAGCGGGCCACTGATTTTATCTTTGCTGTTTATTGTGAGGAGTTCGGTTTAGTGGGAGTTGTAATTATGCTACTTGGCTATAGTTTAATTATAGTGAGAGGTATTCAAATAGCTTTGCTAGCGCAAGATGCCTTCGGTAGGTTAGTATCGGTAGTTCTGACCTTGACCCTTTTTATATATGTATTTGTCAATATGAGTATGGTTACCGGCCAGCTGCCTGTGGTGGGGATACCTCTACCCTTAGTAAGTTTTGGAGGCACCTCTTTAGTCACGATTTTAATCGCTATGGGCGTTTTAATGTCGATACATACTCACCGAAAATTGGTTTTTTAAAATTCATGTTTATTCCTTTCTGTTTCAGAATAATTTTTCTTTTATTCGTAATTTGTTCAAATTCCGTTTTTTCCTTTCAGTTAGATAGTGATGCCTTAGATGGTTTCGCAACTGAATTAAGTAAGAATCATAATTTCGATCGAGGTGAGGTTAGGGAGGTTTTAAATTTTGCAGAGGGATCAAAAGCAATAGTTAGACTGATGTCGAGGCCTGCAGAGAAAACAAAGCCATGGGGGGAATATAAAAAGATATTCTTGACTTCCAAGAAGCTTGAGCAGGGATGTAAGTTTTTGAGCGAGAACAAAAGTACATTAATTAAGGCTAGAAAGGTTTACGGTGTGCCGGAGAGTGTTATCACCGCAATCATAGGTATCGAAACTATCTACGGCGCCAATACTGGTAACTATCGGCTTCTAGATTCTCTTCCCACTCTAGCATTCCATTACCCGGGTGGAAATTCAAAAAGGGAGAAGTTTTTTCGCTATCAACTAACGGAATTTTTCCTTTTGGCCAGAGAAGAGGGTTTCGATATGCGTGAGTTGAGAGGATCCTACGCAGGAGCTATAGGAATACCTCAGTTTATGCCCAATAATGTTAGAAAGCTAGCGGTAGACTTTGATGGCGATGGTAAAAAAGACATTAGGATGAGTAGAGAAGATGCGATAGGCAGTGTGGGAAACTATCTGAAACATCATGGTTGGCAACGGGATGGATTAGTATACTTAGATGCTAAACTAAAAGAAGGATATGATCAGAAAATAACGACGAATACGGCAAAACTAGCCACGACCATAGGCGCACTAGATGCCTTTACTTTTGATGCTAGCAACATGCCAGACAAGACACGTGTTTCTATTGTCAAATTCAAAGAAGAGGGTGCCTTAAAGCACCGAATAGTTTTTGAAAATTTTTACGCTATCTTTCGATATAACCCAAGGGTGAAATACGCCTTGGTTGTGGCGCTGCTTGCTTCTTCGTTGCAGCAAGAGTGTAATTTAATGGATTTATAGTGCGATAGTTTGCTATGAGAATTTGGTTAGTTTGTTTTCTGCTGGGAGCGTTTCTTCCCTCGTGCTCTAACAAAAATAGTGTGCGCGACGAATCTGGTGTAGAAGTAAAGGGGCTTGATGAGGCAGAGAAAAACTTTTATGTAGTTTTTGGAAAGAAATATTTCCCTATTAGTGAGGTTTCAGCTTTTGAGGAGATTGGGATTGCCTCTTGGTATGGTAAAAAATTCCACGGAAAACCTACCTCAACAGGGGAAATATACGACATGAATGCTATTACTGCGGCTCACAAAACGCTCCCCTTGCCATGTCTTGTGCAAGTGATCAACTTGGAGAATCAGAAAAAAGTGTTGGTCAAAGTAAATGATCGTGGACCTTTTGTCGACGGCCGCATAATAGATCTCTCGTACGCCGCTGCTAAAGAACTAGGTATGACCCGTCAAGGAACTGCGAAGGTTAAAATTTCTTTTGTCAAAACCTTAGTTGAAGAAATAAAGCCCAAAATTAGTTTTGTTCAGTTTGGAGCCTTTAGAACAAAAAAAAATGCGATTAAGCTATCCAGTCTTTTAAACAATAAACTGCCTAAATTCACCATAGAAGTTGTAGAAACTAAAGATGGGTTATTCAAAGTAGTGAGTTCGATTCCTTTGGAAAATCAAATTTCCGAAAGTAAGCTTAAGAGTAAATTGGAAGGCGTGGGGGTTTCAGAATACTCTATTTTGCATCGAAGTTTGTAAGATAAAAATTTAAAAGGAATTATTTGGATGAGTCCATTATCGAAGAATGCTCTGAAAGTAAAATATAAAACCTATCTAACGGTGGGAATGATGTTTTTCTCCTTTGAGGTATTATCCGGCGTATCATCTATTCCAGCACCTCCTGTTTCTGTTGATTCATTTATTTTGGTAGATCATCAGACTGGTGAGGTACTCGCGGAAAAAAATGCCGATGAAAGTGTTGAACCTGCTAGCTTGGTTAAAATAATGACTACTTATGTTGCCGCCCAAGCTATTCGCGATGGCCATCTAAAACTCACAGAGACAACAAAGGTCAGCAAAAAAGCGTGGAAAATGGAAGGTTCTAGGATGTTCATAGAAGTTGGAACAGAAGTATCGATCGATGATCTTCTCAACGGCGTCATCATTCAATCAGGCAATGATTCAAGTGTCGCCTTGGCAGAACATCTTTTCGGTAATGAGGCGGCTTTTGTTGAAAAAATGAATCTAGAAGCTAAAAAGCTCAAAATGGACAATACTAGTTTTGGTAATGTTACAGGATTGCCTGATCGTGGAACTTATTTGAGTGCTAGAGATGCGGCTACCCTATCGAGGGCTCTTATTCAAGAGTTTCCAGAGATTTATAACAGATTCAAGTTGCGAGAATTTAAATACAACAATATAAAGCAGAGAAACAGGAATGCACTTCTTTTTAGAGATAATAGTGTAGACGGTATTAAGACTGGTTACACTGAGCGTGCGGGTTACTGCTTGGTTACATCAGCGAAAAAAAATTCTATGAGACTAGTGGCAGCAGTGATGGGAGCCAAATCGAATTATATTCGTGTTAAGGACAGCAGGACATTACTATCATATGGGTTCCGATTTTTTGATACTAGGGAAATTTTAAAAATCGGCGAAGAGATCGCTACTAATAGGGTATGGATTGGGAAAAAAAACGTTGTTAAAGCAGGTGTGAAAGCTCCGGTTTTCATAACTTTGCAGAAGGGAAAATTCCAGGATATACAGATCAATAAAAAGTTTATGGAACCCTTGAAGGCACCGATTGAGAGGGGTCAAATCATTGGTAAAGTCGAAATTAATCTACCTGATGGAACAAACTATTTCGAGGATATTGTAGCGTTAGAAGAAATTGAGAAGGCGGGGTTTTTTGCTTCACTTCCAGATCAAATTAACCTGCTCCTTAATTAAAAAATATGAAAGAGTGTTATTTAAATGGGGACTACGTTGATTTGGCGGATGCTAAGGTATCGGTCTTAGACAGAGGCTTCATTTTTGGTGAGGGTATATATGAAGTTATAGGAGTTCATTCACGAAAGCCTTTTGCATTATCCCTTCATCTAGAGAGGCTTGATCTTAATTTGTCTGAAATGGGATTATCAAATCCGCTCTCATCCGAGGCTTGGTCAAGCTTAATTTCTAATCTTATCTCACGTAACGGTTGTGCATTCGGAACTATTTACATTCAAATCACGAGAGGTAAAGCACCTCGCAACCATGAATTTCCAAAGGCTAGCTGTCCTACTGTTTTTGTTATGATATCTGAGTCGGCGGCAAAAACAGAATTGGAAAAGGTCATTGCTATTACTGCTGAAGATGAACGTTGGAGGGGGTGTCATATCAAGACCACCTCTTTATTTGCTAATACGAGATTGCGTAATTTAGCCACTAGTAAAGGTGCAGCGGAGGCAATTCTACAATATGGTGGTTATTTGACGGAAGGGGCATCTTCGAGTGTTTTTATTGTTTCTAATGACGGAGTAATCTACACCTCACCCCTCGACTCTAACATTCTACCTGGTATTACCAGGGAGATAGTAATACGGCTTTCCGTCTCAATGGGCGTTCCTGTAATTGAGGAGAAAATTGAGATTTCCCGTCTTAGGACAGCGAATGAAATCTGGCTTACAAATACTTCATTCGGAATTAGGTGTGTCAGTCGTTTAGACGAAGGTATAGTCGGTGATGGTCAGCAGTACGAGGTTGCTCAACGATTCCATAAACAGCTTAGTATTGAAAAAGGCATTATGCCCTAAGCCCAAAACTTTTTTTCATGAAATATAAGCACAAAAAAATCATTAACAATATGAAAGTTACTATAACTGCAAAAGCTTGCATTAGGTCTATATCGCTCACGCCAAGAAAGCCAAAACGGAAGGCGTTAACCATGTAAAGAACGGGGTTGATAAGAGATAGCTCTTTCCAAAATGGGGGTAATAGGTCTATCGAATAAAAAACTCCGCCTAGGTAAGTTAAAGGTGTTAAAACGAAAGTTGGTACGATTGCTATATCATCAAATTTCTTGGCGAAAATTCCATTTATAAACCCAAGTAGTGAGAATAAGACGGCAGTTAGGACCACTACCGAAATAGAAATCGGGAGGGAGTATATTTTAAGCGGAGTAAAAAACAGTGTGATCGCTGTCACAATCAGGCCTACTAGAATTCCACGGCATACGCCCCCGGTTACGTATCCCGCTAAAATAATAATATTGGGTGTTGGAGAGACGAGTATTTCCTCTATATGCCTTTGAAATTTCGCTCCAAAAAATGAGGAAACCACATTTCCGTAAGTGTTGGTGATAATCGCCATCATGATTATCCCTGGAGCGATGTAGGACATGTAGTTTATCCCTGACATTTCCCCAATACGGTCACCAATCACGCTCCCAAAAATAAGGAAATAAAGCGACATTGTGATGGCAGGTGGTAATAAAGTTTGCAGCCAGATTCGTAGGAAGCGGTTCAACTCTTTGGTGACGATGGTCTGAAAACTTATAAACCAAAGTTTGCTGTGCTTGGCCCAAGAGGTGTATAGGACGTTTTTACTCATAACTGCCTGTCAAATCCAGAAATAATGTTTCAAGGCGATTGCCTTTGTTTCGCATACTTTTGATATCTATTCCAGACTTCGATAGTTCCTTAAAAATTCCGTTTAAGTCGGTTCCTTTTTCCACTGTGATCTCGAACCTCAAGTCATCAATGGCAAGTACACTAGCTGAACCTAGTTCTGGTAGGTCGGTATATTTTTCCGCACAGTCTAATATGAAACTTTCCGAATTTCTTTTAGACAGAAGTTCAGTCATGGATGTATCTACGATTATGGAACCACCATCAATAATTCCAACTCGGTTACATAAATGTTCTGCTTCCTCTAGATAGTGGGTCGTTAAAATAATTGTAGTACCGGAGCTGTTTAATGTTTTGAAGAAATCCCACATGGTTTTTCTAATCTCTATATCAACTCCAGCGGTAGGTTCATCCAGCAACAGGAGTTTAGGATCGTGAATCAGAGCTCTGGCTATCATTAGGCGTCTTTTCATTCCTCCAGAAAGGGTTCTTGAAATGTCCTTACGTTGTTTCCAGAGTTTCAATTTTTTCAGCAGATAGTTTGACTTTTCGGTAGCCTCTTTACGTGGGATTCCATAATATCCAGCCTGATTTATTAGTATTTCATCGAGCGTTTCAAATTGATTAAAGTTCACCTCCTGAGGTACTATCCCTAGCATAGAGCGCGCTAGTCCAAAACTTTCGTTTATGTTGATATCGAAAATACTTACTCTGCCCGAAGTTTTTGTTACCAGTGAGGAGATGATTCCTATTAAGGTAGATTTTCCCGCTCCGTTTGGACCAAGAAGTGCAAAAAAATCTCCGTCATCTACTTTGAGGCTGACGTTTTTAAGCGCAATGGTTCCGTTTTGATAGATTTTCTCTAATGATTCTATAGTTAATGCGTTCACTTTAGATTTTTCCCTGAGGAAAACCCCTAATTTTGGATAAAACTCTTGTTATATTATTCGTTTATTGACTTGTATGAGTTCATGACGCCTCTTTTAAACGTTATTATAACAACTTAATGAGGTTGTCGTAATCCACTATTTTATGGATTAAATTATGTTAGTCTTCTTTTCGACTGACCAACTTTTAAATTTATCTTTGTAAGAGAGAATGAATTCGAAATCTAATGATAGAAAATCGAGATAGCATTATAGAGTTCCCCTGTGATTTTCCGATAAAGGTGATAGGCTGGAGCTCGACGAGGTTGTCTGAATTAGTTTTGTCCATTATCAGGCAGCACATTGGCGATTTTTTGGCAGAGTCTATGTGTAGTAAAAAGAGTGGTAAGGGAAAGTACACGTCTGTGACGATCACGGTGAGGGTTTCTAGTAAAAATATTTTGGATGCTATATACAAAGATCTTTCATCTAACCCAGAAATTATCATGGTCTTATGAAAGTTGTTTCTAGGATAGTGGGGTTAGTTGATTACGAATTCTGCTTGGAAAAAATGAAAGAAAGAGTTCAATCTCTTGATCCCGCTGGGGTTGATGAATTCTGGACAGTGGAGCACACCTCGGTTTACACCTTAGGGAAGCGTAGTAAAACAAGCAGTGTACCTTTATTATCTCATTCAATCCCAATAGTAAGAAGTGACAGGGGTGGGCAAGTTACTTATCATGGAAAAGGCCAATTGGTGCTTTACACTATTTTGAATTTTCGAAGATTAGAGCTTGGTCCCAAAGAGTTTGTGATAATGCTAGAGAAAGCAGTTATTGATTATTTAGAATCTTTTGGTATCCCATCTTACGGCCGTCGAGACTTTCCTGGGGTGTATGTTGAAAATAAGAAAGTGGCTTCTATAGGGCTTAGGATATCTAATGGATTCAGTTACCACGGCTTATCGGTCAATGTCGATATGGATTTAGAACCTTTCGAGGCGATAGATCCATGCGGTATTGAAGGTATGGAAGTAACTCAACTGTCGAGTTTAGGTATAAAATCTAAGATAGAGACTGTTTCGTGTAAAGTACGAGAAAATCTCTATGCCAACATATATCGTGGACAAAAGATGACTGAAATTGAGGCGATCGGGTTCTGTGAATGAAAAAAATAGGTTCATATAATGACAGATATAACTAAATTGCCTAGCCGAAAACAGCGAGGTGAAACAAAGCTATCTAAAATCCCAATAAAGGTTAAATCAGTATCCAAGTTACCGAAGCCAGCATGGATAAAAGTGCCTGCTCCATCCGGTGTCAAAGTCTTGGAGCTCAAAAAATTACTAAGGGATAGTGAACTCAACACCGTTTGTGAGCAAGCTTCTTGCCCTAATTTAGGAGAATGCTTTTCGAACGGAACTGCTACGTTTATGGCAATGGGGAATTTTTGTACTCGTAGGTGTCCATTCTGCGATGTAGCTCATGGTCGCCCGGACGCCCTTGACCCGGATGAACCAGCTCGGATTGCTGAGGCTGCTGCTTTAATGAGACTAAAATACGTGGTGGTTACCTCTGTTGATAGGGATGATCTTTTAGACGGCGGAGCAGGTCATTTTGCGCAATGTGTCAAAGCGATAAGAGATCGGGTAAATGGAATCAAGATAGAAATTCTCGTTCCAGATTTCAGAGGTAGAATGGAACGCGCCATGAACGGTCTTCTGGTATCTTTACCCGACGTATTTAACCATAACATGGAAACTGTGAGATCTCTTTATAAATCAGTTAGACCAGGCTCAGACTACGACTGGTCCTTGAGCATTATCAACGAGTTTAAGAGACTAGCACCGAGCGTGCTGACTAAATCGGGGCTAATGCTGGGTCTCGGAGAAAGTCTAAAAGAAATAGAGCAGTGTTTGATTGATCTTAAAAGGCATGATTGTGACATGGTAACACTTGGCCAGTATTTACAGCCCAGCAAATATCATCTTCCAGTAACTAGATATGTAAAGCCGGAAGAGTTTAAAGAGCTGGAAGAGTTTGCGAAATCTCTAGGTTTTGTAAATGTTGCGAGTGGTCCTTTGGTGCGATCGTCATATCACGCAGATGAGCAAGCTAAATCAAATTAATCTTTCCGACTTATTTTAAGATTCCTCAATTGAGCTCACAAAAGAACCAACCTTGCCGGACTTAAACAGGGTTGTAATAGGCTGGCCTACCTTCAATTCGTTAGGATCTTTAACTAACTTGCCTTGATCATCAATAACAAGCGTATAGCCTCTTTCTAGAGTGCGTTGATGTCCTAGATTTTTAACACTTGTTATTAGATGTTGAGTTTTTGTCTGGTTTTCTTTGTACTTATGCGAGACAGTTGTTTTTAGTTTTAAAATAGCATCAGTTAGTTTTGATCGATTTTTCTCTATACTTCTTTTAGGAGCTAAATTATTAAAGCGAGAACGCTGATTTTCGAAACTCATACGACGAAACTGCATTTGGAAATTAACATTTTTATATAATTGTCTTAGTAGGTCATCGGTTTGTTGAAATCTAAATTCTAAATCTTTTCTTGGGTGTCTGATTTTTGATTTTAGAGTTGAAAGTTGGCTCGTTTTTGTATTGATCTGAATTTTTGACGCTGATAGTAACCGTTTTTGGAGGGATGCGAGTTGTTCGTAAGCAACGCTGGTTTCAGGTGTTACAATTTCCGCTGCAGCAGAAGGTGTTGGAGCCCTAGCGTCTGCCACTAAATCTGCTATGGTTATATCTACCTCATGGCCTATGCCACTTACAATTGGTAATGAAGAGTCGAAAATGGCCTGGGCCACCAGCTCCTCGTTAAAAGGCCACAGATCTTCCAGCGATCCGCCCCCTCTAGAAATTATCAAGACGTCGCATTCCTTCCGTTGGTTTGCTACAAATATAGATCGTGCGATTTCAGAAGCTGCGTTTTCTCCTTGGACTACACACGGATAAATGATTGCTGTAATAGAGGGGCTCCGTCTCTTCATGACGGTTAGAATATCTCGAACCGCAGCGCCGGTCGGCGAGGTGACAACACCTATTGTATTCGGCCATTTGGGAAGAGGCCTTTTTCTGGACTGATCGAAAAAGTGAGCTTCTTCGAGCTTATTTTTGAGAGCTTCGAATTTGGCCCTTAAAATTCCATCTCCTGAAAGTTCCATCGTCTCTACAATTAATTGGTAGTCCCCTCTTATTGAGTAAACACTGGCTAGCCCCTGAGCTACTACTTCTGTACCGTTTTTAGGAATGAAACCTTTTGCGCCAGGTTTATTTCTGAACATTGCACAACGAACTTGAGATTTTTCATCCTTAAGAGAAAAGTACATATGGCCAGAAGTCGGGGTGGCCAAATTAGAGATTTCCCCTCGTACATAAACCACCCCAATTTCTCTTTCCACTATTGATTGAGTCACCTGATTTAATTCGCTCACTGATAGGATTGGTGGCATTTCTTGCATGGGATGTCTCATTTTCTAGGGGTCGGAAATGTTTTAGATTTACTGGTAGCTAATTAACTCCTATAATCTTACAGAATATTTTACAAAATACGAGAATCCTCATGCGTCTCGCTAAAGAAGGTCTAACTTTTGATGATGTACTACTTCTGCCCAACTATTCAGAGGTCCTCCCGCGTGAGGTAGATTTAGGTTCGCAGCTTACAAGGGAAATAGACCTTAATATTCCCATCGTTTCTGCTGCTATGGACACGGTTACTGAATCTAGATTGGCAATTACTTTGGCTCAGGAAGGTGGGATTGGGATAATCCATAAAAATATGAGTCTAGAAAATCAAGCAAGCCAAGTACGAAATGTGAAGAAGTTCGAAAGCGGGGTAATAAAAGATCCAATTACCACTTCCCCAAAAACAACCATCGGCGAGGTGGTGAAGTTGACGCGGGATAATGGAATTTCAGGAGTTCCCGTGGTAGAAAACGATAAATTAGTCGGAATAGTCACGAACAGAGATATTAGATTCGAGACTAGGTTTAATGCTCCTGTTAGCGAAGTAATGACTCCAAAAAATAACTTAGTTACTGTGGAAGAAAGCTTTAGAAAAGAAGAGGTAATGTCTCTACTCCACAAAAATAGGATCGAAAAGATTCTAGTAACCAATTCGAAATTTGAGTTAAAGGGATTAATTACTGTAAAAGATATCCAGAAAGCGGATGATTTCCCCAGCGCTTGTAAAGACTCAGATGAGCGACTTCGCGTGGGTGCTGCTGTCGGTGTTGGAGAGGATACCTCGGAACGTGTTGAGGCGTTGGTCGAGGCGGGTGTGGATGTGTTGGTTGTAGATACCGCCCATGGGCACTCTCTCGGGGTAATTAAAACTATTAAGGAAATTAAGAAGAAGTATTTTGATATTCAGGTAATTGGTGGGAACATAGCTACTGGGGACGCAGCAAAATCTTTAGTGGATGCTGGTGCTGATGCTGTGAAGGTTGGAATTGGCCCCGGCTCGATCTGCACTACCCGTATTGTCACTGGTGTCGGTGTACCCCAGATAACGGCGGTGTTCGATGTGGCAGAATCCTTAAAAGGTGAAGGAGTGCCTATTATTTCCGATGGAGGAATTCGGTATTCAGGTGATATAGCAAAAGTATTGGCTGCTGGTGCTTACAGTGTCATGGTTGGTTCTTTGTTTGCCGGTACCGAAGAGGCCCCAGGGGAGGTTGAACTTTATCAGGGAAGGTCATACAAGTCCTATAGAGGAATGGGTTCGCTTGGTGCTATGGCCCAAATGTATGGTTCAGCTGATAGATATTTCCAGACCGCAGATGAATTAGAGAAGTTGGTTCCTGAGGGTATCGAGGGGAGAGTACCATATAAGGGTGGCTTAACCTCAGTAATCTATCAGATAGCTGGAGGCGTTAGGGCTGCAATGGGATATACTGGTTGCAACTGCATGAAAGATTTCCGTAGTAAACCACGGTTTCTGAAAGTGACCGCTGCCAGTACCAAGGAGAGTCACGCCCACGACGTACAAATCACAAAAGAAGCACCTAACTATCGTTTAGATTAATGTGCGCAATAATTTCTCATTTTATCTATGTCAGTTAATTTAGATCGCATTTTAATAATTGATTATGGCTCCCAATACACGCAGCTAATAGCTAGAAGGGTTAGGGAAGTAGGGATATACAGCGAGATTTACCCCCCCAATATTTCTAAAGAAAAGATGGGGGATTTTCGGCCTAGCGGAGTGATACTATCAGGTAGTCCTGATTCAGTCTCAAATGATACAGTTGATGTTGAAGGGTTACCTTTATTTGTCGCTCTTGGAGTACCCATCCTTGGGATATGTTTTGGTATGCAGAGTCTAGCCTGTTATACCGGAGGAGAGGTGGAAACAAGTCAAGAAAAAGAGTTTGGATTTGCGCAGGTGCGAGCAAGGGGACATTCTCGACTACTAGAAGGCATTCAGGATGCCACTAATGAGAGTAAGCACGGTCTTCTAGATGTTTGGATGAGCCATGGGGATAGTGTAACAAAGCTTCCTCCTGGCTTTAAGGTGATCGCTTCTACCTTGAATACTCCCATAGCAGGGATCGCTGATGAAGTTAGAAAATTTTATGGATTGCAGTTTCACCCAGAAGTAACACATACCAAACGCGGTAAGGAAATCTTGGAACGATTTTGTGTAGAGATATGTGGTTGCGCTAAATCATGGAGTACTGAGGATTTTATCAAAAGTAGTTTAAGATCTATCGAGGGAGAGATAGGCACTGAAAAAGTTCTACTTGGCCTTTCGGGAGGGGTTGATTCGTCTGTAGCAGCGTCTCTTTTGCACAAAGCGATAGGAGATCAATTAATTTGCGTATTTGTAGACAATGGTTTGTTGAGATTAGGGGAAGCTGAGCAAGTCATAAATACTTTTCAAGAATCTATGGGTTTAAACATTCGTTTTGTTAATGCTCAGAACGAATTTCTGGAGGCATTAGCTGGCGTAACTGATCCTGAAGAAAAGAGAAAGATTATCGGAAAAAAGTTTATTGAGGTTTTTGAGCGGGAATCGCTCACAATAGCTGGGGTATCTTGGTTAGCTCAAGGGACAATTTATCCAGATGTCATTGAATCAGCGGCAGATGGTGCTGGAAGTCACGTGATAAAGTCCCATCACAATGTCGGTGGTCTCCCAGAGCACATGAAGTTGAAATTAATCGAGCCTTTACGTTTGTTATTTAAAGATGAGGTTAGGAAGGTGGGAAAGGAATTAGGAGTGCCTGACGATATAGTTCTACGGCACCCGTTTCCTGGCCCTGGACTTGCTGTTCGTGTTTTGGGGGAAGTTAAGTCTAGTTACCTAGAGGTGTTAAGGGAGGCAGATAATATTTTCATAGAGGAAATAAGAGATGCTAATCTCTATCACAAGATAAGCCAGGCTTTCGCTGTTTTCTTGCCTATTTTCTCTGTAGGAGTTAAAGGTGACGCCCGAAGTTATGAGCATGTCATAGCATTGAGGGCTATCACCACTGACGATTTTATGACTGCTGAGTGCGTAGAGCTAGACCAACAATTTTTAGAGAGAGTGGCTGCAAAAATAGTTAATCAAGTTCCTAACGTATCAAGAGTCGTTTATGACGTTACCAGCAAACCTCCTGGAACGATCGAGTGGGAATAAACAAAAAACCATGAAGAAAATGACTTCGATTAAGGAGTGATTCGAAAATTAATGTTGGAAAAAAAATATTATTTTGAAAAATGATTGTCCTTTTTGTCGTGTGGATCCTTCCCGTATTATCTTCGAGAATCGGTTTTGTTTTGCAGTAAGAGATCGTGCGCCAATTACAAAATTACATACTCTGATAGTTACAAAAAGGCATATAGTCGACTACTTCAGTTTAAATCAAGAGGAAAACGAATCCATCTGGAAAATGATAAACAGCCTCAAAGAAAACATCATAAAAATCGATCCTGCGGTTACCGCGTTTAATATTGGCTGTAATGCGGGTAAAGACGCAGGGCAAACCGTCTTTCATTTCCACTTCCATTTAATCCCTAGACGTCATCTAGAGCAAAGTAAGGTAACAGATGCGGTTGCGGGAGATTTTTGTTTTTCGCAACCCGAAAAAAGAAGGTAAGTCGATGACAGTCTTAGGCATATCAGGAGGAACAGGTTTCTGTGGCCAGGAGATCATCAAGCGTTCGATCCAGAAGAATATAAAGGTGGTATCTTACCAGCGATCAAAGAAGAAAAAGTGTGACTATAAAGTAAGCGAATTTAGTTTGGAGAATGTTGCGAAAATCGACGTTTCTCTTCTAGATGGAGTGGACACCTTTGTACACGGTGCAGCTTTGGTTCATAAGAAAGAGACAAACAGGAAGTACCAATCCCTTAATTTTTTGGCAACCAAAATGTTGTTTCAAATGTGCGCTGAAGCGGGTGTCAAGAAGTTTGTTTTTTTCAGTACAGTGGGCGTTTACGGGTTAACGTCAGCCACGAAGAGCTTGAATCTTAAATCAAAGTTATCACCAAAAACTCCTTACTCGAAGTCGAAATTGGATGCCGAAAAATTTTTGGTTGAAAACTCCTCCTCATACGGTGTCGAAGTCCTCATCTTAAGGTTGCCACTAGTATATGGAGAAGAGGCTCCAGGAAATCTCGGTTTGTTGAAAAAAATTATCAACTGGCGGGTTCCTCTTCCTTTCAAGGGTGTTGACAATAGGCGTTCGATTATTTCGGTGGAAACGCTCGCTAATGTAGTGACAGACTATGTACTAGGTAAGGTAAAATGGCAGGGAGTTGAACTGATAACCGAACCTCAACCGCTCTCAACTGAATCCATTGTTTCAAAGTTAAACAAAAATGAACCGATTATTCTCTTTTCCGTTCCTAAAAAAGTAATGAAATTCATATTTTTACTAGCCAAAAAAAAGATGCTCTACGAGAAATTGTTTGAGGATTTGGTTTTTGAGTCTTCTCAGAGCGTGTTGGATTTTGTCGAAAAAGAGTTAAAATGACTCGAGCAGTTGAATACCATATAGTCAGGAGGGGGCGATGGAATTTCCAAGTTTAGATTTTATAGTAGGTTTGAGAGGAAAACTCAACGCAAATAAGAAATTCAATTTAGTCAGTAAATGGTCAGATGTGAAGATTATGTTATGTTTTGGAGACAAGGCTTATTGGTTGAAACTTTATGGTGGAAAAGTGATAGATCATATGGAGTACTTTCCCATGGCAAATCCGCTTGGTTGGGATTACAAGATTGAGGCGACGATGGAAAATTGGCTGTCACTTCGGAAAGGTGATCGTCATGTTGGACATTTTCTAGACACTGGAGATATCTCTGTCGATGGTGATCTCTTACAGGCAAATCGTATGTACGAATCAAATCAGATGATTTTAATAGCTATACGGGATCTTTAGAGAAGGAGGGGGAAATGGGACACGAAATTACTGGACGTTATACAGAGGTTCTTAATACAAGAGCTTATTACGATATTTGTGGAGAGGGAATACCTCTTATTTGTATTCATATGGGTTGGGCATGTTCGCTCCAATGGTACAAATTTATGCCTATAATGGCAGATGCAGGTTTTAAAGTAATAGCTCCCGATTTGCCTGGCCACGCAAAGTCCATGCCCGTTAATTGGGAACCTTTTCGAAAAATGTCCGAGTACGCTGAATGGGTATGGGAGTTCATATCGATTGTTTGTCCCGGTGAAAAGCCGGTCGTTTGCGGAAGTGGGATAGGTGGTGACATGACGTTAAATATAGCCTGTAACCATCCCACAGATATTCTAGCAGGGATGGCTTTCGAAGCGGCTGCGAATACTGGGTCAATTTCTTTTTTGTCAGGTTACAACGATCCTCATAGTTTTCCAGGGTTTGCTGCATTGGTTGACAATGCTTCTACGTCGGCTATGTATTATCCATGCGACGAGGAGATAGTTTTAGAATCAAAATGGCAACACCGTTGTACTTATCAGGAAACTTGTGTGGCTGATATGGATGCTTGGAATGATCATGATGTGAGAGAAGATCTCAAAAATATAAGAAGCCCCATTTTTCTGTTCAAAGGGGAGGCTGATTACCATATCTCTGAAAAAGCTGTCCAAGAGACTATAAAAATGATTCCTGATGGTTTGGCTGAAGGTGGTATAGCGGAGGGTATGGGGCATTTAATCATGATGGAACAACCAGAGAAATTGGCCTCCGCCTGCCTTAAATTCCTGAAAAATAGGTCGATTGTTTAAAAATCTCTGATAAAAACCTCTCAAAAGGTAGTTTTTATCACCATATAGTCGATTTTTAAAAACGAACGCTAGCAATTTAGGTTCTTTTATGGCATAAATAACCAATCTAGTTGAATTCGGTATGAATCGGACTTAATTAAATTCTCTGTTGAGTAGAGAAACTTACATTTAGTCTAAGTGATTTAACCGACTTTTCAGGAGGGGTTTTATTATGGAGTCTTTTGAAGGTGTTTTGTTAACTCTTTTTTGGTTGGCCTTGGCAGTCCGCTTATTACCTAAAAAAAGGTTTGGAAGATGGTAATCGGTAGCTTATTTTTGTCTCTTGGAAAATTGATCTTTTGGTGGATTTTGGGGCGAGTTCGATGGAGACTGGTACGTTTAAGTTTAGAACTAACTTTAAAATATTGTTTGAAGAGTGTTCGACGTCATCGCGGGTCTCGTGAATACAAACTAAATGAACTGAGAGATATTCACTCTACTCTGCGCCTATTATCTAACCCATAGGTTTTTTACACTTTTTTTGTGGGTTAATTGCATCCCTGTTCGTTTAAGTGTTGGGTTTCTGTTACCTTCTATCCGGATGAGGTGGAAAAGGTAAATAAATGTTAGACCAATTGTTGAATGGGCAGTTAATAGCCTCGGAGAAAAGTAATGAGAAGGATCTGTTCTCCCATTGGAACGCGTATAACTTCTATAGGTTAAGTTCTCCTGATATTTCGATTAAGTTCTCAGCTGAGTCTATCTCTTTAGAGGGCATATTCGTGGCGGGCTACCAATCTGCTCTACATGCTTTGTTCCCGGATAAAGAATGGCGGGGGTGGTCCAGTTTTTTATTTAGTGAACAGCCCGATGAAAATGCAGAAATGTTACCCACCACTTTAAAAAAAGATGGTCTAGTCTATTTTTTGTCAGGATCAAAAAGTTGGGTGGCCCATTCGGAATATGCTGGGCGACTTATTGTTACCCTCAAACCGGGTAATGATAACCCTGAAGATAGCGGTGGGGTCATTATTCGTGACAAAGATATTGGCGTGTCTATAAATAATCATAATTCGGTAAAAATTTTGAATAATATAAGTCAAGGTTGCGCAATATTTGACAGAGTTAAGGTCGAAGATAACCAATTTTTTAAGAAATCATTAATTCGAGAATTTAAAAAAGTAGAATCGGATTATATGATTCTATCCATATTGTCTTTCTTTTTGTCTAATAAATTTTCAATGGGAAAAAAACCAGAAGATAATTTGAAGTCGCTCTGTAGTGACTATTATTGGTATTTAAAAAAATCCGAAAGTGAGCCATGGAGAAAGTCAAGTTCTCTTCGAGTTCGAGCTAAAGAGTATATCCTCAAAAACATTGAAGATAATGTAATTTCTACTGTAGATTGGAGTAAAGATAAAAGATTGTTTCATATGTATCTTTAATAGCAGGCTTGAAATGGGAAACATTGAGGTATGAATGGAAGTACGCAAACTATTGTTCAATAGTGATAATGCCACATTGCATGGTGAATTAATCTCATCAGGAGATGGGGTTGCCCGCCCGACTATTGTGATGAGCCATGGCTTATCGGGAATATTTGCCATGGATTTACCTTTCTATGCTGACCATTTCGTAAAAAGAGGTTTCACATGTTTTATGTATGACCACAGAAATTGGGGTTTAAGTTCGGGTTGGCCTAGATGCGAGACCGATCCCTGGCGACAGATTTCTGACATGCGGGAGGCTATATCCTTTGTAAGACAGAGGCCAGAAGTTCACTCTGAGAAGATTGGTCTATGGGGAACTAGTTATTCTGGAGGACACGTTTTAACTGTAGGCGCACTTGATATGAGGGTCACTTGTATCGTTTCCCAGGTGCCGTTAATAAGTGGTTCAAGAACTTTTGAGAAATGGATTCCAGAAGAAAAAAAGAAAGAATTCCTTGAAAGGATAATGAAAGATCTTAATTCGCGTGCAGAAGGGGCTATCCCCCAAACAACGAAGGCGGCTTTGGTAGGCTCGGAGACTGAAGAATGGGTGAAAAGTAGTGATATTCGAAATCGATATGTTAACCAAATAACTTTGAGGACATTTGATTTAATGCGTACCTATGAGCCGCTGCAATTCGTAAATATGATCGAAAAACCGGTAGCATTGATTGTGGCGAAAGAGGATACCCAAACACCAGTTGAGTGGCAGGTAGAAGCCTTTGAAAAAATTCGAGCGACCAAGAAACTATACCCTATTGAAGGCCGACACTACGATGTCTATGGAAAGTACAAACAAGCTGCTGCTGAAGCAGCTTCAGAGTGGTTTTCGTTATATCTTCTAAAGTAAGAGACTATAGATGTTATCAGGTAGAAGTCGTTTCTAGATCTTATGGAAGATGATTCAAAATTTATGCGTTTGGCCATAGCGCTGGCAAAACAAGCTGAAAAAGAAGGAGAGGTGCCTGTTGGAGCGATTCTGGTACGGGGTGACGAGATTGTGGCAAGCGGTTATAATCAGGTTATAAAAAAGCATGACCCTACTGCGCACGCTGAAATGGAAGCCTTGAGATTAGCTGGTTCTGTTGTCAACAATTATCGCTTGAAAGACCTCACCCTTTACGTAACTCTGGAGCCTTGTCCGATGTGTGCTGGGGCTATCATTCATTCGAGAGTGGACAGGGTCGTTTTTGGTGCATTTGATAAAAGGACTGGAGCCGCAGGTTCAGCGTTTGAGATATTAGGAAATAGTAAACTAAATCATCGGCCGTCTGTTGTGGGAGGAATAGAGGCAATAGAATGTGGTGAGTTACTCAAAGCTTTCTTTAGAGAGAAGAGGGGCAAGCCGGATGACTCAATTAGAGGGAAATTCCATGAAATTGTCTCTTGAACTGGCAGAATTACTCCTTAAGAAAGAATATAAGATTGGTTTGGCTGAATCCTGTACCGGGGGTGGTATTGCCAAGGTCCTGACCGATTTACCTGGGAGTTCAAATTGGTTTGAACTAGGAGTAGTGACCTACTCTAATGAGGCGAAGGAGAAAATATTAGGTGTCTCCAAGTCCTTATTGGAATCGTATGGGGCTGTAAGTGAGCCTGTGGCAAAAGCGATGGTGGAAGGGGTAGTAAAGTTATCAGAGGCTGATGTTAGTATTTCTGTTACCGGGATTGCAGGACCCGGCGGGGGAACGAAAGAGAAGCCCGTAGGAACGGTTTGTTTTGGTTTCCACAATCTTATTCAAGGAATAAGGGTGGAAACTATGCATTTTTCAGGAGATCGCCCCAGCATTAGGCATCAAGCCGTGAAGTATGCTTTAAAGACCACTCTCTATGACCTATTGGAATGTTAACAGGAGCAAAATATAGGCGTTTCCCATAAGTTTATCTCCTCCTCCGGTACTCTGCCGGTTAAAAGTCAAAAATCAGGAATTTTAATGCTTGGCGTAAATCGTTTAGTTGTATAATAGTCCTACGTCACTAAATCCGTAATGCCCTAAAATAAGGAAAGAAAAAATGGATCAAAATAAGGAAAAAGCCCTCGGGGCGGCCCTGTCCCAGATTGAGAAACAATTTGGTTCAGGTTCGATTATGCGAATGGGTACTGATGAAGTAGTTTCTTCAGTCGAAGCTGTGTCAACTGGCTCTCTTTCCATCGATATTGCTCTTGGAATTGGAGGGCTTCCTAAAGGGAGAGTGGTTGAAATTTATGGGCCAGAATCCTCAGGAAAAACCACTCTCACCTTGCATGTTGTGGCCGAGATTCAAAAATTAGGTGGCACGGCAGCCTTTGTTGATGCTGAACATGCTTTAGATCCAGTGTACGCAGGCAAAGTGGGTGTCGATGTTGAGAATTTGTTGGTCTCTCAACCAGACACGGGAGAACAAGCATTAGAAATCACAGATATGTTGGTCAGGTCAGGTGCTGTTGATTTGGTGGTTGTTGATTCGGTAGCAGCATTGACGCCCAAAGCCGAGATAGAGGGAGATATGGGCGACAGCCATGTTGGTTTGCAAGCCAGATTAATGTCCCAAGCGTTGCGTAAACTAACGGGTAACATAAAACGCTCGAACACTTTGGTAATTTTTATTAATCAAATAAGAATGAAAATAGGAGTGATGTTTGGTAGCCCTGAGACAACGACTGGAGGCAATGCCCTAAAGTTTTATTCCTCTGTGCGTCTCGACATTAGAAGAATTGGTGCCTTGAAAAAAGGAGACGAAATAATAGGCAACGAAACTAGAGTGAAAGTGGTGAAAAACAAGGTTGCCCCTCCTTTTAGACAAGCCGTTTTTGATATTATGTACAACGAGGGGATTTCCAGGGAGAGTGAATTGATAGAGCTTGGAGTCGAGCATGATATCGTCGAAAAAACGGGGGCATGGTACAGTTATAAGGGCGACCGATTAGGGCAAGGTAAAGAAAACGTCAGACAGTTTCTTAAAGATTCACCTGAGGTGGCGGCTGAAATTGAAAAACTGATACGAGAAAAAGTAATACCAGTTAGTAAAGTTGAGTTAGAGGCTGAGCAGGAGGAAGAATCCTGATCAGTAAAATTAACGGCACTTCTCTGCGCCCTTATCTTTTAAAGTTGCTGGCGACAAGAGAGCATTCTCAACAAGAGTTATTGGAGAAAATAAAAAAGCGCGGATTTGAAACGAGAGATCCCTTGCTGGCGGTGCAGGAGTTAGAGGAGCAAGGTCTTCAAAGCAATGAACGTTTTGCCAGGGAATACACAAGGAGTAAGGTTAAGAGCGGGTATGGACCCATTCGTATCAAGAGAGGGCTTTTGGAAAAAGGCGTGGAAAAGAAAATGGCGCTCGGAAGCTTAAAAGAATTGGAAATAGATTGGTTTGAGTGTGCTAAAAGAACCTATGATAAAAAATTTGATTCTGAAATAAGAGATGTCAAGGACTATGCTCGTAGGGTTCGATTTCTGGTTTATAAAGGATTTGAAACGGTTCACGTGAAAGCGGTTATGGGTGAATGGGATAATTAATGAAAACGGGTGAGATAAGAAATGCTTTTCTGAAGTACTTTGAAACCAAGGGTCATCATCTGGTGGATAGTAGTCCTCTGATCCCTAAAGATGACTCGACTCTGCTTTTCACGAACGCTGGAATGGTCCAATTTAAGGATTATTTTCTTGGGCAAAAGAAACCTCCATATAAACGTGCTGCGTCATCTCAAAGATGTGTTAGAGCAGGAGGAAAACACAACGATTTGGATAATGTTGGCTTTACCGCTAGGCATCATACCTTTTTTGAGATGTTAGGAAACTTCAGTTTTGGGGATTATTTCAAAGAAGAAGCAATTGACTACTCTTGGGAATTGTTAACAACTGTCTTTAAGATTCCTGAAGCTAAATTGTGGGTGACTGTTCTTGAAGGTGACGATGAATCCGCAAATATTTGGATTAAGAAAATTGGTGTGCCAAAAGAGCGCGTGATCTACTGTGGAAAGGATGATAATTTTTGGATGATGGGTGATACAGGTCCTTGTGGGCCATGTTCCGAAATATTTTTCGATCACGGGGATAAAGTAGAAGGAGGTCCGCCAGGGAGCGAAAATGCTGATGGCGACCGATTCGTAGAAATATGGAACCTCGTTTTTATGCAGTACGAAAGGTCCGTAGATGGAGTAATGACCGAAATCCCTAGACCTTGCGTCGATACTGGTATGGGGTTAGAGAGAATTGCGGCGGTTTTGCAGGGCGTCTCTAATAACTATGAGATAGATCTTTTTCAGAATCTGATATCTAGGTGTAGTCAAATATTTCCTGAAGCAATGGCTTCCGATGGTTCTCTGAAGGTGATTGCAGACCACATTCGTTCCTGTGCTTTTTTGATAGCAGATGGGGTTTCCCCCTCTAATGAGGGACGAGGGTATGTGCTTCGGAGGATTATACGTAGGGCGATAAGGCATGGGCATAAACTCGGAAAAAAGGAAGTTTTTTTTCATCGCCTCATAGACCCGTTAACTAAAGAAATGGGGGAGGCTTACAGCGTTCTTTCAGAACAGTCTGATCTGCTCAGCGAGACTCTTCGAGATGAAGAGGAACGTTTTCTGGATACTTTGGATAACGGGATGAAAATACTTCTGGAGTACATTGATAAATCTAAGAATAAAGATATTGATGGAGAGCTAGCTTTTCAATTGTACGATACTTACGGTTTTCCTGTTGATCTTACGGCTGATGTGGCCAAAGAGTACGATGCCGTTGTGGACATGTCAGGGTTTGATGCTGCTATGCAGCGACAGCGGAATTTGGGCAGACAGTCTCATCAATTTACTAGGAACGATTCTAAAATAGATGTTGTTATTAATAGCATAAAAGAATATTCCTATGACACCTCTTTTGTTGGATATGATTCTCTGCGCACTGATTCAACTGTTAAAAAAATTTTTGTAGATGGAGTTGAGAAAGAAACCTTATCTCAGGATGACGAGGCTATTCTTGTTCTTGATCGAACTCCCTTCTACGCAGAAGCCGGAGGACAAGTGGGAGATATTGGACGTATTAAAGGGGAAGAGGGTTTATTCGAGGTGCTTGATACGCAGGTGGGACAGGGCTGTTACTTGCATATTGGTAAACAAATTTCCGGATCGATGCAGTCCGGTCAAACTATCAGGGCTGAAGTAGACACTAAAACTCGAGAAAGTACTAGATCTAATCATTCTGCTACTCATTTGGTACACGCTGCTCTTAGATCGATCTTGGGGAATTATGTGGAGCAGAAAGGCTCCTATGTTGACTCGTCTAAATTAAGATTTGATTTTAGTCATAAAAAAGCTCTTTCTGTATCTGAGTTGTCGGAAGTAGAGAGGCTAGTTAACAGCCAGATAAGAGCTAACTACCCGATAGAAACTGAAATAAAGGATTTCCAAAAAGCCCTTGAGGATGGTGCAGTAGCATTTTTTGAGGAGAAGTATTCTGATGAAGTAAGGGTGTTGACAATGGGCTCTTTTTCATCAGAGCTCTGTGGAGGTACTCACGCTTTACGAACAGGAGATTTGGGTATCTTCAAAATTACCTCTCAAACCTCGGTAGGTTCTGGCCTCCGAAGAATCGAGGCGGTCTGTGGCGAAAATGCGGAAATCTTTATTTCTGATAATCAAAGGAAGCTCTCGAGCATTTCGGAACTGGTAAAATCGAGTACCGACAGGTTGGAAGAAAAAATCACCGACCTGGTAAGAATGAAGGGTAAACTAGAAAAAGATATAGCCACTCTCAAAAAGAAACTTACGGGAGATGGTCAGGATGATTTGAGTAATGCGATAGAAGTGTTCGGTGAAGTAAAAGTAGTAAGTAAATTTTTACAAGATTCGAGTATGGACATATTAAGAGATAGTTGTGACCGTTTGAAAGATAAACATTCTAATATAATAGTGGTTTTGGGAACTGTTGAGGAGGATAAAGTCCGCTTGGTTGCAGGAGTTACGCGAGATTTAAGTGAAGAGATAAGTGCAGTAGAACTAATAAATTTCGTGGCCGACCAGGTGGGTGGTAAAGGCGGTGGTCGCCCAGACATGGCTCAGGCTGGAGGCTCTAAGCCTGAATATTTGGAACCCGCATTAGGAACGGTGAACGAATGGGTAAAGAGCAAACTTTGTGATGCAAAGTGATGCTTTTACGGAAATAAATTGATATGGCTTTAATTGTTCAAAAATACGGTGGCACCTCAGTAGGCGATATCGACAAGATACGCGCCGTCGCTGAGAAGGTGAGTACCATTGTAAAAGCGGGCAATAAAGTAATAGTTGTCGTATCCGCCATGAGCGGAGAAACCAATCGCTTGGTGAAGCTAGCAGAGAATTTCTCTGACTCAAAAGGCTGGGCTCTTGACATGCTTCTCTCGACGGGGGAACAGGTTACTATATCTCTTTTAAGTATGGCCCTACGTGAAATAGCTTGTTCGGCGACTCCCCTTTGCGGTTGGCAGGTACCAATTAAAACTGATGATAGTTATGGGAAAGCAAGAATAGAAAATATTGAAATTCAAAAGCTTGTTTCTTTGACTGAATCGGGGGTCATACCCGTGGTAGCTGGTTTTCAAGGAGTTGATGACTCAGGGGTAGTTACTACTCTTGGTAGGGGTGGATCAGATACTACAGCCGTTGCTTTGGCCGCAGCAATGAACGCTGATGAATGTCAAATCTATACAGATGTAGATGGTGTTTATACGACAGATCCTAGAATTGTGCCCGAGGCTAGAAGGTTGGATTGCTTGACTTATGAGGAGATGCTGGAGATGGCGAGTCTAGGCGCTAAAGTACTTCAGATCCGAGCCGTTGAATTTGCTAGCAAGTATAAAGTAAAGCTCCGTGTCTTATCGTCGTTTGAAGATGGAGATGGGACTCGAATTACCGATGAGGACAATAAAATGGAAAAGGCTATAATATCTGGGGTTGCGTTAAACAAAAATGAAGCTCAGGTTATGGTAGTTGGAGTTCCTGACAGGCCTGGAATTGCCAACGAGATTCTAGGCCCAGTAGCCCAAAAGAATATCGAGGTGGACATGATTGTACAAAACAGTGGCGCCAATGGAACTACTGATTTTACTTTTACTGTCCCGAGAGCTGATTATGAGGAGACATTGGAAATTCTTCGTCCGCTAGCAAAAAAGATGGATGCTAGTAGAGTAGAAGGTGATGATAAGATAGTGAAAATCTCGGTTATTGGAGTAGGAATGCGTTCCCATGCAGGGATCGCTAGTAGAATGTTTGCATCTCTAGCTAAAGAAAATATAAACATAAAAATGATTTCGACCTCTGAGATTAAGATCTCTGTGGTTGTTGAGGAAAGATATTCCGAACTCGGTGTTCGAGCCCTGCATGCGGAATTTGGGTTAGAATCTACTTAACACCGAGAGATTCTTATTTTGCCCGGCGAACCGTTCTAGCCTAATTAAAAGCTCCCCAGTGGATTCATTGACTATCAATCAGAGGTCAATTTTCCCCAATTTGGGCAGCATCCACTGAAGCACTGTTGACATAGACATCTAAAAAGTAGATCAGACATTTAATATGAAATTAAAAAAAGTTGTTGATACAATGAAAGTTTATCCGCAACGGAGAGGTGGCCGAGTGGCTGAAGGCGCTCCCCTGCTAAGGGAGTATGCGGTTTATCCCGTATCGAGGGTTCGAATCCCTCTCTCTCCGCCACCTTGTATAAAAAATCTCGTGCTGGGCGTAATATTTTTATCTTTCCTCTCCTCTGTTAAATAACAAAAACCAGGCAAATGTGTCACGAAAATGTGTCATAGCATGTGTCAAAAACCTATCTTGTTTTCTTTAAAAGAGTTATGAATCGATCCACTTCAATCTTTCTTTTCAGTATTTCCGTTTTTGTTGGAAGTTCGGGAGTGTGTTGGAGTGCTGGTCCACAGAAAGGTTTTGATGCTCAGGAAAGAGGAGATTATGCGACCGCCATCAAAGAATGGACACCTCTTGCGAAACAAGGGGATGTAGTAGCTCAGTACAATCTGGGTTTGATATACGGACAAGGAAAAGGTATTCCAAAGGACTATAGGAAAGCGGTTAAGTGGTCTACCCTTGCTGCTGAACAAGGGTCGCCAATTGCTCAGACTATTTTGAGTGGTTACTACTTCGAAGGTTTTTGGGAACTTCCCATAGATTACGAGCGTGCTTATATGTGGGCAAGTATTGCCGCGATGAGTGAACATAAAGCCGGCGTAGAGTTGAGAAATGAAATTGAAAAGCAGATGAGTTTTTCCCAAATAGAAGAAGGACAGAAACTTGCCCGAGAGTGTATTGCAAAGAACTACAAGGGGTGCTGACTATACTCCTTCCTGTCAATGCCCTTGAGACATATGTCTCTAGGGCTAGCGACGTCTGAAAGCTTGAAGCTAGACTCCCTCATTCAAGACGATTTTCGGTATTGTTTTGAATAATATTCATCATCAGAACACATCGGATTTTCTCACGAATAATCGTGTCCATCAGGTCTTCCGCGATATCTTTGTCTAACCCGTTCACATTCTTTAATTGCGATGCAACATTTACAGCACAATCATCGAGTAGCTGACGAACGCCCTATTATTTTTTATGACCAGCTCGGCTGTGGAAAATCAGATATTCCAGGAAACCCTTCTTTGTGGACTATAGAACGTCTCGCTATTCTCAGGTCAGAAGGATTAAAAAACTTCCAGATATGACAACTGTGTGATAGAACTTAGCTCTCGTACCTAAATATCAAATGTAGTCTGATGAAGAGAAATTATAATGACTAAAAGGAGATTATGATGCCTATTTTCGGGCGAGGAGAGGTGTCCATTTATTACGAAGACTCTGAGGAGGATTTGCCCGCAGTTTTGCTTTTGGCGCCAGGAGGAATGAAATCTTCACTTAGATTTTGGGAAGGCACCCCTTGGGATCCGCGAGTTCATCTCAAAGGAAAATTTCGAGTCGTAGCGATGGACCAGAGAAATGCGGGTCACTCAAAAGCTCCTATATCTTCTCAGGACGGCTGGCATAGCTTTGCAACTGACCAGATCGGACTCATGGATTATTTAGATATTAAACAATTTCATGTAATAGGGATGTGTATTGGTGGTCCTTACGCATTCGGCCTGATTGAATGTGTTTCTGACCGTGTGTTATCTGCAACCCTTTTTCAAACTATTGGACTGGATAATAATCGCGGTGTATTTTTTTCCTTGTTTGATGATTGGTCTTATAGTTTACGGTCTCAAATGCCAGAAGTTGAATCGGAGGCTTGGTCTAGTTTTAGGGAAAATATGTTTGGAGGAGACAAGGTGCTGTTCAATGTGGATGAGACATTTGTTAGTCAATGTGAGGTTCCACTTTTGGTACTCATGGGGGATGATATTTATCATCCTAAATCCACATCTCTTATGATTTCAGAAATCTCACCTCGAGTAACCTTCATTCAAGATTGGAAGAGTGGCGAGGCACGTGAGAAAGCCAAGCAGAAGTGTTTAGAATTTTTGGAAGCAAATCATTTATAGGGGGTTTTTTATGGCTAAGAGTATCATTCCCGCATCTATGAGACTGTTCTATGAGGAGTTCCATTTTTCTCCAGCGGTATTAGATAAAGGTATTCTGAGATGTTCGGGTGTAATCGGCGTTGATGCTACTACTATGAAAGCGTCTGTTGACCCAGTCACACAGTTTGAGCAAGCTTTTCTTAGTCTTGGAGAAGTGCTGAAAGAGGCAGGGGGTGATTATACGAATATATTGGAGATGACAACTTTTCATATTGGCTTGAACGAGCACCTCAAGGCTTTTATGAGTGTAAAAGATAAATATATAGAGGAACCGTACCCTGCTTGGACTGCGATTGGTGTCAGTGAGCTTGCGTTTCCGGATGCGCTTTTGGAGATTCGCGTTAATGCTCGAATAGGCTAACCAATATTTGAATATTGAAAAAGCTATCCAGAGGTTTCGATATATTTGTGTGCATGTGCTCTTTTGAAAGCGGGACGCTCAAATAAGGCTGTGGCCCAGCGTGTAATATTAGGCTTCATAGCTTGTTCTATTTTGAGTTGTTTGGCTAAAAAAATGGCATAACTTACACATATATCTGCGATAGTGAATCTATCACTGCAGAGAAATTCTCGATCGCCTAGGGAAGACTCGAGCATTTTTAGTCGAGAGACAAACCATCTTCGATAGCCTTCGGCTGCTGCGTCCGCCACCCCTGGTTCTTGTATGGTGTATCGTAAAACTACCGTCTGAGGAAAGGTAAGTGTAGCGTCAGCATGTGTTAACCAATTTAAGTACAAATGGTAGTCCGTCTCATATGGTCGGATTGCTAAATCTGTGGGACCATATTTTTCGACTAGATATAGACACATACCGACTGATTCAGTCATTTTTACGTGACCGTCCTCTAGGAAAGGAATCGTTCCAAGTGGATTAATATTGAGGTACTCTGGTTTTAAGACACGAGGTGGAAAAGGAAGCATGGTTACCTCATATTCCAGTTCCATTTCTTCAGCACACCAGATTGGTCTCAACCCCCTAGAATTTTCACAACTATGGATGTTCAAAATTTTTGCCTCATTTATCCTATATTCTACCTTAAATTATATTGAAACATCAGATTCTAGAAAGAAACTGAAATAAACTGGTATAAGTGTTTAAAATAGTAAAAAAGGTTCGGCGAACACTTATAGACTTTTTCTTGTGGGCTAAAGTAGACTCTGTAATCGGGATATGTCTTTTTTAAAGATCGATTAAAAGTCTGGAGGGGGATGATATGGCAAACTTAGATGGCTATTCCAATTACGATGGTGTTGGCTTAGCGAAACTAGTGGAGAAGGGAGAGGTAACACCCTCAGAGTTGTTAGAAGACGCGCTATCTGGCATTGAAGCCGTTAATGAGAAGCTAAATGGGGTAACTGCCAGAATTGATGACATGGCTCGTGCCGAGGCTAGTTCTGATCTGCCGCGAGGTCCTTTTACCGGTGTTCCATTTGTTCTTAAAGAACTGGGAATTCAGGCGAAAGGAACGCCCAGCAGAGCTGGGAGTAAATTGGGAGCTAGTGTGGTTGCGTCTGAAGACAGTGAATTGATGAAAAGATTCAGAAATTCAGGCCTGGTAACGGCGGCCATGTGTGCCACTCCTGAATTTGGATATAACCCTACCACGGAATCTAAGTTCTATAGTCCTACTCATAATCCTTGGGACCTTTCTCGAACGCCCGGAGGATCTAGTGGCGGTTCTGCGGCAATGGTTGCTGCCGGAGTGGTACCGATGGGCCATGCTAATGATGGTGGAGGCTCGATAAGAATTCCGGCCTCTTGTTGCGGTTTGGTCGGTTTAAAGCCCACTCGACAGCGGGTACCAACTGGACCAGGTTTTGGTGATTGGTTAAATGGCTACGCTATTGAACTAATTGTAAGTAGAAGTGTCCGAGATACAGCGACAATGTTAGATGCTGTACAAGGACCTGATATCGGCCCTCCGAATATAATAATGGCACCTGAAAAACCTTATATCCAGCAATGTGCAGATAAGCCTAAAAAATTACGGATAGGTTGGACAGGTAAACCAATTAATGGAGCGAATGTACACCCTCATGTGCTCGATGGTCTGAAAAAGACTGTTTCCAGTCTAGAAAGCCTTGGTCACGAAATGGTAGAAGAGAGTTTCGATATTGATTGGCAATTCTATTTTGAGCAATTGATAGTAATATGGACCTCTTATGTCGCTTGGGGAATTGAAGGCTTGGCAAACAAAGTCGGAACATCTCCCTCCCTTGAAAATTTGGAGAGGGTAACATGGGAAATATATAAGCACGGTAAATCTCTAAGTGCATTTGAGCTACAAACTGCTCTGGCAAACTTTAATTTAATCAGTAGACAAACTGGTGCAATGTTCGAGCGTTTTGACCTCCTACTCACTCCCACCATATCTCAACCGCCGCTGAAGCTTGGAACTTTGGACCAAGATGCAGCTGGGATCGATGCGCGGGAATGGAGTAGGCAAGTATTTGATTGGATTCCCTTCACTCCACTTTTTAATACTACGGGTCAGCCAGCTATTTCTTTACCTCTTCATTGGTCTCCGGATGGGTTGCCGATAGGAATGCAATTTGCCGCTAAGTTGAATGATGAAGCGACGCTTATTAATCTAGCTGCTCAATTGGAAGAGGCAGTGCCTTGGAAAGATAGGAAGCCTCAAATTTGGTATGAAACTTAAAAGGAATTTGTTTAATGAAGTATGAAACAGTAGGCCGAGTACTAGAGATATGGCGTTATCCCGTAAAGTCGATGAGAGGCGAATCTTTGCAAGTTGCTGACATAGATTCTCTAGGCCTCAACGGAGATAGAGGGTGGGCTGTAAAAGATAATAATTCAGGAGAAATAAAGGGAGCGAAACGCTTTCCCGATTTGATGCAGTGTTCCGCAAAATATTTGTCAGAACCCACTGCCTCTATGGTGCCGCCTGCAGATATATTATTCCCAGACGGCAGTACGATTAGAACTGATTCGGAAGGAGTTAGTCAAAAGATTTCCGATTATTTAAAGACTGAAGTTACCCTATTTCCTCGCCTCTCAGAAGCCAACGAGGAACATTATAAAAGGAAAGAAGAGTTGAGTGAGGACATGATTAGGCAGATGCTAGGCTTGGGGAAAGATGAGCCGCTCCCAGACCTGTCTGTTTTTCCCGCAGATAAATTGGAAGAAATTAATGAATTTGCAACACCGAAAGGAACCTATTTCGACGCTTATCCTATCCATCTGCTCACGACTAGCTGGCTGAGAGAGCTTAGTAAACATTCACCTGACTCTTCTTTTGAAAGAGACCGGTTTCGACCCAATATAGTGGTCGAAACTGATAGTTCAGGCCTGGCAGAATTAAACTGGTGCGATAAAAGTTTACATATTGGCGATACAGAATTTGCCTGTGAGATTCCCACCATAAGGTGCAGTATGACTACTCATTCAACTGGTACTTTGCCTCGTGATATAAATGTACTCAGGACCATCGCGAACAAGACTGGAAGGAATGTAGGTGTTTATGCCAATGTCTCAGAGAAAGGTAAAATTAGTGTTGGGGATGATGTAAAAGTATCTATTAGCTAATTATACAGCGAAACCTTGTTGGAGCATATTGGGTAATACGTTTCTACTAATTTTTTGAACCGGTAAGGCATTCTATCTATGTCGTTTTTGTTAAATGCAACTGACTATCTGGAGGTGCAACAGAAGTTTTCTATGGAAGAACTCTGGCGCCTCTTTGATGGCGATAGAGAAAATATGAACTTAGCTCACGAGTGTGTTGACAGACACCGTGGGAAAGGTCGGGCGATTACCGTAAAACATGACAATGGCAGGCTTGAGTATGTGGATTTCGATCAGCTAATCCGAGACTCCAGTCAGTTTGCTCATTTTTTAAAGGAGCGTAATATTTCAAAAGGGGATAGAGTTGCGTTAGTCCTCGAACCTGGCCGAATTTTCTATGCTTGTCTCTTTGGGGCAATTAAGCGAGGCGCAATAGCGGTTCCCCTTTTTACTTTATTTGGACCAGACGGTTTGGCACTTAGAATAAAAGATTGTGAACCTGCGATTATTGTGGCCCACGAGGTTGATGCTATCCGTATACAGTATCCCTCTATACCAGTTATAAAAGCCGACGAACAGTTCTTTAACTCTCTAGACAAGTATCCATCAGATTTTAAGGTTGCCACGAAATCTAAAGATTTGTGTGTGTACCAATATACCTCAGGGACTACTCGAGAGTTGCCGGAGGCGGTCAAGCATTCCCAGAGGTCGGTAGTGACTTTAATGATTGCTGCGCTATTCGGTACAGGATTAAGGCCTGGTGACATATACTTTTGTCCATCATCACCCGCGTGGGGGCACGGTCTTTGGCATGGAACAATAGCGCCGTTAGCTCTAGGTATTCAGATTGTCGCTTATTCAGGGAAGTTTCAAGCAAAAATGGTGTTGGAAGCGTTACAAGAATTAAAGGTTAATAATTTTGCGGCTGCGGCAACTGTCTACCGCATGTTACGTAGAGAAAGTTTGGAATCAAATTATCATCTTTCGGTTTCAAAGTGCACTTTTACTGGGGAACCTCTGGATGCAAAGACATTTGATTGGGTCACAGATTACTTCGGAGTTTCCCCTTCTAGTATTTACGGTACCACTGAGGTCGGTGTTATTATGGTCGATTATCCTGGAATGAAAGGGCATTTGGTGAAACGCGGAGCCTTAGGTAAGCCTGCGCCAGGAAATGATGTAACGATATTGAGTGAGTCTGGAGAGGTGGCTTTGGCAAATGAAATAGGTGAGATAGCCGTAAAGCGTAAAGGAGAATGGTTTAGAGTTAAAGATTTCGGTTATTATGATGATGAGGGTTATTTTTTCCATTCTGGTAGGTCGGACGATGTAATCATTTCGGCTGGCTGGACTATGAGTGCTGTCGAGATAGAAAATATCCTCTTGACTCATGTGTCAGTAGCGGAGGCGGCGGTAATAGGAGTTCCTGATGAGACGAGAGGTCAGATTCCGAAGGGTTACGTTGTTATTGAAAAGGGATTTAAAGGTGATGCTGAACTGTTGAAACAATATATGAAAGAAAGACTATCTCAACATGAGTACCCAAGAGATATCACTTTTGTGAAGGACTTACCAAAAACGCCCGCCGGAAAAGTGAATCGAAAAGTTTTGCGAGAGGGAGCGATGAGAGACTCAATTAAAATTTTTTAAATTATTTATTACTTGCCAGTTAGAAAAGGAGTAGCGAGATTAAAAGAGAATTTTCAGCTATTACAGAGTCTGCTTTAGATGAACTTCGTAATCGAATTGGGGTCAAGATAGAGCGTTCGCTAGAGCCTTGGTGTCATGAGGCTACACGAGATAGTATCAGGCACTATGCGCATGGTATCGGTGATGACAATCCGTTATGGTGTGATCCAGATTACGCTAGTGACACTGAGTATGGAGACATAATCGCCCCGCCATCCTTTATTTTTGCTTGTAGTCGAATAATAAGCGGCTACGTTGGTGGCCTTCCTGGTGTTCATGCTATGTTTGCAGGCTGTGATTTTGACTGGTACGCCCCAATTCCGAGAAATTCTGAGATAGTTACAGAGGCATATTTAAAAGATTTAGTGGAGCATGAAACATCTTTTGCGGGACGTTCAGTTCAACAAACATATCACGTAGATTTCTTCGATAAGACTGGGAAAATGTTAGCAAGCGGGGATTCTTGGTGCTTTAGAACTGATCGGGACTTAGCTCGCGAGGCGGGTACTAAATATGATGATTTAAAAGGAAATGCTACAAAACAGTACTCCGAGGAGGAGCTTGCTGAGCACAACGTACTTTATGAAGAAGAGCGGATTAGAGGGTCACTGCCCCGATACTTTGAGGAGGTGGAGGTGGGACAGTCCCTCCCCAAATTGGCAAAGGGCCCTATGACAGTCACCGGATTCATATGCTATGCGCAGGGTTGGGGCGGTTTATACATCCGTGCCAATAAGTTAGCTTGGCAAATGCAGGCTCGCCATCCAGCGACTGGGATAAAGAATAAATATGGAATACCCGATTGCCCAGAACGGGTGCATTGGGAGGAAGAATTTGCTTGCAAGGTGGGGGCTCCAGGCGCTTATGATTACGGGCCAGAGCGTTGCTCTTGGTTGTCTCACTCTATTACTAATTGGATAGGGGACAGTGGTAGGCTTATTCATTTATATTCGGAGATAAGGAGACATAATCCTGTAGGTGATCTCATAGTCATAGAAGGTGAAGTGATTGATAAAAGAAAAGAGAATGGTAAAAATCTCGTTGATTTTGAATTAGTTGCAAAAAACCAAGATGGCGAACTTTCTGCCAAAGGAAAGGCAACTGCTAGTTTACCCTCCCGTGGCTTTAATTGAAAAAAATATGTTGATTGAGAGAAAAAGAAAACAAGCTTGTTCTGTTCTTGTAGTGAATCATTTCAATCGAATCAAAGGTAATTCTATTAAGTAAAGGAAACGTTATGGCGAAACTAATTTATGTTGAATCATCACCTAGAAAAGAAAGATCGCATTCGATTAGGGTGGCTCGAGCTTTCCTTGATGAATATTCAAATAAAAATCCATTGGACACTATTGAAGTAATAGACCTGTGGAGCAAGGCGCTTCCACCTTTCAATGAAGATAGGTTGAACGCAAAATATAGTATTATGCATGGGCAGGCTCCGACTCCTGCTGAAGAGGAGGCCTGGAAGGAAATAGAATCTTTATTTGACGAGTTTAATCAAGCGGATAAATATGTGTTTTCTGTGCCTATGTGGAATTTCGGATTTCCCTACACTTTGAAACACTATATCGATCTGATTACCCAACCTGGTTTAGCGTGGTCTCATTCTCCTGAGGAAGGTTTTAAAGGCTTGGTGCAGGGTAAGGTTTTGGCAATTTATGCAGCTGGAGGCAGTTATGAAGCTGGTAGTGAGACAGAAGCTTTTGATCTTCAGAAGCCCAGTTTTGAAAGCTGGCTTGGATTTATTGGTCTGACGGAAGTTGAACGGCTGGTAGTTGAACCCACTTTGGCGCCTCCAGAAGATTTGCAGTCCTTAGAGAATAAACTTATCGATGCTGCGAAGCAATTAGCTCAAAGTTTTTAAGTTTTTATCCATCAGGCTCTTTTTGAGACTGTTGGTGGAAATCATTTATGGGTCGGCATCCCTATTTGCGTGAACAACTAAAAACAAAAGAGCAGCGGTAATTAAAGTCATTCCTGCCATTTCAGTGTTATTTGGGTTTTCATTTAAAAGAAAGGCAGAGGTGGAGATAGCAACGACGGGGGTTGCGAGCGTGATGAGACTTGCGGAGCCGGCCTCCAACCTTTCTAGCGCGTAAACCCAAAGCAGCCACCCAAGCCCAGTTATTACTATTGCGATAAATGCAAGAACCAAAATAAACCGAGTGGACCAAGTTATCGGGTTTTCATCGACAAACGATACGAATAAAACTAAAGGTATACTTCCAAAAGTCATTTGCCATGCTGTCATAGATATCATATCGATAGGCGCTTTATCTTGAATTTTCTTTACCATAATGACGCTAATAGCCCATATTGCGCCCGCAGCCACTCCTAAAACGCCTCCATTGGATGTAAGCGCCTGTCTCCAAGGTTGCAGAATTGTTAGAAGGCCTAAAAAGGCCAGGAAAATAGCTACCCACTGCAGACCTCTGATCTTCTCTGACAAGAGGAGTCTAGCCAGAATTAGAGTGAAAAAAGGCATGGTGTATACTAGGAAGGCTACTCTACCTGAAGAGCCTTGATCCACCGCACAGGTAGATAAGGTGAACAACAACGAAGTTTGTACGATTCCCAAAATAATTAGTTCTGGAACTCTTGTAGGAAAAAAAGGTCTGTCAGAGAACGCTAGCACTAGGAGCAAAAATAGCGCACTTAAGGACATCCTTAAAGCAGTGAATGTAAATGGCTCGGCGTCTATGAGGCCGATTTTTAGTATGGTCCAACCGCATCCCCAAAGAATTGTCATGAGGCCCAAAGCAATAAGAGGTTTAACCCGCTCGTTAGGTAGAAAGATCATCTATTATGCTTAGCTAAATCTTTGTTTCTGATACCACAAGATCTATTTTCGACCATGATAGATGAAGGTCATCCGCGCTTCCATCGACCTCTAATTTAAAATTACCTAGATCCAGGTCGTCTCTTTGTCTTCCGAGCAGATCAGTAATTGATTGTGCTGCTTCATAAGGCTCTAACATTCTGGCTTGCCAACGTCCGTATACTTTCTCATTTCCTGCATACTCTTCCGTCATGCCAGTCCTGATAAAGGGCAACATTAAACAAGATGACGCCACCATATTACTGTCTTTCCCCAAATTGACTTTCAATATTTCGGGTAGTTTAAGAACAGCCCAATTAGCTAGAGCGTAGCCTGGTACTGCGCGACCCGGTTCGATAGCCTGCATGGAGCTGATATAAATCAAATGGAGGGGTTGTTTATGATAAACGGCCTCCCCAGCCCAGAGATGAGTCATGTACATAAAGCCGTCAATCTTAGTCTCCATCACTAGTTTTGACTCTTCAAGTCTTTCTATAAAGTCTCTTCGAACTCTTGCTCTTCGCTCTCGGCGAGACTCCTCATCAATTATGGGTAGAGCTTTGCCAAACCTGTAGCCCCCCTCAGTAAGTCCCGAATTACAGATCAGAATGTCTGGTCCTTGTCCCTCCAGCTGTTCTTTCACAAAACTTCTTGAGGCCCATAGGTCTCTTGTGTTGGTCACATCAGCTTGCATGGCGAAGACATTTAATCCTTTTTTCTGCATAGCAGAGACCATGTCGAATCCGTCTCGATAACTACTATGGAAGTGGATTCCTACAGCTCTTGCACCGTTGGCCGCTGCAGCTAAAGCGAGTGCTTGTCCTATACCTCCATCTTTGCCAGAACCAGTAATTAGGACTCTTTTCCCCATGAAGGTATCGGTTTCGAATTTAAATTTCTCGAAATCAGCGGTAAAAGTCATTAGTATTTTTCCTCGTTAATATATTTTTTCGTCACCGCTTTTCTTAATCAAGGAAGAGGTTTTCTAGAAAACCAGCATTTAATGCTGCTGTAGCCACTAGGAGGTATTATATGCCTCCTAGTGGCGGAAGATTTAGCTGGTAACGTTACATAAGGCGAGAGCCCAAATAATTAAAAACACAAATTGCGCACTAAAAAAGGTAGCCCTCAATAACACCATCATCTTAGAAACAGAGATCAGATGAATAACCGATTGAATCACTCTGCAGTAAAGGAACGCCATAGCCAAGCCATCTGTAATAGCGGTATTTCCAGTAGCAATTGCTAGCAGCATGATACCACCGGCAAGCGGGAGAACCTCCAGCGAGTTTAGATGAGCGCGAGTCGCCCTGAGACCAAAATCTCCCACATCCTTTCCATCCGGTAGAAAGGTGTTTATATCTTTCTCTCCACCCATAACCAGAGATAATCTTTTTCCTACCACTACGAAAGCTAAAATAATTGTCCACACAACTAAACCAATTAAGGCGGTTGCCGTAATACTCATTGTTTAATTCCCCCTTCATATTTTGTTATAAACATTAATAACCAATCAACCAACTATACCGTGCCTAAAGAGTTTCTCATAGTCCACGTTTAGACTTTCTTGATTTCAGAGCGAGTCACCTATAGCCTCAAGTAGTTTGTTATGGATAGCAGGTATAGCGCAGGCAATGCCTTGGTTTTTCTTCAGAGTTTTCCCCACTCTGAAGTCTAGTCGTTTCCCTTTGATATCCGTTACTATAGCTCCTGCTTCTTGCGCGATTATAGAGCCAGCCGCGTGATCCCAAATCTTTTCTTCGTAATGATAGTCGGTGGGAATCCTCAAATAGATTTCTGCTTGTCCTCTAGCTACTACTGCATATTTGCATTGAGAATCTAACCGTAAGGGAGGTAAAGATAGATCCAATTTATCGAAAATACGGTTGCTATAGCTGAATCTGGAGTGGGAGGATTCCACTGACTCGCATGCCCGGCAGTCATCGGTTTTAATTTTATCATTAATTTTTAATTTATCTTTTTTAATAAGTTCATGTGTTGGGGCTGACCAGGATCCTCTCCCTTTTACCGAAAAATAGATGGTACCCTCTTCTTTCCCAGGTTCGAAAGTTTCCATGTGGATAGAAGATAAATTAGGGCAACCCAATACACCTAAAATGACTTCCCCATTCTCAATTAGCGCTAAAGAGATGGCATATTGTTCTCCTCTAATAAATCCTTTTGTTCCGTCAACTGGATCCAGAGTCCAATATCTGTCTGAAGATGCATCATGATTGCCCCTGTCTATAAGATCTAATATCTCGGTTGAGTCGGAGACCTCTATGATTTCCTCAACGTTGCGAGCAACTTCTTCAAGTAGCTCTGAGTTAGTCGATTGTTTCAGGTCACTAGAGTCCTCTTCAGCCACCATTTTTTGATCGCTGCCTAAATATTGAAAAAGGTGCTTATTGACTATAGCTTGGGCGGCGTAGTCTGCGATAGTGACGGGACTAGAATCTGTCTTCTTTTCTATGTCCCTATTTCTTAGGGATTTTTGAATTTTGGAAGTTGCTTTGCTTGCTAATCGGACTGATTCTAGGGCAGTTTGTAGCTCTTTGTTGTACTCGCCATATTCAGTATTCATTATATTTTTTCACTTTGAGAAACTGATTCTATAGAAAAATTAGGTTCATGATATATTGTAGGAAAATTTCAGATATATGAGTGTGAGTGTAGAACATTTTGATTATTTTTTCTTTGTTTCGACTATGCAGACACTTATAGATAGATTATAACGGGGAAACTTCAAACCAATAACTTAGGAAGGGAATATTGCATGAAAGATGAAAAGGTTTATCCGGTTGACCAGAAAAGATTCTCTAACTCGCATGTCAATGACCGTCAATATAGAGAAATGTATGAATCTTCGGTTAAGAACCCCGACGCGTTTTGGGCGGAGTACGCGAGGAAATTCATTACTTGGAGTAAACCTTGGGAAACGGTTTCTTCTTTTGATTTTAATAGCGCAAAAATTTCGTGGTTTGATGGGGCAAAATTGAACGCTTCAACAAATTGTATAGATCGACATTTACCTAAAAAAGAGAATCAAATTGCTATTTTGTGGGAGGGAGACGATCCTTCTGAGCATCGGAAAATAACCTATGGAGAGTTACATGGGGAAGTTTGTCGTTTTGCTAATGCAATGAAATCTAGAGGTGTCAAAAAAGGTGATAGGGTGTCCATATACATGCCTATGGTGCCAGAAGCCGCGGTAGCTATGCTGGCATGTGCTAGGATTGGTGCAGTCCATTCTGTAGTGTTTGGAGGATTTTCCCCTGATGCATTGAAAGATAGAATTTTGGACTCAAAGTGTACTGCCCTGATTACTGCGGATGAAGGAGTAAGAGGTGGAAAAAAAATACCCCTTAAGCAGAACGCAGATGATGCTCTGAAAAACTGCCCCGACGTTAACACTGTTTTCGTTTTAGAGCGAACTGGTGGAAAGATTGATTGGGTCGAAGGGAGAGATGTTTGGTACCATGAATGTATAGCGGCGGCCGGGTTAGATTGTCCTGCTGAGGAGTGTTCGGCAGAAGATCCGTTATTCATTCTTTATACCTCTGGTTCTACTGGGAAGCCTAAAGGGGTTTTACACACAACAGGAGGTTATTTGCTGCAGGCAGCAATGAGCCATCACTACGTATTTGATTACCAGCCTGGAGAGATTTACTGGTGTACTGCCGATGTGGGATGGGTCACCGGACACTCCTATATTGTCTATGGTCCGTTAGCAAATGGGGCTACGACGCTTATGTTCGAAGGACTTCCAAACTATCCAACGGCTAGCCGAATGTGGGAAGTCGTTGATAAACACCAAGTAAACATATTTTACACAGCTCCTACGGCCTTGAGAGCTTTGATGGGGCAAGGAGATGAATTCGTCGCATCATCTAGCAGAAGTAGCTTGAGAGTTTTGGGTACGGTAGGAGAGCCTATAAATCCAGAAGCATGGGAATGGTATTATAGGGTTGTCGGTGAAGAACGGTGCCCGATTGTTGATACTTGGTGGCAAACTGAAACAGGTGGGATCATGATAACTCCGCTTCCTGGTGCTAGAGCATTGAAACCGGGATCCGCTACTCTTCCCTTTTTTGGTGTCGTTTTAGCGTTGTTGGATGGAGATGGCCAAGAAATAGAGGGTCGGGGTGAGGGTTCTCTGGTGATCAAGAAATCTTGGCCTGGTCAAATGCGTACTGTTTTTGGTGATCACAAACGTTTTAAAGAGACTTATTTCAGCACCTATCCAGGATACTACTTTACTGGTGATGGAGCTCGTCGAGATGGCGATGGTTATTACTGGATTACTGGCAGAGTGGATGACGTGATCAATGTATCTGGCCACAGGCTAGGAACTGCAGAGGTAGAGAGCGCGCTAGTCCTGCATGAAAGCGTTTCAGAAGCGGCAGTGGTAGGTTATCCTCATGATATAAAAGGCCAAGGAATATATGCATACGTGACCTTAATGAATGGGATTCAACCGTCAGAAAATCTACGGAAAGAGTTGGTTGATTTAGTTAGAAAGGAGATAGGGCCTATTGCTAACCCAGACAAGATACAGTGGGCGCCAGGATTGCCTAAAACAAGGTCAGGAAAAATCATGAGGAGAATTTTAAGGAAAATCGCCGCAAATGAGTTAGAAAATCTGGGAGATACTACTACCCTAGCAGATCCCTCGGTTGTTGAAGAGCTTAAAAAAAGTTACATTCAATCACTATAACGACTTTAAAACCGCGTTTCTTCGAAGACAATGAGCTTAAATAGGAAGCATAAGAATCAATTAGAAAAATGTGTAGGTGAGTTACCTGTCCAACAGTGGCAGGAATTAGCTGATGTATTGAAAATTCTTTTTAAAGAAGTTCAAGAACGGGCTAGTAAAGATACAAGAGTTTTTGAAAGAAAGTGGTTTGACATTATCGAGAACAATGGTTTTGCGGAATTGATGTTTCCCTCTCACTCAGTCCTAAAAGCTATTGGGGAGACTATGAATCTTGAAGATAAAAAATTAGGCGATACGGAACCATCTAGCGATCCCCTAGTGGCAGCCTATCTGCGTCTTCTCGCAGGCTCGCTAAATACAATTTCTATTGCGCTAGAAAACCTTCGAATGAAAACCAAGCATTGGAATAGTTTGGACACTAAAGAGCTATTTGCAAAATGGATAGAGTGTGCTGATGATGCGCATTCTGAGTGGATTTTAACGGCGGAATTCTCGAAAGATTTCGGAAAGCTTTTTAATTTTTACATTTCTCATCTCTCAAAAGAGATGCACCCTTAAAAAGTATAAGTATATTTAATTGTCTCTAAAAACCATGAAATTTAATCCCTTTATCCGTTAATATTTATGAAAGAGTCAAGAAACTCTCATTCCAAATTAAAAGCCCTAAAAAAAAATATTGACAGATCGGGGCCAATCAAAATTGGATTAAGTCACAGAACAGTGCAGTTTCAAAAGAATGAGATGGTTTTGTACAAGTACGAAAATACCGGTGCAACGAAAAATAATCATCCTCTATTACTAGTCTACTCATTGGTTAATCGGCCTGAAATTGCAGATTTATCGTCTGATAGATCTTTAATTAAGGAGCTTTGTGATCTAGGTTTTCCTGTTTACCTCATAGACTGGGGTGACCCCGAGGATAACGATGCGGAAGTTACATTATCAACCTACATTATAGATTACCTTGGTAGCGCGGTGGATTATATTCGGGGTGTTTCTCCGAAAAAGGCCATAGATGTTATCGGATTATGCCAAGGAGGAACCTTTGCAGTCTGTTATGCGAGCCTATTCCCAGAAAAGGTCTCCTCTTTGATAACAACGGCAACCCCAATTGACTTTCACAGTGAAAAGGACAGACTGAGTGCCCTTATTAGACATGTTGATCTTAAAATTTTCGAAAAATTTCCCAAAACAATCGATGGGAGAATGCTGAATTTGTTCTTTTTGTTTCTTAAGCCCTATAAGCTTTTACAGAAAAAATATTTTGATCTCCTCGAAAATGGACATGATCTTGTTTATGTAGAAAATTTTTTAAAGATGGAGAAGTGGATTTTTGACTCCCCAGCTATTAGTTCCAATGCCTTAATGGAATTTGCCTCCAGGTTTTATCAAAAGAACGCCTTAGTTGAGAAGACTCTATTTTTGAATGGTTTGCATGTGGAACCAAGTGATATTAGAGCCCCTATCTTAAATATTTTCGCAAGTAATGATCACATCGTCCCTATCGAATCGTCGAAGGCGCTTGCACGGCTTATAACCCATGCCGATTACAGTGAGATCGAAATGGATTGTGGCCATGTGGGCCTTTATGTTGGCAAATCCGCTGGTCGTTCTACTGGGGGGTTGATAGCGGCTTGGCTTGACGCTCAACATTATTAATGGCAATCCCCTTTGTCTCTGTCCTTCTTTGAAGAAGCTAGAAGCAGAGACAGGGACTCCAAAAGCATAATAAATAATTATTTATTATTTCGTATCCTTTTTATGTCCATTCTTCTTGTCGGTTGTCTCTTTAGCAGGTATAAAATTACGGAACAACTCATTGCTTGTAGATTTTTCGATTCCTCTTTTTATCCAATCTTCATAATCGTTCTTAACTGTTGCTATTAAATCTCCAGCGTTAGTTGTAGCTTTTGAAAAAACTTCAGAATAGGTAGTTAAAAGTTCGTTATGATTAGCTAATAAATCAGGATACTTCTTGCTTTCCGACAAGTTTTCAAAAAATTTGGTGTTCGCCTCTAAGAAAGCGTTAGAGAGGTTTATCTGGTTCTCGGTGACCTTATCCAAGGCCTTTGAGTTTATATCTTCTAATTCTTTCGAGGCCTTGAAAGCGTCTTGAGTTATGGTCGACCATCCTTTGATTAAAGTAGTTTCCACGACAGTTCTCCTTTTGTGCGATGCAGTATATTGCAATGCAGCATAACTATTCGAGACGTTTAATGCAAGGTATTTTTACAGATCTCTTATTTTTTTTTAGACATAATTGAAACAAGCCTTATAATTGCGACTTGCTTAGATTTTTCCGAATCTCTCGAAAATATCGAAAAGTCGTTTTTCTTCTATATTCGGAACTATTTATCACATTTTTTGACAAAGTATTAGAGGCTTAATAGGAGGCCTATAGACGTTCTTATGAGTAAAAAAGATTTAGAAAGTTGGGTAACTGAGGTAGCTAAATTGGTGGCACCTGAAAAAATACATTGGTGTGATGGTAGCGAAGAAGAAAAGAAGGTCTTGATAGCGGAAATGTTAAAAACCGGCGATTTGTTGGAACTTAATGAGCAAACTCATCCAAATTGTTTTTTACACAGATCAGATCCTAATGACGTGGCGAGAGTGGAACAGCTTACATTCATTTGTAGTAGATTGGAGGATGATGCTGGTCCAAATAATAACTGGATGAATCCAGCTGAAGCGCATGCCAAGATCGATGCTCTTTTTGAGAGGAGTATGAAGGGGAGAACAATGTATGTGATCCCTTATTTAATGGGGCCTGTTGGTTCCCCCTACGCTCGAGCAGGGGTTGAGATTACTGACAGCCCTTATGTCGTGCTTAACATGTCTATCATGTCAAAAATTGGGGACGCTGCAATTGCCATAATTAACAGTAGTTCTAAATTCGTTAAAGGTCTTCACTCTGTTGGCGAACTAGATCCTGCTAGAAGGTTCATAATGCATTTCCCAGAGGAACAAACAATAAAGAGTTTTGGCTCTGGGTACGGAGGCAACGCGTTGCTTGGAAAAAAATGCCACGCTTTAAGACTAGCTAGTGGAACGGCTAAGCAAGAGGGATGGTTAGCCGAACACATGTTGATCTTGGGTATCCAGCCACCACAGGGAGAGACTAAATATATTGCAGCGGCATTTCCTTCTGCTTGCGGTAAAACAAACTTGGCTATGCTCGTTCCGCCAAAAGGGTTCGAGGATTGGAAAATTTGGACTGTAGGCGATGATATTGCTTGGTTGCATTTAGACGAGTCTGGCCAGCTTAGAGCAATAAATCCGGAAGCAGGTTTTTTCGGTGTTGTTCCAGGTACAAGTTCCACTACAAACCCGAATTGCATGAATACCCTAGGGAAAAACACGATTTATACGAACGTTGCCCTAACGTCTGAGCAAGAGCCTTGGTGGGAGGGACACGATTTAACTCGGCCTGATACTTTAGTCGATTGGAAGGGCAATAGTTTTGATCCAACTTTGGGAGGCCTTGCTGCGCATCCAAATGCTCGTTTTACGGTTCCTGCTTCGCAATGCCCAAGTTTTTCGAAAGAAGGTAACTCTCCAAATGGGGTACCAATATCCGCTATAGTGTTCGGCGGAAGACGTTCTAACGTGACTCCTCTTGTCTTTCAGACCTATGACTGGGAACATGGGGTTTTCGCTGGAGCATCAATGGCCTCAGAAACGACAGCGGCCGCTGCTGGACAAGTAGGGAATGTTCGGAGGGATCCTATGGCAATGAAGCCTTTTTGTGGTTACAACTTTGGTGATTACTGGGCACACTGGCTCAGTTTTGCCTCTCGGTCGGATAATCTTCCGCCTATTTTCCATGTGAACTGGTTTCGGAAGGGCGCGGATGGTAAGTTCTTGTGGCCCGGCTTTGGAGAGAATATTAGAGTATTAGAATGGATCCTAGCCAGGTCCGATGGAAAAGCAGAAGGAACGGAGTCTGCGATTGGGTATCTTCCAAAATCCGGGGAGCTGAACTTAGACGGATTGAACCTTCCGCCAGGCGCTACTGAGTCCTTATTAGCTGTTGATAAAAAATCATGGAAGAAAGAGATTGAAGATATTAAGGAATATTTTTCTATTTTTGGTGATCGGCTACCTGTTGCATTGAGCGACCGTGCTGAATCCATCAAGAACATGCTTGGAAGCGTCTAGATAAACCCGCTTATTAGGAAGTCTAAATCGCTGCGGACTAAGAAGAGTTATCTTCTTTTTTGGAGGAGCTTGTCCCGGTAGCCAAAAAAGATTCTTGCATTTCCTTCCAGAGTTCCATGTTGCGTTTGGTCATTTGAGTGACAATCGAAGACATTGGGTTTGTCGAGAGGGCTTCTTCGACTTGGTTTTGAAATAATTTTTGCTGTTCACAGAAAAGTTGGACGCTTTTGCTCAAAAAGTCTCCAGCTGTACTTTGATTTGGATTTCCGTAAATTCCTATCAATTTCTGCAGGACTTCGGCTGAGAAAAGTGGTTCACCATTATCCTCCTCCTGCTCGATGATGATTTGAAGTAGTACGTTTCGAGTAATGTCATCACCTGTTTTTTTATCTACCACAGTGAAACTTATCTCTTCTACCACTAGTTCTTTGAGGTCGTTAAGGGTTACATACTTACTCTCAGTGGTGTCGTATAACCGCCGATTTGGATATTTTTTGATGACCCGATTTTCTTTATCCATAACACTAGAAACTCCCTCATTCAGAACCCTAATCTAAGGGTAGCTGTTAGGACATGCAAGCATGTTATTTTCTTTTCTCGCAATAAATGCTGTAATTTTTTTAATAAAGGTAATTTAAGGATCTGTTTTTAATAGTGAATTGCATTTCCTAGAGTGGCTAAAGCCGCTTCATGCATACTCTCTGACAGGGTTGGATGACCATGAATGATCCGAGCTACATCTTCGGAAGTTGCGCCAAATTCCATAGCGGTTACGGCCTCAGAAATCAGTTCTGAAGCATTCGAACCCAAAATATGGACTGCGAGTATCTGGTCATTATTCTTCTCTGCTATAATTTTTACGAAACCCTCAGTTTCTCCTCTTGCGTGGCTTCTTCCGCTGGCCCTAAAAGGAAATTTCCCAACGTTGATTTCCTTTTTAGTGTTTCTTAAAAACTGTTCAGAGGGGCCTACCCAAGCAATTTCAGGCCACGTATAAATTATCCAAGGTACATGGGTGATTTCTACAGGCGCTTTGGCACCAGCCATATGTTCGGCAACTAAAATACCCTCTTCACTTGCTTTATGAGCTAACATTGGACCGAGGGTACAGTCCCCAATCGCGAAGATTCCTTTGGTCGAAGTCTCATTAAATTCGTTTACCAAGATAAATCCTTTGTCGTCTGATTTGACCCCGGCTTCATCCAGATTGAGACCCTCTGTATATGGCGACCTCCCTACTGCGACGACCACTTTGTCGAATGAAGACTCGAGTCTTTCTACGCCTTTTTTATAAGAGATAGTAACTTTTTCTTTTGCTATTTTGGCTTCAGTGACTAGAGTGCCTAGCTCAATCTTTAGCCCTTGTTTTTTGAATAATTTTAAAGCTTCTGCAGAAACATCTTTGTCTGCTGTATCGAGAAAAGAGGTTTGAGCTTCCAACACTGTAACGTTAGAACCAAGTCTTCTCCACACACTTCCTAATTCTAGGCCGATTACGCCGGCTCCGATTATGCAAAGTTCTTTTGGCGCAGATTTAAATTCAAGAGCCCCGCTGGAGTCAAATATGTATTCATTATCTATAGGCAAAGACTGGATTCTGGAAGGTAAAGAACCGGAAGCCAGCAAGATATTTTTTGTACTTAAATTTTTGATTAGACCTTTTTCAGACGTGCATTGAACAACGTTTTTAGACTTTAGACTGCCAAAGCCATGCAGCCACTCAACATTGTTTTTTTTAAGGAGTCCAGAGATACCTTGGGTGAGATTTTTCACAACAGTTTCTTTTCTTTTTTGCATCTGGCTTATGTCAATTTTTACGCTCCCAACCAAGCCATGCTTCTTTCCTTCTTTATTAAAAAATTCATATTGGTGAGAGCTGTCCAATAGAGCTTTAGAAGGAATACAACCGACATTTAGGCATGTTCCGCCTAGCACAGGTGAGCCGTCAGCGGCTGTTTGTTTATCAATGCATGCGGTTTTTAGGCCCATCTGTGCAGCTTTGATTGCGGCCACATATCCGCCTGGTCCTCCACCTATTACAACTAGGTCGTATTCACTCATTTTTAATTTTTCCTTCTATAGGTCTAGCAAGAGACGGCTAGGTTCTTCTAAACAGGATTTTAGGCTATCAAGAAATTGGACTGCCTCTCTACCGTCAATAAGTCTGTGGTCGTAAGTCAACGCGAGGTACATCATTGGTTTTATCATAATTTCTCCATCTTTTACGACCGGACGGTCTTGTATTTTATGCATACCTAGAATCGCGCTCTGTGGGGAGTTTATTATCGGCGTTGACATGAGTGATCCATAGATGCCTCCATTACTTATGGTAAAAGTACCCCCCGTCAACTCCTGCACACTTAATTTACCGTCCTGCGCTCTCTCCCCGAAGTCCATTATCTTTTTCTCAATTTCTGCGAAGGATAGTAGGTCAGCATCTTTAATAATGGGTACTACCAAGCCCTTACCACTTCCTACTGCCACCCCTATGTCGAAGTAGGAATGATATACAACGTCATCTTCATCAATAGAAGCATTTACTACAGGGTAGGATTTTAGCGACTCTACTGCGGCTTTCACAAAGAATGGCATGAAACCAAGCTTGGTGGCGTGTTTGATTGAAAATTCATCACGGAATTGTCTGCGAAGATTTTGAATTGCACTCATGTCGGCTTCATTAAACGTTGTTAACAAGGCATTTTGTTCCTGAGCGGCTAAAAGCTTTTCTGCAATGCGTTTTCTCAAGCGCGTTAACGGCACTCTTTTTTCTCTATTTTTTGGTGAGGTCATCCCAGTGGTTTGAGGTGGTTTTTCACTAGTGACAGAGTTTTTAAGGAAAAGATTGACGTCTTCTTTGGTGATTCTACCGTCTTTACCGGAGCCTTGGATTAAATTTGGATCTATCTCTTTCTCGATAAGCAATTTTTTTACTGCTGGTCCGATTTTCTGGGCTAGGGTCTTTTCATTTTTTGAAAACTCTCCCGAGCCAATATTTTCGTTATTTTGTGTCGACTGGGGAGTGTTAACCGCTACACTCTCTGTGTCAATAGTCGCGAGGATATCTCCTGAGAGAACAATTTCACCTTCCTTTTTTAAAATTGAGATAACCATACCACTATGTGGTGCTACGATTTCCAAGGTTACCTTGTCGGTCTCTAAATCTATTAAGTTTTCTCCCTCCGTGATGTGGTCCCCTTCATTTTTCATCCATGCTAAGCATGTTGCATCGGGAACTGATTCAGCTAAATCGGGTACTTTTATCTCTACTAACATTTCGATCTCCTAAACATTGTGTATAACACCCACTTAAGCACTCTTTCTCTTCGGTAGCGATTCTTCTCCAAGCTCTAGCGCCTCCGAAATTATTTTCTTCTGTTGTTCCTCGTGGAGCGATAGATAGCCAACAGCTGGGGATGAAGAATAAGGTCTAGCAACACATTTTAAAGGTTTTGATTCATCAAAACAGCCGCCGAGATGCCTTCGGGATAGCAGATAAGACCAAGCCCCTTGGTTTCTCGGTTCTTCCTGTACCCAAATCAATTCAGCGGCATTCTTATACTGACTGAGTGTGTTTCGCATTTGTTCTCTAGGGAATGGATGAAACTGCTCCAGTCTTATAATAGCGCAATCCTTGATATTGTTTTTCTCCCTTGCCTCGTAAAGATCAAAATAAATCTTTCCCGAGCACAGTATGATTTTTTTAACTTTGGATTTTGATATTTTTTCGGTCTCATCCAAGACCGGTTGGTATTTTCCTTCGGTAAATTCCTTGAGAGGAGAGAAAGATAAGCCTTTCCGCAGGAGACTTTTGGGGCTCATAACAATCAGTGGCTTGCGATAGGGCCTGCGAATTTGTCTTCGTAGCATATGAAAAAGTTGGCTAGGGGTTGTGGGATAGCAAACTTGCATGTTTTCCGCTGCGCACAGTTGGAGAAATCTTTCGAGCCTCGCAGAGGAGTGTTCAGGTCCTTGTCCATCGTATCCGTGAGGGAGGAACAAGACTAATCCACAATATCGATCCCATTTTTCTTCTGAAGACGCAATGAATTGATCGATTACGACTTGAGCGCCATTAGCAAAATCTCCAAACTGAGCTTCCCAGACAACTAGAGCATTTGGTTCTGCAGCTGCGTAGCCAAACTCAAAAGCTAACACTGCTTCTTCAGAAAGAGTGGAATTGATGACTAGAAAATCACCTTGGTTCTTATCTATGTTTTGAAGAGGGAGGTACGCTTCTCCGTTGTTTTGATCGTTTAGCACTGCGTGTCTGTGAGAGAAGGTGCCGCGACCACAATCTTGACCCGAAATACGCACGGGACAACCTTCCGAGAGCAGTGAGGCATAGGCTAGTGTTTCGGCAAATCCCCAATCACATGCCGACTCTCCTTTAAACATCGCTTTTCTATCTTCTAAAATTCTCTTGGATTGTCTATGCAGCTCGAATTTGGGGGGTACTTTAGTAAATTTGCTCCCAAGTTTGGAAATGATATCGGCGTTTAATGCGCTATCATACTCTGACTCCCAATTAGATCCTAAGAATGGTAAAAAGTAGTTCACGGCGCTGTTATCTAATAGCTCTGCATATGGTCTGGATACCACCTGGTTGTCTTCTAAGGCTTTAATATATTGTTCTCTGATCTTTGCCGCTTCCCCTTTTTTCAGCACTCCATCTGAAACTAACTTATCAGCGTATATGGTTTCTGTGCCAGGGTGGCTCCTTATTTTTTTATACATTAATGGTTGAGTAGTTGCTGGTTCGTCTGTTTCGCTGTGTCCATGCTTTCGGAAACAAATTAGGTCGATAATTACATCTTTGTTAAATTCCATCCTGAAATCGAGCGCGATTTTTGCGACTCTTGCAACAGCGTCAGGGTCGTCCGCATTCACGTGAAAGATAGGGGCCTGGATCATCTTTGCGACGTCGGTACAGTAAAGAGTCGATCTCGAGTCTAGGGGCTCGCTGGTAGTGAAACCAATTTGATTGTTTATTATTACATGCAAACTGCCTCCGGTTGAGTAGCCTCTAGTTTGGGATAAATTGAATGTTTCCATAACTACTCCCTGTCCGGCGAAGGCCGCGTCGCCATGAAGTATTAATGGAAGCACCTCATTTCGGCCAGAGTCTCTTCTTCTATCCTGTCTTGCTCGCACAGACCCCTCTACCACTGGATCGATAATTTCTAAATGAGAAGGGTTAAATGCAAGCGTTAGATGTACTGGGCCGCTAGGGGTCTGTATGTCGGAGGAGTAGCCTAGATGATATTTAACATCCCCTGATAGGTTTTCTGGGCGCCCCTTGCCTTCAAATTCGTCAAACAAGTCCGAAGGGTGCTTCCCGATTATGTTCACTAAAACATTTAATCTTCCTCTGTGAGCCATACCCACAACACACTCCTTAATGCCGTGTTTTCCGCATTCCTCGACCACAGTGTCTAGTAATGCAATAGTGCTCTCTCCTCCCTCCAACGAGAACCGCTTCTGTCCTACGTATTTTTTGTGTAGATAACGTTCGAGTGAGCCAGCAGCAACAATGCATCTCAGTAGTTGTTTTCGCCGCTCGTTCGCAAGGACATTTTCTTTGCTAGGTTCTAGTTGCTGCTGTATCCAACGTTTTTCGGCAGTTTCAACAATGTGCATATATTCTGCGCCGACATTCTCACAATATGTTTCTCTAACGATTTTGAGAATCTCTCTCAACGTCGCGTTTTCTACCCCTTGAAGAGAACCAGTGTTAAAAACTGTATCGAGATCGCTTTCAAAAAGGTCGTGAAAAGAGGGATCAAGCTCGGGCACCTGAGGTCGCTTGTATTGGTTGAGCGGGTCCAAGTTGGCATTTCTGTGGCCTCTGAATCTATAGGCGTTTATAAGTTGTAAAACTGAAACTTGCTTAACTGAATCGGGTTGAGATGTGCTTTCGTTTCTGTTCGATTTTTTTTTCGCGGCTTCAATGACCTCAGCTTTCGCCAGGCGATGAGCCTCTGGGTTTGACCCGCTCTCTGAATTCAAATCGTTTGTTTCAAAGTACTCTTTCCATTCTTTCGAAACACTGTTGGGATTTTTCAAAAATAATTCGTAGATTTGTTCAACGTATTCCAGGTTTTCTCCTGTTATTGAGAGGGGCGAATCCATCTTTGTTTACCTATTTTCAAGAAATTTTATACAGAAATCCGATAAATCTTGGGGTCAAAGAAGAAGGTATCCCTTGGACTTAACCCTTAACTTGAGATTTTCTACCAAAGTTATCGAAAAGTCACCTAAAATGCCCTAAAAAATTTGGTTTCATTACCTTGGAAAGGAAATAGCACTTATATTCCATTGAGGATATTGCGGCTTAAAAGTGTAAGGAGGTTAGGTTTTAAATAAATGGTTTTACATACTTTTAGATGGGCCTGATAAATACACAGAGGATCTGCCTAGTTATTACAAGTTCTTAAAACTGTTACAATGAAAGCTAATAAAAAACTAGAGAGGAAATTTTGATGAAGGCTCCCGTGAAAGTTACGGTTACTGGCGCTGCAGGACAGATCGCTTATTCTATTTTATTTCGAATCGCGTCAGGGCAGATGCTGGGCCCAGACCAGCCCGTTTCCTTACAATTACTTGAAATAACCCCAGCTATGAAAGCTCTAGAGGGAGTGATGATGGAATTGGATGATTGTGCCTTTCCTCTTTTAGCTAGCATCAAAGCTTCTGATGATGCCAATGTGGCTTTTGACGGATGTGATTATGGTATGTTGGTCGGCGCTCGACCGCGCGGTCCTGGAATGGAGCGGAGCGATTTATTGGCAGCTAATGGTGGCATTTTCAAAGATCAAGGTAGTGCCATTAATAGTGTCGCGAATGACCACGTTAAGATTGTGGTAGTTGGAAACCCCGCAAATACGAATGCCTTGGTATGCATTCAAAATGCCCCGGATGTGCCTCCAGAACAAATTACTGCTATGACTCGTTTAGATCACAATAGAGCCAAGTATCAAATAGCAAAAAAAGCCGCTTGTGATGTTTCTGAGGTTAAGAAATTAACTATTTGGGGTAACCACTCGACTACCCAATATCCTGATTTGCATCATGCTGAGGTCGCGGGTAAAGCTGCGATGAGTTTTGTTGAGCCTGACTGGTACGACAAAGAATATATTCCAAAGGTAGCGAAACGTGGTGCTGAGATTATTGACGCTCGGGGTGCGTCTAGTGCTGCCTCTGCAGCGAATGCGGCAATAGAGCATATGCGAGATTGGGTTTTAGGGACTCCTTCGGATGATTGGACCAGCATGGGCGTTTGGAGCGATGGCAACAACTATGATGTGTCATCCGGCCTTGTATATTCTTTCCCAGTAAAATGTTCTGGGGGAAAGTACGAAATTGTAACTGGCCTAGAAGTGTCTGATTACAGTCGGCAAAAAATGAATGATACCCAAACAGAGCTTCTCGAGGAAAAAGAAGCAGTAAGTAATATATAAGCTTGGTCCTGACAAAATGATTGATGACGAGGGATTTAGGGCAAACGTCGGAATCATTCTCCTAAATAAGGCAAAAAAAATATTTTGTGGGCGTCGAGTAGGATTGCAGTTTTGGCAAATGCCGCAGGGTGGAATAGAGGAGGGTGAATCCTCCGAACAGGCTATGTATAGAGAGCTGCACGAAGAGGTTGGCCTTGTTGGGGAAAAAGTAAATGTGATCGGACGCACCGCGGGATGGTTGTATTATCGATTGCCTGAGAAATATCAGCGAAAAGTCGGTGTTCCAAAATGTGTAGGTCAAAAACAAATCTGGTTCTTGTTGGAATTCAAAGGGGAAGATAGCGAAATTAAATTAGACCTACATGCTTCTCCAGAATTTGAAGAATGGGCTTGGGTAGAATATTGGGAACCGCTTAATATGGTGGTGGATTTTAAAAGAGACGTGTACTCGAACGCTTTGAGGCAACTAGAACCTTTAGTCGAAAAACCATTCAATTAATGTTGGTAGTGTTTTCTTAATTAAGTTTTTGTGCGTGTTGACCTAAGCTGTAGCTTATTGGCGGATGTAGGTTGATATACTTTTGTCATTATAATTAGTGTTCTGAGGGAAAAGAGATGCGAGTTGGATTTATAGGAATTGGTGCTATGGGCCTACCGATGGCCTCAAATATTCTTAACTCAGGTAAAAAACTTTTTGTGTTTGACATACGGGACGCCCCTGCTCAATCGCTGGTCGAAAAAGGTGCGGTTAGCTGTTGTAGTATAGATTCGCTCACTCAGGAGTCGGAAATAATTATGATGTCTCTTCCAGGACCAGAGGAAGTGAGAATAGTTGCTAGTGAGGCTCTGGAGTCAATGTCTCCCGGAAAAGTGCTTGTAGATTTGAGCACTAACTCTCCAAGCTTAATTCGAGAAATAGACTCTATAGCTAAATTGAAAAATGTAAGCTTTTTAGACGCGCCCGTTAGCGGCGGTACCCGTGGCGCGAAAAGCGGAGAACTCACGGTGATGGTGGGTGGTGAAAAAAAGGTATTCGACGCTCTTGGACCAATATGGGACTGTATCGGAACTAACGTGTTTCACGTGGGTGGGGCTGGTACGGGAAATATCATCAAGCTTGTCAACAATATGCTGGCTTTTTCAAACATGATGAGTAACGCAGAAGCACTGATACTTGGAGCAAAAGCAGGTATTGATCCGAATATACTTTGGAGTATCGTAAAAACCAGTAGCGGAAATAGTGCTACTTGGGCGGGTGGAGTCAAGGCAATATTAAAGGACAAATTAAGTCCCAACTTTACTGTTAGTCTAGCTTTTAAAGATATAAACCTGGCGACAGATCTCGCGAAAGAATTGGGGGTCGATCTTCCGATGGGTTCAGTTACTCAGCGTCTTCTGAAAGAGTTTTGTCAGAATGGTTTTGCCGATGAAGATATCCTAGCAACGATAAAGGTTTTGGAGAGTTCATCCGGTGCTTCAATTCGAGGTCAATGGAGGGACTGAAGATCTCTCAAAAAGATATTGAAAGCTTGACTACCTCGTTAAGTTGACGTCTGAGATATTGGTTAAGAGCGATTTTCGATTTGTCCCTATTGTGGCGACTAACGAGGTTTCACACTATTATCGACTCAATGCGTTAGTTAGCAGCTCATAGCTCGGGAAACCGTCTTCAAGCTCTTGATAGCAAGTTTCGTTATATCGCTTGAATCCACCGCAATAGACCATGAAGATTCTGGGCTTTCCTGGAATATTAGCGCCTGAGTACCAACTTTTGGTGGTTAAAGCCCCCGGTCTTTTTTTTGCGTAGCGAAGTGTTTCTTGCTGCCAGAAGTTCTGAGCTTCTTTAGTCGGTTGCATTCCTGGACGACCATTTTTTTCCAGCCAATCGATCGAATCTAGAATGAAATCAATCTGTTGTTCCGCTAGGGTGGCCATATTGGATAATACAGAGGGTGACATCGCGCTAGAGGGTAAAAAAAGATTCGGGAATCCATTTACCATAGTGCCAAGATAGTTGGCTGGTCCATCCTTCCAAGCTTCATTGATAGACTGACCATCCAACCCTCTAATATCGATTGCAAATAGTGGTCCAGATATTGCGTCAAACCCTGTAGCGAAGACAATAACATCCAACGGAATATATTGATTACTAACTTTGATGCCCCTTTCATCAATTTTCTCTATGGGCGATTCCGAAAGCGGAATTAAATGCACATGGGGGAAATTGTAAGTTTGCAAATATACATTGCTCATACAAGGGCGTTTCCCCCCATAAGGATGATCCCATGGTACAAGATGTTTTGCAGTCCAAGGATCATCAACCTGCTCGAGCATTTTCTTGCGTATAAAATCAGAAATAGCATCATTTGCTTCAGATAGATACGCATCTCTAAAAGCTAGAGGCACATATTTTCCATCCCAAGCTTTTTGTAAGGCTCTCTCTCGCCCCTCCTCATCAAGTTCTAGGTAGCGTTCTTCCCCCATTGCGAGAGGTGTATGCCCACCAAAACTTTCTCTTGCCGCTCGTCGAACAGCTTTCGGATCTTTTTTGATGCTTAATACTAATTCTGTTTCCATCGGGCCTGATCGGGTCGGAGTAACATAATTTGCAGTTCGTTGAAAAACATAAAGCTCGCTTGCTGCTTTTGCTATTTCTGGTATTGCTTGAACGCCCGACGAACCCGTGCCAATCACACCCACTCGTTTTCCGTTAAAATCTACCAAATTGTCGCGTGGCCAGTTAGAGGTAAAATAAGTGTCTCCCATGAAGTCTGCGACCCCCTCGATGTCGGGTTTTTTCGGTTCTGAAAGAGCTCCTATAGCGAGTATCGGATAACGACAAGTTAGGCTCTTATCATTAGAATAAGATAAGTGCCAGAGGCCGGATGCTTCTACATATTGGACTGACTCGATTTTTGTATTAAAAGAGATGTCCTCCAAAACCGCACAACGGTCGGCGACGAATCTAAGATAGCGTTGTATCTCCTCCTGACCAGCACATGCATCTGACCATTCCCAGTCCCGAACAATACTGTCATCGAAAAAGTAGGCGTAATTGTAACTCTCAACATCGCACCGAGCACCCGGGTAAGAGTTCCAAAACCAGGTGCCCCCTACATCAGAGGCACGTTCGAAGCCCTTTACCTTGTATCCCATTTTTTTCGCTTTCCAGAGAGCATATATACCTGCGAAGCCAGCCCCGACAACCACTACATCGTAATCCAGTTGTAGGTTAGGTTCAGATGTCTTCGTATCCAACGCCGCCTCCTTTTATAAAAGATTAGCATCATTAACCAATATCTATAAATTTTATCGGCTCGGAGATGTAATGACAAAAATTATTCTTTCCAGAGAGTATAAAATCCTCTCTTTTTGAAAATAACCATTAAAATAATGTGATAGTGAATTTTTATTGTTTTAGATCTTAAATGGTATTTTTAGCGTATCAAGTGTAGTAATATAATAGCGGGGGTATTTTTGGCTGATTCTAATGAATTTGATGTGGTAATCGTCGGTGCAGGTTTCTCTGGGGTCTATCAGTTAATACGCTTAAGGGAAGAGGGATTTAAAGTACATCTCCTGGAGGCGAGTGGCGGCCTGGGGGGAATCTGGCAGTGGAATTGTTATCCAGGAGCCAGAGTAGATACCCACTGCGAGATCTATCAGTTCTCCCGAAAAGAGTTGTGGTCAGGGTGGCGTTGGACGGAACGCTTTCCGGGCTGGTCAGAAATGAGGGCTTATTTCGATTATGTAGGCGAAAAATTAGATCTTCTCAAAGATGTCAGCCTAAACTGCCGGTTATCAAAAGCCAGGTTCAATGAGAATACTGACAACTGGGAACTAGAGGTCGATACTAGAAGCGTAATGTCGGCGAAATTCATCGTCATATGCACTGGGTTTGCTTCCAAACCATATATTCCCAAGTTAGGCGGAATGGAACTGTTTGAAGGTGATGCTCACCATACTGCGCTTTGGCCTCAAGATGGGTTGGACTTAAAAGAGAAGAGGGTAGCCGTGATAGGCACGGGTGCTAGTGGAATTCAGGTCGCACAAGAAGCGGCACTCGTTTCAAAACATCTTACAGTTTTTCAACGTACTCCCAATATGTACCTTCCCATGGGTCAGAAAGATTACGGTCCAAAAGAGAACGAGCGAATGAAAGAGGAATTACCTAGTCGATTCAAACGTCGTGGAGAATGTTTTGGCGGCTTTGATTTTGACTTCATACCAACTTCGGGAGCGGATGTTTCCGATGTAGAAAGGGAAGAGACCTATGAAAGACTCTGGCAAGCAGGCGGGTTTAATTTTTGGCTGGGAACCTATCACGATGTGTTTACTGATGAAAAGGTGAATAGAACCGCATATGAATTTTGGAAAAAGAAAACCCGAGAGAGAATAAAAGATAAAGATTTGG
>CACDEI010000002.1 GCA_902551695.1 uncultured Pseudomonadota bacterium
TATAAAAGACACTTCTGAAAGGCTTTTATTTACTACGTTATGCTCAACACCTTTCTTGCGAGAATATGACCCGCCTTTTTTTAACGTCGAGTCCCTTTCTCCTTTGTTGGTCTCTAAGCTTAACTGTCCATCCGACAGTGGGACAACAATATAGTCATAGTTATGCCGATGCCAACCGGTTTCCGAATTAGGTGAGAAGACCCACTTGGTAATCAAAAAGCGATCGCAATCTAGTTGGACTTCGTTCGAGGCTTTGGTACGTGATAAATCCATAATAATCTACTCCGAAAATAAAAAGACTAACCAAAATTAATCTTCGTTTCTAAATTTGCTCTTGAGTCCGCATTACCTAATGCTTCTTCCATAGATATTTTATCGGCTTTGAAGAGATCATATAAGGCATTATCAAAGGTTTGAGCACCTTTCTGTCCTGTGCTTTCCATAGCCTCCTTAATATCACCAATTGCACCTTGGAGTATCAAGTCCGCTATATGAGGGGTATTGAGGAGCACCTCGACTGCGGCCACCCTTCTAGATTCTGAACCTTTTATTAAACGCTGAGATATGACCGCCCGCATATTGAGAGACAAGTCCATAAAAAGCTGCTTGTGGAGATTTTGAGGATAGAGATTCACAATTCTCTCTATAGCTTGGTTCGCATTGTTAGCATGCATTGTAGAAATAGCTAGGTGTCCTGTGTTGCATAACTCCATTGTAGTTTCCATAGTTTCTCGATCCCTAATCTCGCCAATCATTATGACATCTGGAGCTTCCCTCATCGCCGACCTTAAGGCCGCATGGTAGCTTTTGGTATCAACCCCAACTTCTCTTTGGTTAACAATTGACTTTAAACTTTTGTGAGAAAACTCAATTGGATCTTCTATAGTTAGGATATGCCCCCCAAAGTTCTCGTTTCTATGATTAATCATCGCGGCTAAAGTTGTAGATTTTCCAGAGCCTGTACCACCTACCATAAGGATAAGGCCACGCCGATTAGTCATGAGCTCCGAGAGAACTTCTGGAACATCAAGCTCTGATAGATTGGGGATACTTGAAGGTATCAACCGCAAAACCAAGCCCCAATCCCCTCGCTGAAAAAAAACATTTACTCTGAAACGAGCCGAACCATCAGGCAATTCACAAGCAAAATCGAGATCCAGTTCTTCCTCAAATTTTTTCACCTGAATTTCACTCATAATCCCTAAGGCTGCGGACTTAACACTGTCTGCACTAAGAACTTCCTCCCCGATTTCGTGCAAGTTACCTTCAATTTTTATCAAAGGTTTACAATTTGCACTCAAAAACAAGTCAGAGCCTTTTTTGTCTCTTAAAATTTCTAAATAGGAGTTGATCATTTAGCCTTATCCTAATGTGCCTGTGTCTTCCTCTTTTTCCTCCAATGAGAATCCACTGACTTCGTCCAAAATATTTCGCCCTTTTGAAGCTTTCCCTTCGAGTTTGATGCGTAGACGTAATTCATTTTCGGAGTCAGCATTTTTTAACGCTTCATCTACACCAATTAAATCTTCTTCATATAATTCAAAGAGGGCTTGATCAAAAGTTTTCATCCCTAAATCGTTAGATTTGGACATGATTTCCTTTATACCGTGGACCTCGCCTTTCAAAATAAGATCCGAAATCAAAGGAGAATTTATCAGTATTTCAATAGCCGCCACTCTTCCTTTACCGTCTGGCTTCCTCAACAGTCTTTGGGAAATCACCCCTTTTAGGTTAAGGGACAAATCTTGCAGTAGTTGCTGTTTTCTTTCCTCTGGAAAAAAATTCACTATGCGATCCAGCGCCTGATTAGCGCTGTTAGCATGAAGCGTAGCTACGGCCAAATGTCCAGTTTCTGCAAATGCCACCGCAAACTCCATTGTCTCCCTGTCTCTTATTTCGCCCAACAAAATCACATCGGGAGCCTGCCTCAAAGTATTTTTCAACGCTATATCCCAATCGTCGGTATCTACACCAACTTCCCTCTGCATGACAATACAACCTTTATGAGGGTGAACATACTCGATGGGATCTTCTATGGTAATTATATGGCCATGAGAATTAGCATTCCTATGATCAATCAAAGCCGCTAGTGAAGTAGATTTTCCAGATCCAGTTCCACCGACCATTATTACAAGGCCCCGCTTGGTCATGATAATGTCTTTCATCACTGCGGGAAGACCCAATTTATCAATATTTGGAATCTCGGTTTCTATCGCTCTAATTACTAAACCGTTTGAACCTTGTTGAACAAAAGCATTTACTCGAAAACGCCCTATTCCCTTTGGAGAAATAGCAAAGTTACATTCTTTAGTAGCCTCAAACTCCTTTAATTGGCGATCATTCATTATCGCGGAACATAGGGCCTTTGTATCATCACTTAAAAGAGCATGTTCTCCCACGGGGACTATTTTTCCGTCGATTTTCATAGCAGGAGGAAAACCATCTGTTATAAACATATCAGAGCTTTTCTTTTCCACCATTGAAGCCAAGAGGTCTCGCATCGTCTTTATTGCATTTTCTCTTTCCATCTATGATCTCCGTTATTTAACATGGCCAAAAAGTCGCGTCAGAAATCGTCCTTGTTGGCAGCTTTAGAGCGAGCATCTGCAACGGTAATTTCATTACGAGACAAAAGATTTTTCAAATTCTGATCCAACGTTTGCATTCCAAACTGTTGTCCAGTTTGTATAGCAGAATACATTTGGGCTAATTTATTTTCTCTTATCAGATTCCTTATTGCGGGTGTCCCAATCATTATTTCATGAGCTGCAACCCTGCCACCACCAACTTTTTTGCACAATACCTGTGATATCACAGCCTTCAAGGATTCAGAAAGCATTGCCCTGACCATATCCTTTTCCTCAGCTGGAAAAACGTCAACAATTCGATCGACAGTCTTAGCAGCAGAGCTGGTGTGAAGGGTTCCAAAAACCAAATGTCCAGTTTCGGCAGCAGATAACGCAAGTCTAATTGTCTCCAAGTCCCTCATCTCGCCAACCAAAATGACATCTGGATCCTCCCTGAGGGCAGAACGTAAGGCTTCATTAAAACCTAGTGTGTCTCGGTGCACTTCTCTTTGGGTAATCAAACACTTTTTACTTTGATGTACAAACTCGATAGGATCCTCAATCGTTAAGATATGACCATACTCCGTCTCATTTTTATGGTCCACCATTGCGGCTAAAGTTGTCGACTTCCCAGAGCCCGTGGGACCAGTCACCAAGACAACTCCCCTTGGATAGTCGGAAATTTCCTTAAAAATATCAGGCGCATTAAGATCCTTTAGGCTAAGAATCTTTGAGGGAATAGTACGAAAAACAGCACCAGCCCCTCTATTTTGATTTAAGGCATTTACTCGAAACCTAGCTAGACCTGGAATTTCAAAGGAAAAATCACATTCTAGAAACTCTTCAAATTCCTTTTGCTGCTTATCATTCATGATGTCATAGACCAGATCACGCACGGCTGTGTTATCCATAGGAGGAATATCAATCTTCCTCATATCCCCATCCACGCGAATCATCGGCGGCATTCCAGCCGATAAATGCATATCAGAAGCTCCATTTTTCACCCCAAATGCCAATAATTCACCAATATCCATCGCCTCTCCTAGTCGTAGTTTTAATGATTCTTGTGGCCAAGCACTCTATACTTCCAAGTCTAACGTTTACATAATAGGCTGTGTCCACTTTAACAAGGTCTACCCTTTCTTACCAACCTAATGAAAAGCAAAAATCTATGAGTTATGAATCGATAGACAGTAATTTAAAACAGGTTCGAAGAAATATTGATGCTTTAAAAAGAAAATATCGGCGAACTAAGGAAGAGGTTGCTCTTATAGCGGTTAGTAAGGGCCAATCATCTGCCTACATTAGAAGAGCCTATACTCTTGGGATTCAGAAATTCGGTGAAAACTACCTCCAAGAAGCCGAGGACAAACAAAGCGAGCTCGGAGACCTAGAAATCGAATGGCATTTTATTGGTGCCATACAATCTAATAAGACCTCCTACATTGCCAATAATTTTAGCTGGATACACAGTCTCGAGCGTCTGAAAATTGCTCGCCGCCTCAATGAACAAAGAGGAAAGGATATGCCTCAACTGAACGTTTTGATACAAATAAACCTACCTGGGGAGACTAAAAGCGGAATACAGCCTGGCGAACTTTCAGAATTTTCCAAGGAAATCATGAACCTCGAAAATCTCCGTCTTAGAGGCGTCATGTATTTTCCGCCCAAAACAGACACGTTTGACGAGAGCCTAGCGAAGTATCTAAAAGTGATAAACCTAACAAAGTCAATCAAATACATGGATACCCTGTCAATGGGAACCAGCAGCGATTATGAAGCGGCGATCGCAGCTGGAACAACAATGATCCGCTTGGGCACAACAATATTTGGACCGAGGGTTCAGGGACATGGAGTAAATTTATGACAAAATATTGTTTCATAGGTGGTGGAAATATGGCAAAAGCGTTGATAGGTGGCCTAATTTCCAAAGGCATTAACGATAGAGATATAAAAGTAATCGATCCGGATCCTAAGGCAAGAAAAGAGTGCGAATCGCTCTACAAATTAAAAACCTTTACAAATCTCAAAGCCTCCGGTTGCAATGCTAACGTTACGATCTTGGCCGTAAAACCCAATTTAGTTCACAATGCCTTGACCAGCTTCAAACCGAAGGATGAAAGCCTCCTCATTTCTGTGGCTGCCGGAATTACGATTTCGACATTGGAAGGGCTAGTCGGATTAAACAAACCTATTGTTCGATCTATGCCGAACACACCAGCCCTGACTGGCAAAGGGGCCACAGTAGTTAAGTCCAACGCTAATGTGAATGAAGATCAAAAAAAGATGGTTGAAGAGTTGTTCGGAGCTGTTGGAATCGTACGTTGGATAGAAAGTGAGGAAGATCTCGACGCAGTGACGGCAATATCTGGTAGTGGGCCAGCTTATTTTTTTCTCTTCGCAGAATTGATTGAAAAGGCCGCCATACAAATCGGACTAGATCAAAAATTGGCTCGCGAGCTATCTTTACAGACGTTCTATGGCTCGGCTCTACTACTTGAAAACTCCTCTGATTCAGCAAAAACTTTGAGAGAAAAGGTTACATCTCCGGGCGGAACTACAGAAAAAGCACTAGCCTACCTAGAAACAAACAATCTATACTCCTTACTCCTAGAGGCAATAATGGAAGCTAAGGAACAAGCACAATCCCTTTCAAAACAGTGATGCCCAAATGTCTGATACTTACCTGACCAATGCTCTAATATTTCTTCTCAGTACACTGACCGCTTTTTGCACTTATATCCTACTATGCAGATTTATTCTTCAAATGTTAAATACCGATTTCTTTAATCCAGTATCTCAAGCAATCGTGCGCATGACTGACCCACCTCTAAACCCATTACGGCGATTACTTCCATCTTCGAAAAAGTATGACTTCGCAGCTTTTTTAATCGCTTTTAGTTTCCAACTTCTACATGTAGTCATAGCCGCCTTACTCTACAAATCAAATATTAATTTAGGTGGCACCATTTTAATTGGCCTAGCCAACACACTTCATAAAATGCTCAATCTTTTCACCTTCTCAATACTTGGCTACGTGTTAATATCTTGGCTTTCTCATGGCGGATACAACCCCTTTTTAGACCTGATTAAGTCTATAAGTCTTCCCTTACTCTCTCGGATTCGTCGGTTATTGCCCTCACTTGGTGGGCTAGATTTCTCACCCATGTTAGCAATAATCCTGCTTCAATTAATTATAATGCTAGTTATAATACCTTTAAGAGATTTTGGACGTTTCTTTTTTTAACATGAACATTGAATCCATTCTTTTTAAAGGAAAAGACTAAGAAGATTTTCTATTTACTTTTTTATGCACCGCAAATATATAGATAACGATGTCGGTATAGTCAAAACATCAAAACAGTTCTTCAAAGGGACACTCCAACTGGATTGTGGAGTTACCCTAGAAAACTATGAGATCTGCTATGAAACATACGGCAAGCTAAATAAAAGTCGTGATAATGCGGTGCTTGTTTGTCACGCCCTAACAGGAGATCAACACGCTGCCGGAAAATATACGGAAGCAGATAAAAAAGCAGGTTGGTGGGACAATATGATAGGGCCGGGCAAGCCTATCGATACAAATAAGTTCTTTGTTGTCTGTCCTAATAATCTTGGAGGCTGCGGAGGATCCACCGGACCTCTTTCTAATAACCCTGAGACTTCCCGTCCCTATGGTCCAGACTTCCCAATAGTTACTGTTAGAGATTGGGTTGAAAGCCAAGAAAGTTTGGCCAGGGAAATTGGAATTGAGCAATGGGCCATTGTTATGGGGGGAAGCCTAGGAGGTATGCAAGTACTACAGTGGACGATAGATTATCCTGACCAAGTACGCCATGCCATTGTTATAGCTGCAGCACCACGATTATCTACACAAAATATAGCATTTAACGAAATTGCACGCCAAGCGATCCGTTCGGATCCAGAGTTTCATGGGGGACATTTTTACGAGAAAAACGTAGTGCCAGAGAGAGGCCTAAAAGTTGCTAGAATGATAGGACACCTTACATATCTATCCGATGACATACTGCACACAAAATTCGGTAGAGACCTAAGAAAAGGAAAAATTGACTTTGGCTTTGATGTCGAATTTGAAATAGAGTCTTATTTGCGACATCAAGGAGAATCATTCGTCGGAAGATTTGACGCAAACACCTATCTACTAATGACCAAAACTCTAGACTATTTTGATCCAGCCGCCTCTTATGGCGGCGATCTGACTAAGGCTCTGGCAAAATGTAACTCTCACTTCCTGGTACTATCATTTTCAAGCGACTGGCGATTCTCTCCTAGCCGATCGAAGGAAATTGTCAGGGCTTTGTTGGAGAATAACCTCGATGTTAATTACTGCCAAATTGAATCAGAATTAGGTCATGATTCCTTTCTATTACCGATACGACAGTATCATCGAATTATTAGCGCTTACGCTGAACAGGTAAACATATCTAAATGAAGATAACCGAACTGAGAGCCGAACACCAACTGATCTCCGAGTGGATTACGGACGGGGCGAGAGTTTTAGATTTAGGTTGCGGAGATGGGGGATTTTTAGCAGCATTAAACAAAGAAAAATCTGTAACTGGCTACGGTATAGAGATAGACCCAGAAAACATTGTAAAGTGTATCCAGAAAGGCGTTAATGTCATCCAAGCAAACCTAGACGAAGGGTTGAGTGAATTTGAAGAAAGCTCCTTTGACTTTGTGGTAATGACACAAACTATTCAAGCGCTGCGATCACCTCATTCAGTAATCAGGGAGATTCTTAGGATTGGAAAAGAGGGAATAGTAACTTTTCCGAATGTCGGGCATTGGCGATGCAGATTACAATTCATGCTGGGCAAGATGCCGATCACTCGACAACTACCCGAGAGTTGGCACGAGACACCAAATATTCACATCTGCAGCATTAGAGACTTTGAGGAGCTTTGCAATACTCTAAATATTACGATTAGCGAAAGAGCTATATTAGACGCTCAGCATAGACCCTTTAAAATTATCGAATTAATGCCCAACCTGTTTGGCGAAATCGCTATCTATCGAACCTGCTTGGCCACCTAGAATTCGATTTTTAAAAAGTTAAGACTTCAATTTTTCAAAGAATATTTATAGGTAATGCTTAATGGAGCATGATCAGAAAATCGCGATTTCTTATAAATAGTCGCCTTCTCTACTAAATCTGCTAGATCTTTTGTTACCATTTGATAATCGATTCTCCATCCAACATTATTCTCCCAGGCTCTTCCTCGATTAGACCACCACGTGAACTGATCCGTACGAGAGTTGACTAGTCGAAAGGCGTCATTTAAACCACAGTTTTCTAAGACCCAATCCAGCCAAGCTCTTTCTTCAGGCAAGAAGCCAGAGTTTTTTTGATTAGAGCGCCAATTTTTTAAATCTTCTTTTTTGTGAGCAATATTCCAGTCGCCACAAACTACTAAGGACACCTCGTTTTTCTTACATTTTGAAAGCCAAACCCCAAATTGTTTTAAAAATCTGAATTTTGCTGACTGCCTCACTTCCCCTGAAGAGCCCGAGGGAAAATAAACAGAAACTAGAGAAAGAGCACCAAAGTTAGCGAGCAAAAATCTACCTTCATCGTCAGCCTCTTTAAACCCAAAACTGTATTCAACAAATTGCGGCTTAACACGTGAATATATGGCGACACCACTGTAGCCCTTTTTCTGAGCTTCGGAAAAGTAACTGTACCAGTTTGGAGGATTCAAAATTTCGTCCGATAGATCACAAACCTGCGCCTTGGTTTCTTGAAGACAAACCACATCAGCTTTTTGACGAGATAGCCATTTTAGGAAACCCTTTTTGAAAGCTGCGCGGATGCCGTTCAGATTTAAAGAAATAATTTTCACTATTTTTTTTAGAGTCTTATTAACGGTAGCTTTGTTAGGTATAATAAAGAGACATCTTATACAGCTGAAGAAAAATTGGAAACTAAAATATGGAAGAATATAAAACAGACTTCCTAGGTTTTGCTATCGAATCAGGAGCCCTTAAATTCGGTGAATTCACCTTAAAATCTGGCAGAGTTAGCCCTTATTTCTTCAACACTGGGGCTTTCTCTTCTGGAGCAGCCTTAGCAAAACTAGCTCGAGCCTACTCCATGTGTATTAACGAGAGAAGCCTAGAGTTTGACATGCTTTTTGGTCCTGCCTATAAGGGAATTCCTCTCGTCAGTGCTATATCGGTTTGCTATTCAGGCCTTTACAATCGAGACATTGGGTTTTGCTTCAATAGAAAGGAAGAAAAAAAGCATGGGGAAAAAGGCATGATTGTTGGCCAGGACCTAAAAGGCAATGTGCTGATTATTGACGATGTCATCTCAGCCGGAACCTCTGTGCGAGAATCGGTAAAAATCATAGAGGATAAAAGTGCTTGCCCAGTTGCCGTAGTAATCACCTTAGACCGCCAGGAGAAAGGATTAGGCTCTGAAACTGCAGTAGAAGAAACTGAGCGCTCACTAAACCTCAAAGTGGAAAGTATTGTCAGTTTTGACGATATAGTGCACTATCTTCGAGGAATCGGAAACTTTTTGCCTGAAATAGATGCGCTCCAAGCGTATCACATCACCTATGGAAATAAAGTTAGTGAGTAGATCGAAGCAAGGCCAACTTTTGGCGTCATTTATTTTCTTAATCTGCTGCTTAGCAAACCCAGCATGGGCAAATATAAAGTGCTGGACAAATGAAGACGGCGTAAGGGAATGCGGTAATAAAATACCTCCGGAATACTCTCAGGGAGCATCAGTAAAAATTAGCCGAAGCGGAGTTGTAATAGGAGAAGAAGAGGCAGCCAAATCCCTTGAGACCATTCGAAAAGAAAAACAGGCTTCGATCAAGGCCGAGGAATCTCGAAAAGCTGACCAAGCTCTTTTGAAGACCTTTTCCTCTACTGAGGATTTGATTTTGGCGAGAGATAGAAAAGTGGAGCAGATTGACAAGGAAATAATTCTATTAGAATCTAGAATCATAAAACTGGAAGAGAACCTACAAAAAGTTAAGCATCGAATTGATGCTAACGAAAAGGAGGCTATCTCTGAAAATAGCGATTTAGACGAAAATTTCCAACTGATACTAAATCAAATAAAGGAAAGCCAACGATTTATTAAAACCAAGGAAAATGAGAGGGACAACATTTCTCTTCAATTTGCGAACGATATTGATAGATTTAACGAGCTACTGAAGCCAGGAAAATAAAAAAATCTACTCCGCCTGTATTAGAGTGCCTATCCCTTCGTTAGTGAAGATTTCTAAAAGCAAAGCATGGCAGACCCTTCCATCTATAATATGAGCACGAGTAACACCGTTACCTATAGCTGATAAAGCACTATTAATTTTAGGCAGCATGCCATCGCTAATGACACCCGCATTAATTAGATTTTCGATTAATCGACTGGTCGCAGTACTCACCAGAGCGCCGTCGCCATCTAGAACTCCCTGGGTGTTGGTCATCAGAATTAACTTTTCTGCCTGAACAGCTTCTGCAACTTTCCCTGCAACCAAATCAGCGTTAATGTTATAGGATCTTCCGTCATCACCTACTCCTATAGGGGCAATAATCGGCAAGAAATCTCCATCAGTAAAAAAATTTAATAGATCCTTGTTGACCGAGCTTACTTCTCCTACATGGCCCAGATCGATAATTTCAGAGACTTTAGTGGACGAGTCGGCATTGTTCGGACTAAGTTTTTTTGCCCTTAAAAGCTCACCATCTTTTCCAGTGAGCCCTATAGCTCTACCTCCATTTGAATTTATCAGATTTACTATCTCTTTATTTACTAGGCCTCCCAAAACCATCTCCACCACATCCATTGTTTCGTCGTCAGTAACCCTCATACCATTAATAAATTCTGTTTTTTTCCCGATCTTTTCCAATAACTTAGCTATTTGAGGTCCGCCTCCATGTACCACTATGGGGTTGATGCCCACTAACTTCATTAAAACGATGTCCCTTGCAAAACTAGTTTCCACAAGGTTATCCCCCATGGCGTTTCCTCCGTACTTCACGACCATCGTCTTACCTTGGTACTGCTGGATGTATGGTAAAGCCGCTGCCAATAATTGCGCAGTCTTTTGGGTTTTTTGTTCGTTTTTCATGATTTAAACTGAGTTTTCCTTCTGGACTCTATCAGAACGGTACCGATATCGATGAATCTATTGAAGAGAGGATATCTCGGAATTTTGATTTTACCAATTCTAAAGCTTCTTCATTCTCTCCCTCAAATCGAAAAACAAGACTGGGCGTAGTATTGGAGGCCCGCACCAGGCCCCAAGAATTCAGAAAATCAACCCGAAAGCCATCTACTAAAGATATTTCAGCATCTTCTACGAATTGCGTATCTCGTATTTTTTCTATGATTTTTTGCGGCTCACCTTCCTCTAGATTGATATTTATCTCCGGCGTACTCACCCCCGATAGGACGGAAGAAAAGACCTCAGAAACAGAGTTTGCCGATCTTGATAGTATTTCTACCAATCGAACAGCAGAACAAATAGCATCGTCGAAGCCATACCACCGCTCTTTTAGAAAAAAATGCCCGCTCATCTCTCCGCCCAAACTTGCCCCAACATCTGACATTGTTTTCTTTATAAAGGAATGGCCCGTCTTAGAAACAATTGCCACTCCGCCCAGCTTTTCTATTTCTTCCTTCAAGACCCTGGAACATTTAACATCAAACACCACTTTGGCGCCTGTCTCTCTTGACAAAAGATCCCTCGCGAAAATAATTAGCTGACGATCAGGCCAAATAATCTCACCAGATCTATCAACCACACCAAGCCTATCCGCGTCTCCATCAAAGGCAAGCCCAAAATCGGCCCGATTGTGCACGATCATTTTTTTCAGGCCTTCTAAATTTTTCGGTTGAGAGGGGTCGGGGTGATGATTAGGAAAATCTCCATCAATATTACAAAACATTTCTATTACGTGATGCCCTAATTTTTTCAATATTTTAGGCGCCAGTATCCCAGCCATGCCGTTTCCGGCATCTATCACTATCTTAAGCTTCTTTTCATGAAAGAATGAACGTTTTTCAATCTCATCTAAGTAGTCATCATCAACATAAAAAGATGACAAACTACCTTTCCCCTTTGAGAATCGTTTATCTCTTACTCTCTCAAACAGACTTGATATCTCTGGCCCTGATAAACTCTGGCCGTTCAACATTACTTTTAGACCATTGTATTCTTTTGGGTTATGACTCCCTGTAACCATCACACCGCTCCCAACCTCTAGTAGACTGGTAGCAAAGTAAAGCAGGGGGGTTGGCACCATTCCCACATCAACGACATCAACCCCTGACCGCAACAGGCCGGCAATTAAACTCTTAGACAGCCCCTCACTAGTCGCGCGGCAATCTCGACCAACGGCCATTTTCAACAAGCCTTTAGAGACCGCCTCCGCGCCTATAGCCCTCCCGATAAGATAAACATTATCCATAGTGAGGTCTGATGCGGTTTTCCCTCTAATGTCATAGGCTCTAAAAATATGAATAGGACATTTTTGACAGGCTTGGTTGAGACAAGCTTCATCGGGTTCAACCCATTTTTCTTGTTTTTTTATTTCAGACATTTTTAGCCCAATTTCATTTTTATAAAAAGCACCCTCAGACTCTATTTTTTTGAGGCCTTATAATTCTTTGCAATTAGATTTAGCAGAGACCTCGCTACTTGAAGCTTTTCTGCCCTCGGTATATGACTTTTCGATCTTTTGTAAAAAACAAACAGCTCATTCTTTGAGCTCCCAAATCCTTGATCAGACAATCCCACCAAATTTGCAGCAATCATATTGAGTTCTTTTTTCTTCATTTTATTCATTGCGTTTCGTTCTAAATTTTCTGTTTCAGCTGCAAATCCAACTGTGAAGGGCCGATTAGGATGTTGTGACACAGCCGCCAAAATATCTGGATTTTTCTTCATCTCTAAAGTTATTGTTTCTTCGATCTTTTTTATCTTGTTCATCGCGGTTTTTACGGGAGTATAATCTGCCACGGCGGCTGCACCTATGAAAATGTCTTGTTTAGAATCCAATTCCCTTAAAGTCGCTTTGAACATCTGCCGTGCAGTATTGACCGCTATTAGGCTTGCTCCCTTAGGTGCAGGCAACGCAGTAGGGCCAGAGACTAAGGTTACTATCGCGCTCATCTCTGCAGCTACTGAGGCGAGACAATAACCCATAAGTCCTGAACTCCTATTGCCTATGTACCTTACTGGATCTATCGGCTCTTGAGTAGGGCCGGCTGTAATCAATATTTTGGACCCGCTCAGATGGTTTGTCTTAAACATGTCACTAACGACAGCCACAAAAGTTTCAGGTTCTGCTAGTCGGCCAAGACCAACCTCCCCACAAGCTTGTTCACCACTCGAGGGTCCGTTGAAAAGAAAGCCACGTTGTTTTAACTTTTTTATGTTTGCTTGAGTGGCCAGATTTTTCCACATTTGCTGATTCATGGCCGGTGCTAAAAGAATCGGAGAAGTTGAAGCAAGGCAAATGGTAGACGCTAGGTCTTTCGCCTGACCAGTGGCGATCTGAGAAATAAAGTCAGCTGATGCTGGCGCGACAATTATAGCATCTGCCCATCTGGCTAATTCTATGTGGCCCATTCCAGAATCAGTTTCTCCTACGAAAAGAGATGTAAAGACATCCTGTCCAGATACTGCCTGAAAGGTCAACTCGGTAACAAACTCTTGGGCAGCTGACGTCATGGCAACTCGAACATCTGCCCCCGCAGACCGTAGTTTGCGGACAATCTCTGGAGATTTATACGCGGCAACACCTCCGGTTACTATCAAAAGAAGCTTTTTAGAAAGAAGAAAATCCATAGCCTTATTCTATAATCAAATTGAAATTCCGACCTATTCGAAGGCAAACTTAGCTCCCGGCGCTGTTCACCCAAAAAAATACTTGGCTTCCAAGTAAAAAGATAATAACATCTCGCGTCAATTAGTTAAATTTAAGGTAGTAAAACTATGTCTCGAGTGTGTCAAGTTACCGGTAAACGCCCGCTCTCGGGAAACAACGTATCCCACGCCCATAACAAGACCCGAAGAAGATTTCTGCCCAACCTGCAGTCTCATAAATTCTGGGTAGAAAGCGAAAATAAGTGGATCAGGTTACGCGTTAGTACTAAAGGGCTTAGGATTATAGACAAAAATGGCATAGACGCCGTTCTCAAGGATCTGCGTTCTAAGGGGCAAAAAATATAGGAGCACTTATTCATGCAGGAAAAAATCAAACTAGTTTCCAGTGCAGGTACGGGTCATTACTACACTACGACGAAAAACAAACGAACACATCCTGATAAAATGGAAGTGAAAAAATACGATCCTGTCGTTAGAAAGCACGTGAACTATAAAGAGTCAAAAATAAAGTAGATGGCCTTCTACACCAACTTATCTAGGTTCAGCAAGAAAACTATAAGACTTAAGTCTAGCTGAAAATTCTCTTAAGGCCGTTATCTTTGTTTTTTCCGCAGACTCACACCAGTCATTTATAAAAGGTATCACCGAATGAGCATCAGTGGTCCTGAGTCCGTAGAGTTTGGTTAATTTTTCTCGGAAATCATAAGCGACAGCAAGTCGAGCATGAGAATCAAAACAGCTTCCTAAGAGCTTCTTTTCTATGTCAGTGAGTCGGGTACTTTCTTTCAGCAATATTTTCTTTATCTGCTCAAGTCTTACCAGGGCCATGCCAGATAAGGTTTGGCATTCCTCTCTATAAATTTTCTTTAGCACTAATTGACCATAGTTAGACAAAATGATTAGTCGATTTGAGACCACGGCTTTTGCGTTACTCCTATCGGATGGGTTACCGTCTTTTTTCTCCGTAAAATTGAGTCTATAAGCGCTTTTTATGTTGGCTAATTTCATAGCACCTAAAATTCGTATGTATAACCAGCCAAGATCGAACTCCCAAGGTCTGATAGAAAACTTTGCTGAATTCGCAAAACTATGATGATTATTGTGTAGCTCCTCACCTCCGATTAATATTCCAATGGGAAGTAAATTAGTTGAGTTATCAGGAGTTTCAAAGTTCCTGTACCCAGTGTGATGCCCTAGACCGTTAACTACACCGGCTGCAAAAAAGGGAATCCAGCACATTTGAATCGCAGTTATTGTTATGCCAATGAAACCGAAAAGGTAGAAGTTTATGACAAACATAGCTAAGACACCGCCACCTGGAAAGGCGCTGTACACCTTTAGCTCTAGCCAATCTATGGGCGCTCCATAACCATATCTCTGTCTAAGGCTCAAATCTTTAGAAGCTTCCCTATAAAGCTCAGCTCCTTTCAATAAGACGTTCCGTAAGCCAAAGACAGACGGGCTATGGGGATCTCCCATAGTATCGACCATTGCATGATGCCTTCTGTGCACTGCGATCCACTCTTTGGTATTCATCCCAGTGGTCAACCATAACCAGAAGCGAAATATATGTGTAACAACTGGATGAAACTCTACCGAGCGGTGCGCCTGGCTTCGGTGCAAGTATAAAGTCACCGAGATGATGGTGATATGAGTATAGGCGAGACTAATCAAAAGGGCTTCCCACCACTCGATGTTTACAATACCGCTTAGCATCAACATTCCTCTTACAGACCACAAGAATAGCTATCTTAAATCATCTAGGAGATAACAATAAAAGAAGGCGACCTCATAATCTAGTGTTTAATGGTTAAAAATTTGTTACCTTGTTTTCCTTTTGGCTAGCAATCAAAATGCCCGAATTACCAGAAGTAGAAACCACCTGCAAGGGGGTTTCTAGAATCTTAAACTCTAAAACGGTCACCGGCGGAATTATCCATGAAAGAAGACTGAGATATGAAGTAGAAACAAATCTCCCGGATAAATTACTCGGGAAAACTCTCTATGAGATTAAGCGTAGAGGAAAATATATCATCATGTTCTTCGACGGTGGCTCCCTTATAATACACCTTGGCATGTCAGGCAGTTTAAGAGTTTTAAGCACAAACACAGAAAAACGAAAGCATGATCATATAGAATTATTTTTCGGCAATTTGATTTTGCGATTTCACGATCCCAGAAGATTTGGCTCTTTCACTTGGACAGACCATAGTCCTTATGAACACAAATTACTGAAAAGTCTTGGAGCAGAGCCTCTTGAGAAATGCTTTGATGGGGCCTACCTCTATCAGAAGACTAGAAATAGGCGTGGACATATAAAAAGCTTAATTATGAATGCTAAAATAGTTGTGGGAGTCGGGAATATATACGCTAATGAATCTTTGTTTGAGGCTGGTATTCATCCTCATCGACAAGCTAACAGAATAAGCTTGAAACGCTATTCTCGCCTTGCTCAAAAAATTAAAGATGTGCTTTGGGAGTCGATTTTATCGGGAGGAACGACGCTTAGAGACTTTTATGACAAGGACGGGAACCCAGGTTACTTTAAAACAAAACTTAAGGTTTACGGAAAAGAGGGCCAGCCTTGCAGCGCCTGCGATCGACCCATTAAACACATAGTAACTGGCCAGCGAGCGACCTATTACTGTAGCCACTGCCAGAGGTAATATTTCATTTCTGCAAATCAGCCAAACCTTCACCCCGTGGATCACTGGCTGCGTATACTTTCCCCCTAGATTTATCCCATAAAATTGCGTGCATGTTGCCGTATTTCCTATCTACCTCCTTCAATTCGTGCCCCCTCCTCTCTAGTTCCTGCTGAAGAGAAGGACTAAACGCATCTTTCTCAAATTGGAGGATGTCAGGCATGTATTGATGATGAAACCGCTCCTTTTTCACCCATGCTGCGGGCAGTTTGCCATCAACAAATTCTAATGATGATATTAAAACCATCGATATAATACGGCTACCTCCTGGTGTACCAATTATTCCGATTCGATCATTAGATTCTAAAAAAGTTGGGGTCATGCTAGACAGTGGTCTTTTTCCAGGTTGGATTGAATTAGCATGGTTACCGACTAAGCCGTAAGCATTAGGCGCTAGAGGCGAAGCTGAAAAATCATCCATTTCGTTATTTAGGAGAACCCCGGTACCAGGAACTACGAAGGAAGCGCCAAAGGGATAGTTTATGCTAAGCGTGGCCGCCACTCTATTTCCTTCTTTATCTAACACGGAAAAATGAGTGGTGTCTTTCCCTTTGTCGATAGTCAATCCCTTTAAACTATCACTGGGAGTCGCCTGACCCATTTTGATATCGCTCGCTAATTGATCAGCATACCGCAGGGAAATCATTTTTTTCACATCAATATCGTTGTAATCCGGATCTCCTAAAAAATCAGCCCTGTCCCTATAGGCTCTCCTCATCGCCTCAGTTATTACGTGAATACGATCTGTCTCTTGCAAAATCCCTAGTTCATAGTTTCGAAGGATATTTAGAGATTGCAACAGCACAATTCCTCCCGAGGAGGGAAGCGGCGCGGAAATAATTTTAACTCCTTCATATTTTCCATAAAGCGGGACCCTTTCTATAACGGAGTAAGAACTAAGATCTGATTTATCCCAAATACCTCCGTGCTGCTTCACACCCGAAACCAGGCGATCTGCAAGACTCCCATTATAAAAACTACTCGCATTATCAGAGGCAATACTTCTTAATGTACTAGCTAGATCTTTCTGGACAATCCTCTCTCCTAGAGAGAGGTCTGTACCGCCAAGAAATATTTCCTTTGCCTCTCCAACGAATGATTTCTTCCTGAACCCAGCCATGCGAAGGTATCTTGGACCTACTTCAAACCCATTCTCCGCGAGATCGATTGCCTCCTTAAAACAGTCTGAAAGTGATTTCTTTCCATACTTTTTAGATAGATGAACTAAACCGGCCGGCAAGCCTGGAATCCCAGCTGCCAAAGGTCCATTTAAGGATTTAAGCCTATCGAACTTCCCGTCTTTTTTGAGATACATATCCGGAAAGGCTGCCCCGGGAGCAGTTTCTCTAGCATCTATAAAAACATAAGATTTTTTTTTATTATCGAATACTAGGAAAAAACCGCCGCCTCCTATGCCCGAACTGTAAGGTTCGACTACTGCCAGGGAAGATGCAACCGCAACTGCAGCATCAAAAGCGTTACCTCCTGAATTCAGGATGTTCAAGCCAGCCCTAGTGGCAAGTGGGTGGGCAGACGCGACTGCACCTGTTGGAGGAATTTCTTGCGACTGAGAAGGCGTTGTTAGTATAAACAAACAAAGCAAAGGTAGAAACCATACTTCGGTCCGAATTTTCTTAATCAATTTCTAATTCCTTTATTATTTTAAGCGGTGGAATTTTTTTAGGAGATCTTGCTTGGTCTCATTTAAAGAAGTATCACGAGGAATACAATCAACGGGACAGAGTTCCACGCACTGAGGGGTATCATAGTGCCCGACACATTCCGTACAACGAGATGATTTAATTTGGTAATGCTCAGAGCCCTCAAAGATAGCGTCATTAGGGCATACCGGTTCACACACATCACAGTTGATACACTCAGAGGTGATTAGAAGAGCCATTAACCAACTCTGTCCTTTATTTGCTTCATTAAGAGCACTTTCATGATTTTTTTTCCGTCGACTTTTCGAACCGGCTTTTAAGAGCCTCGCAAACCTTAGGATCTACAAAGTCAGAAACGTCTCCCCCATAAACGGCGATTTCCCGAACTAACGAGGAAGAGATATAAGTATATCTCTCTGATGTCGGCATGAAAATCGTATCCACCTCGGGCATCAATTTCCTATTCATACCGGCCAGTTGAAATTCATATTCAAAATCGCTCACAGCCCTTAAGCCTCGTAGCACCACTGACGCCTTTTTCTCTCTGGCGAAATCTACCATCAAACCACCGAACTTCTGAACCTCAACATTAGAGATATGTTTCAGCACTCCTTTTGAAAGCTCAACTCTCTCGTCTATGGAGAAAACTGTATTTTTCGAAGTGCTGGCAGCTACCGCTAAAATGACAGTATCGAAAAGGGGGCTAGCTCTTGACACAATGTCAACATGTCCCAAAGTTATCGGATCAAAAGTACCTGGATATACAGCAATGGTCTTCAAAATTTTAGCCCCCAAAAATAGAGAATTATTCTAACACCTTAGATTTTGTCAGAAGAGCGTAACGGGTTTTCTTAGTCGTAGCAGTTCTTAGTATCTTCCAATTTTGTATTCTCTCTGTTTTATCAGCTTCTAATTCAACATAAACCAACCCATTATCTGAAAGCCAACCATGAACGAGTTCGGATAAAGCCCTCTCAAGTAAGCCACTTCTAAAGGGAGGGTCTAAATATACGATATCGTACTTTTTTTTCTGCTCCTTAGCCAACCAAGAGATTGCCTCTTTTTTAACGATCTCGCAGTTATCGATACCCAGCTCGACAGATTTAGTTCGAAGGTCCTCTACAACTTCTATGTCATCGTCAATCATAGTAACCCAACCAGCCCCTCGAGAGACACTTTCAAACCCTATTGCTCCGCTACCAGAAAATAAATCCAAACATTGTGCACCACGTATGTGGGGACTTAGCCAGTTAAAAAGTGTTTCTCTAGTCCGGTTTGAGGATGGGCGAAGTTTTTCCTTCGGTAAAATCTTAAGCTTTCTACCCCGCAATTTTCCAGCAATTATCTTTACTCCTCCAGGATAAGAGCTTGGCATAAATATGCTAGTCCGAACCTGTCATTTCACCAACCACAACCGTGGCGAAGTCAAGGGGCATTTTTTCCCTAAATGCAGCGACCACGTCGGATTTGTTTACGTTTTCTATTTTTTTGGGAAAAGTCGTTAGATAGTCCGAAGGCAAACCGTAAAAACCAATCATACTAAGATATCCTAGAATTTTTTGATTGCTATCTATCCTATTTGGAAAACCCTTTATTAAATTGGCTTTAGCGAGCTTTAAATCTGTATCTGATGGCCCATCACGTAGAAATTTAGTCACTTGCTCCCTGAGTACCTTCAAGGCTTCGTCTTTTTTCTCATTTTCTGTCTGCATCCCAACCACAAAAGGACCACGCTTCTCCATTGGTACAAAATAGCTGTAGGTTGAATAAGATAATCCTCTTTTTTCTCGAATCTCTTGGAACAACACTGAGACTAATGAATTTCCTCCCAAAGCGTGGTTTCCAACCAAAAGCGGGAAATAATCAGGCTCATTCCTCGATATTCCGACTTGTCCAAGCCTGATGTGCGTTTGCTTAGACTGCTTATCAATTATGGTGGTTAGGCCCGCCGGAATTGTAACATCGGGGATAGGTTTCGGGGGTTTACCCTGGAGCATTTTTTCTGAGAGCTTTTCAGATAATTCAATTGCGTCGGCTTTTTCTAGATCCCCTACAATGCTTATAACTGCATTTTGAGTCACGTAATATGTTGAGAAAAATGCTAGTAAATCTTCCCGCTGTAGAGATTCTAATGACTCTTTATTGCCCAGTGGAAAGTTGCCGTAAGGGTGATCTTTATAAATACTGCCCCAAAGACTCTCGTCAGCAACAGCACCTAAAGACTGCTCTTTAAGAGCGATCTCTAGCTGCATTTCTTCCACAACTCTTTTCATCTCAAGAGCATTAAATTGGGGCCTTGTAACAGCTAGAGTGAGCAAATCTAAAGACTCATTGTAGTATTCTTCGCTTTTAAGCGTTCTCAAACTAATGAAGGCCATTTCCCTAAGGGAATCGGCGTAAAGATTTGCTCCGGTCATAGCTAGCTTATCTTTAAATCCAGAGGCCTCAAATTCACCTGCGCCTTCCAAAAGCAAGCGGTTTACCACTTTTGCTAGACCATAATTTCTTCCATCTCTTACACTTCCAGCCCCAAAGACGACCCTGATATCCACCATAGGGATTTCAGCTGCTCTCACAAAATTCACCTTCGCGCCTTTTTTTGTCTCCCAGGAGATCACTCGTACATCAGCACATAGTTCACCGCTTAGCACAACGAGTCCTAGAATTAAGGCATAAAATCGAGACTCCATTACAGGGCTCCTGGTATTAATCGAACAGTCGTCTCCAAATCAGGCACAAAGTATTTCTTTGCTACCTGGGCCACGTGATCACTGTTGATAGCTTTTATTTCGTCAACATAGCTATCATTTATCCTCCAATCAATTCCGACCGAATCCAATGTACCAATGAGCATAGCTCTATAGGCAATTGAGTCTAATTGAAAGGTCGCGTTAGCCACTGTCTGGGCTATCACTTTCTTCAACTCTCTTTCACCAGGAGGATTGTTTATGAGCCCTGAGATTTCTTCTTTTAATGCGTTCTCTAAGACCTCCGAAGAGACTCCTTTTTTAGGGATTGCCGAAAGAGTGAAAAGATCTGGGAGTAGTGTTGCCCAAGAGTAAGAAGCCCTCGCAGAAGTAGCCAATTTCGATTGCCTAACGATGGAGGATTCCAATCGGGCACCATCGAAACCACTCAGCACTGTAGCTAAAACCTCGAGCGCGAATGGCTCCCATCTTTCTATGTCAGAATCCATAAGAGCTTGCCGGTAGGATGGAACCTTGTAACCGAGCACAACGTGCGGCACTTTTGCCTTGCTAGAACTAAAATCTATTCTCTTACCCCCTGACTGCCTTACCTCCGGCCTTCTCTTATCTTTTGGAATGATTCCCGCGGGGATAGCACCGAAGTGTTTCTCCGCTAAATCGAATACTCTATCCGCTGTCACCTTTCCGACCACGACCAGGGTAGCGTTGTTAGGGTGATAGTAGCTATCGTACCAGTTCCTTAAATCTGAGATGGTTAGATCCTCAATATCAGCTCTCCATCCGATTACAGGGTTTCTATACGGGCTAGTCACGAAGGCATTCGCCTTGAGCAATTCGTATGCCATTGAAATAGGCCGGTCATCTACCCTTAGAGAGCGCTCCTCCAATACCACCGATTTTTCGTGAACAAATTCAGATGAATCTAAAATCAAGTTTCTCATTCTGTCGGCTTCCATTACGAAACTTGTCTCTAGGTTTTCTGGAGCCCATTGCTGGTAGTAAGCCGTAAAGTCACTAGAAGTAAATGCATTTTCCGACCCGCCTCGTTCCGAAACCAACCTTGAAAATGCTCCTGATTCGCTAGACTTAGTTGCCTTGAACATCATGTGTTCCAAGGCGTGGGAAATTCCAGTTATTCCATTCCGTTCATAAGCTGAGCCCACCCTATACCATATCTGTGCATTAACTATCGGCGCTCGGTTGTCAGGTTGGACTATTATCTTCAAGCCATTGGCAAGTGTACGCTCCTCTGCAGTGCTACCAGAATGAGCAAGTGAACATAAAGAAAGTAATATGACTAACACGCAAGTTTTTAAATATTTGACTCTCACTTCAGATCTCGACGAAAATTAACAAAGGAACACCCATTACGTTAGAACAAAACAGGAAGATTTGTCTTCACCACAATCCTCTATTGGAAGGGTAAATTCAAATACAGCCACCGCAAAAAGGTCTAGGATATCCGAAATGAAAGCAAACATCACTTCAAAATACATCGAGTTCGACTTACCATGCTGAGGAGATTAAAAAATACGGCCTTTGATTTTGGAGGAACACTCACTAAGGGTTTAAAGGAGTTTTTTTCTCAAACCTCTACTTTAGACGTGGCAACACTAGAAAAACTAGAGGAGTGCCTTTTGTCAGGCGACTTAGGCCCTCAGGTTACCCATAAATTAATAAACTCAATGCGGGCATCATCACTCACTCCTCATGAAGCCTTAGTTGAAGCGATAAAGAAAATTCTCCTCCCTAGCCAACGGCCTGCTCTGATACCTCTCGATTTTCGTAAACCCTATCCGATTTTAGTCGTCGGCGTAAATGGATCGGGAAAGACCACCACAGTCGCTAAGCTTGGACGCTACTTTGGAAAGCAAGGTTACTCATTTACCCTAGCTGGAGCAGATACATATCGGGCTGCCGCCGGAGAACAGCTGTCCGAGTGGGCAAAAAGGCTGGAGGCCCCCATTGTTTTGGGCAAGATGGGAAAGGATCCCGCCTCTGTGGTTTATGAAGGGTACCAGGAAGCGCTCTCCAATGACTCTGATCTTTTGATTATTGATACCGCTGGGAGGCTACATACCCAAAAGGGATTAATGGACGAATTAGCAAAAATAAAACGGATAATTCAAAAAGTCCATGATCACCAACCATTCGAGACTCTCTTGGTTATTGACTCTTCTATGGGGCGAAATGCAGTAAGGCAAACTGATATTTTTGCCAAAGAAATCGGAGTATCTGGGATTGTAATTACGAAATTAGATGGAAGTGCTAAAGGAGGGGTCATTTTAGAGATTGCTGATCAGTTTGAAGTTGGTATTAGATTTGTAGGGGTTGGTGAGAGCGCTGAAGACTTATCCATCTTTGATCCAGGCCAATTCGCTGAAAATTTAATCCCTTTAGAAAGCGGAGAATAATGCTTAGATATGACAATGTAACAGTAACTAACTCCAACGGGTTCGGGAATTTGAAAAACGTGTCACTGGAATTACCGAGCGGCTCACTTACCGTAGTGATTGGTAGTAGCGGCGCTGGAAAATCAAGCCTTATTGACGTTGGGGCTGGCCTCAAAAAGTGCAATAGCGGTAGATTACTAGTCGAAAACAAAGACATTTCCCAAATGAATTCTAAATCTTATTTTAGTTTCCTGAAAGCGACAGCAATCCTAAAGAAAAAACCAAGATTAATTGAACGTTTCAACGTCTATGAGAATATCAGGCTGCCTCTGCTACTCCAAGGACATAGGGCAAAGTATATTCGGTTAGAGACCACTAAAGCATTAGAATACGTGGGATTGCGTCATAAAGAGCTCTCACCCATAAAGGGGTTAAATACCAGCCAGAAGATGCGAATCAACTTGGCACAATGTCTTGTAAGAAAGCCTAGGCTCTTACTTGCGAATGATCCAACTTTCAACCTGAGCTCGGACGACTTCGATAATTTTAGAGAATTTTTGTATACACTCAAAGACATCGGTACAACCATTTTAGTGGTAATGGATAGTAGTCGAGTTGGAAAGTTCAAAAATGCCAAGATTAAAACCCTATGGCGAGGAGAGCTGATCCCCTAAGGAATCCAGGATGGCGGAGTTGAATCAAGACAAGAACACCTTCCGTTCACATAAAAATCCATCTGGAAATTTGGGTTACTGCTGGTCAACTTTCCTTCACCTGTTAAGGGTAAATTGGGGGTTCTCAATTCTGGGGCCAACTTTTATGATCTACTGTTCTTTACCATTCCTATTGATACTGGCTGCTTTTCTTTATTCTGATCATATCAAGGAGCATCAAAGGCCTGAGATAACAGTTTTTCTGGCAGAAAAAGTCAGTCCAGATAAAGCCGCCTTACTGGCCAAAATGGCTGCAGCAGTTTCAGTTACGTACCAAATTACTATTATAGAGCCAAAGACTGCTGCTAAAAAGGTAGCAAAGACCCTTAATTTATCCGCCGATTTACAGGAGGCGATCAAATTCCCCAGAACCATCCAAATCATATTTCCCAACGACGCGGATCCTCTTGTTCTGGAGGAATTAGCCCAACTCCTTGCAGCAGACAGCCGAGTAACAGGAGTATATTCAACTATAGAGACTCACAAGTTACTTCAACGGACCCGATGTCATTGGGTTCTAATCCTTTCGATCGGCCTTTGCTTTACTGGAGTAATTAGTCTCTTGTTCGGGTACTTTTTGATAACTATCATTGGTCGACCTCACATATCCGAAATGAGTACTATGTTTCTACTCGGGGTTCCAAGCTTAGAAAGTTCACGCCCACTTCAAATTTTAGGCTTAGTATTCGGAGCTGTTTATTTGTTGGGTTGTCTTGTTGTATATCCAGCCTTAGTGAGAGGGATGACTATATCCGTAGATTGGTTTTTCTATTTTCATAGGTTAAACGAGCCTAAACTAGATTTACCTAGCATGAAAATTTTAATCTCCCTGGCTTTTATGGTCGTAATGTATTTGGTAGGAGTTTTATTTGCTATTAGAAAAATCCATGTTTCTATTATGAAATCAGCATCCGAGAATGAGTAACTAGCAATTTCGACACACTTCTGGCACTCTCTGTCTATGAGTGCTAGAATTGGCACTCATAGACAGAGAGTGCCAGACATAGTTTGATAAGGACTTTTGAAAATGACAAAAGAATTGGCTTTAAATACACCGAGCCTAACCGGCTCCTTGGAAAGTTACATAAACTTCGCTTTTAGCATACCAATGCTCTCACAAGAAGAAGAATTCATGCTTGCCCGTGACCTCAGAGAAAACGGAAATCTCGAGTCAGCTAGAAAGCTTGTGCTTGCCCATCTGAAGTTTGTAGTCAAACTGGCCAAGGGTTTCAAGGGATATGGCTTATCAGAAAATGATTTAATCCAGGAAGGGAACATCGGACTAATGAAGGCTGTAAAAAAATTTGATCCCAATGTAGGGGTGCGCTTAGTAACCTTTGCAGCCCATTGGATAAGAGCGGAAATGCACGAATTCATAATTAAAAATTGGAAAATAGTTAAAGTAGCTACAACAAAGGCTCAGAGGAAGCTTTTCTTCAATCTACGGGGGTCAAAAAAGACAACCGATTGGATGTCAAAAGACGAAGTTAGTGAGCTAGCTAATAAACTAAACGTAAAAAGATCAGACGTGGAAACCATGGAACAAAGACTGTATTGCACAGACTTGCATGCGGAGACTGTCGCAAAAGATGAGAGAGCCTCTGAAAAGCTAGCCCTGGAGATAGTTTCTGAAGGGTCAGACCCTTACGAGGATTTAATGCTTGACGAGCTTAAAAACCATCGAGAGAAAGAACTGAAGCAGGCGATAAGCACCCTAGATGAGAGAACTAAGGATATAATTTTTAGCAGATGGCTAAAGACCCCAAAAGATACCTTGTCCGAATTAGCCAACAGACACGGCGTTTCCGGAGAAAGAATTAGGCAGTTAGAACAGGGGGCGATGAAGAAAATGCGCTCATCTTTGACAACCCTTAAGTGAACACGCAGGAACGTCTAACTTAAAAAGATCATGAGCTTCTCCTTCACCTGATAATGGTCTATAAAAAGTAGTAAAAAAAGCAATCCCAAATAGACTATAGAGAATTTAAAAGTTTTATAGGCTAATAAATCCGAATGATTAAATTGCATGCGCACAACGTAGGTTAGAAAAATTGCATTTAACAGAATAATTCCGACTAAATATACTTCCCCTGCCATATACGCGGCGTACGGTATGAGAGTCGTGACTACAAGTATCATAGTGTAGATTAAAATTTGTCTTCTGGTATAAGTTAGCCCGTGAGTAACTGGCAACATTGGTATCGCTGCCTTAGCGTAATCCTCTCTTCGATAAATCGCCAATGCCCAAAAGTGCGGCGGTGTCCATGCGAAAATTATCAAAAATAAAAGCAAAGCGTCCGGTTCAACCGTTCCCGTCACAGAAGCCCAACCTAGGACAGGTGGAGCGGCGCCCGCAGCACCACCGATGACGATGTTTTGGGGTGTAGCATACTTCAGATACATAGTGTAGATGACTGCGTAGCCTATTAACGAAAAGAATGTTAAAGCAGCAGTCAATAAATTAACGAAAAACCCCAAAAGTCCCATACCTAAAAGCCCAACCGCTAAAGCGAACATCAGAGCGTTAGCTCTAGTAATACCGCCCTGAGGCAAAGGTCTATGTTGCGTACGAGACATTAGAGCATCGATTCTGTACTCAGCCACGTGATTGATAGCAGCTGCAGAAGCAGCTGAAAGTGTGATACCTAGTGTTGACGGAACTAAAACTGACAAGGGCACAAAAGTCGGACTGGCCAAAAACATGCCAATTACCGCCGTGAAAACAATCAAGCCAACAACACGGGGCTTGCAAAGTTCTAGATACTCCTGCCAACTAGGTTTTCTCAGAGCCAGGTCAATTTGGTTAGCTTTCATTTCGTGGTCGCTTCAAAACAATTAAGTATAAATGAGTTAACATAGCTAAAGCGAGCACCGCTGCTCCTCCATTATGAGCCACAGCCACTCCTAGAGGAAGCCCATAAAGGACATTGGAAATGCCCAGGCCAACCTGTACTGAAATCGCAACAAAAACAAATGACGATGAAATCTTTAACCGACGATCTCCAAAAAGTACAGATGAAACAAGGAAAGTAGCCGCCAAAATCACTGTTACTAAAGCCCACAATCGATGAACATAATGGATCGTGGTTCTAATAGCAGAATCCAAAACACCATATTCATAGTTTATTCCCAGACCTCTCCAGAGGGTAAACGCCTCACGGAAATGAATTGGGGGCATAAGCGATCCGTGACAAGTAGGGAAATCAGTACACGCCAGCGCAGCATAATTCGTGCTGGTCCAACCGCCCAAAAAAATTTGAACTACCAAGGCTGAGAAGGCGAGCCATCCCACTTTTTTTAACAACCCAGATTTTTTTATAACTGACCCTTTCAGGTCTAAATCCCTAAGTAGAGACCACCATAAGACGCATAAGATAGTGAGACCCCCCATTAGGTGCAAACTAACCACTAGCGGCTTAAGAAGCAAGGTCACTGTGAACATACCTAGTATTGATTGGAAGACTACCAACGGGACCAAGGCAAGCTCCAAAGAGCGAAATCCATTGCATGACCTTAGTGAGTAGAGGGCCAGACCAAATATTCCAATCCCCAAAAATCCGGCTAAATACCGGTGGATCATCTCTCTCCAAGCTTTTCCTGCATCGTATTCATCTGAATCTTCATAGCCTGAAATTCCGCTAGGGACCAACTGGCCGTAACATCCAGGCCAGTCTGGGCACCCGAGACCAGCATCGGTCAGGCGCACATAAGCGCCAAATACGATGACGATAAGTGTAAGTATTATTAAAGAAATTTTTATCCTGGCTTGCGTCATCTAATTCGAGACCCTCGCAATAACCTGGAGAGGTCATGTTTCAAACCTGCATCCTCAAAATCAACGTAAAGCATCATAACTTGTGACCTCCAATCCAATAATATGAGGCCTTCTTCGATATATGAAGTGACTTTGGTCTTCAAACGATCTCGCAATATTTGCTGTAAATCGTTTGAAAATTCGGGATCGACCAAATTATTGCCTTTACCAAGTGTAGGACCCGCCCCCAAAATGCTCCAAACATGTAATCTTGGCCCGTCCCGTCCTAACAGAGATCTAACAACCTCTAACTTATTTAACGTGTCATTGCAGGTCTCATCACATCCTCGCTCATTGAAATAAACTACTGCCCATTCACCTGGCCGTAAGGAAATAGAACGAAGTGTTGATAAAGAATTGTTCTCTGTGAAATTTATTGGGGGCTCGATGAGAAGGCCGTGATTGTTGCGTAGCATTTCTTTCGAATATTCAGAGCCTAGGAACCACCTAGCACCAATAATTGGTCCTACGAATATTGCGATAAGGCAAACCAGAGAAAATATTCTCCGAGACATTGAGTTATCGCTTCGTTGGTTAACCACGCCCACGCCTCACCAAGTTGTAACATCCGATGCAAGCTAGGACAAAGGCCATACTGAACCACTGTAAGGCATATGCATAATGCTTGTGAGGTTGATATAGGCCTGGATCAGGCGCATTGCGGATTAATCCAGGCAACGGGTTTTCTGTATAAAACATCAAGGGATACATATCTACATCTAATTTAGAACCTATATCTTGCACGTCTATCCTTTGAATGCGAAACCTGTTTTTTTCCATCTCTTCGTACCGCAAAACCGAAGGCATAATATCTAGGCCAGAAAAGGGCGGTGGTGTAAAGATCCCCACTATCTTCACTTTCTCGTCAATGGTTGGAATTTGAGGCAGCGTATCACGATTGACTCCTTGAGCAATCCAACCTAGGCAGACCAACACTACTGGGCCTTCAAAGATTTTAAAGGGGGAGAGAACGTCGTAACCCGCGGAGGAATTCTTCAGGCGGTTATCTAGTAAGTAAACCTTATTCAAGAACCTTCCAGATAGTTGGTAATTTTTCCAGATGGTGGACTCAGTGGGCCCTAGACGTCCCTGCTCGAGTAACCGTGTCGGAACCGATTTTTTTCGTTGATCGTATAAACTCGTGATTTCTTCCTTTTCATTCCCCCTCTTAAGCTGCCACAAACCTAAATTGACCAAGAGGGCGCAACCCAGAAGTAAACATATTATTAATACTAAAGCACGCATAATAGTAGTTGTGTAATAAAGACCACCGGTTCATAATCGCGGAAAGTTTTTCAGAGAAATTATTGTGTCCCTAGCGAAAGTTTTAATAACAAGTCTTTTTTTATTGATTCTGCTCAGTTTAGCATTGGGCTTTCTAGGCCTCTTAAAACGGAATTCTGCCAGAAAAGACTCTACTGTAAGGGCCCTAACACTAAGAGTCATATTATCTTTTACGCTCATAGTAACAATCGGGATTCTATATAAGCTGGGGCTAATTTCTCCCAATTAACCCGAATTTATCTTGAGCGGGACGCCCCTCTGTCTATCTTTCCTAAAGCCAATAAACGAAGATGAACAGGCCTATCCATACCACGTCAACAAAGTGCCAGTACCAAGCTACAGCCTCGAAAGCAAAGTGGTTTTTTGGAGTAAAATGACCTTTTATCGATCTCGCTAAGATGACCGCCAACATAATGGTTCCCATAGTTACATGGAAGCCATGGAACCCGGTTAGTAAGAAAAAGGTGGCTCCGTAAATTCCAGAATTTAAAGTTAGTCCTAAGTCATTATATGCATGTGCATATTCGTCAGCCTGTAGGCCAACAAAAATCACCCCCAATGCTACGGTTAAAGCGAGCCCTGATATCAATTGAAGTCGATTTCCCTTGATTAGCCCCCAATGAGCCCAGGTTACAGTTCCTCCACTAGTCAACAGGATAGCGGTATTCCAAAAGGGTATCCCCCAAGCTCCAATAGTTTCTTTGAAACTATCAAAAGCGTAGGTAGAAGGAGGCTCGAATAGAGGCCAGGCAGTCGTGAATTCTGGCCATAGAAATTCGTTAGTAGCTGCGCCGGAACCTTCTCCCCCCAACCAAGGAACAGAATACATTCTCGCATAATAAAGAGCCCCGAAAAAAGCGGCAAAAAACATTACCTCTGAGAAAATAAACCAACTCATTCCCATTCGGAAGCTTACATCGACCTGATCGCTGTATACGCCATTCTCGCTTTCTCTAATAACCTCGCCGAACCAGCCAAAGAATACTACTCCCAACATGACGAAACCCAACACTAAAATAGGCGCTCCTCCTGACCCCACATTGAAGGTGAGCGCCGCCCCCAAAAAGATAATAAATAATGCTATAGTAGCGATAATAGGCCAATAGGAAGGCTCTGGGACATAATAATCTGTGGACTCGGACATGATTCCTCCTTAGATCTTTGAGATTATTTTATCACGACTTTAAAGCAGGAAAAAATGTATATGAAAGCGTGAGCAAATCTACATGCTTGGGAATTCTTCCATCTACTATGAAAGCCACAGGCATTATTTTTTTCTCTCCTGCTTCTAGTCGCTGTCGGACGAAACAGAAACAATCGGTTTTGTTGAGATATTTTGACGCGACAGACGGAGAAACGCTGGGTACGGCGCTACCAATAATGGGAGTGCCCGCAAGATTAGTAGCTTCAAAATTAACTGAAGTAACCACCCCTGGAACCACCTCGATATCCCTCACAACAGGTCGAAAGGTCCAAGGAAGACCAGCAGACACGCTAGTTACAAATTGTACTTTCACTCGTCGGGTCTTATCTGCTTGTACAGACTGGGTATATTCAGCCTGAACTACCCCTGTTTTTCCGTTTAGTCCCGTAACCTCACATAAGATGTCATATATTGGCACCAACAGATATCCAAATCCAAACATAAATAACGCCATTAAAAGCAACCTAGAAGCGGTTTTTAAGTTGGTATTCACTTAATTCAGATCCTTGTAAAAACCGTGACAGCATAAATCACCATCACCAAAGCTAGCAGCCCTATGACTGTAAGCCTTACTCCTCTTTTATTCTTCTCTTCCCCTGTCACTGAAAGCTTACCTTTTAACGAACTCCCCCATCTATTGTAGACGGGTCAGGAGGGGTATTGAAACTGTGATAGGGTGGGGGAGATGCCAATGTCCATTCTAGGCCTTGGGCACCCTCCCAAACTCTATCGGTGGCTTTTTGTCCGCCCCTGACACATTTAACAATAATGTACACAAAGAGCAGTTGGGATAAACCGTACACAAACCCTCCGACGCTTGAAATCACGTTAAATTCGGCGAACTGCACCGAGTAATCTGGTATTCGCCTTGGCATTCCAGCTAACCCGAGGAAATGCTGTGGGAAAAATAGTACGTTGACTGATATGGTAGAAAGCCAAAAATGCCATTTGCCCAGAGCTTCATCGTACATGTAGCCCGTCCATTTTGGTAGCCAGAAATATGTGGCCGCCATTAGCGAGTAAACGGCACCGGTGACTAACACATAATGAAAATGAGCAACCACGAAGTAGGTATCATGATACTGAAAATCCACCGGAGTCACCCCCAGCATCAACCCCGAAAAGCCTCCTATTGTAAATAAAATAACGAATCCAATCGCGAAAAGCATCGGAGTCTCAAAGGTCATCGCACTTTTCCACATAGTAGCCACCCAATTGAATACTTTAACTCCTGTAGGAACGGCTATCAAGACCGTGGTGTACATGAAAAAGAGCTCACCGGCCAATGGCATTCCTACGGTGAACATGTGGTGGGCCCAAACTATAAAAGACAAAAATGCTATTGCAGCAACTGCATAGACCATAGAATTGTAACCAAACAAAGGTTTCCTGCAAAAAGTGGGAATTATTGCTGAGACCACTCCGAAGGCCGGAAGTATCAATATATATACTTCTGGATGACCAAAAAACCAGAATATATGCTGAAACATTACAGGATCTCCACCTCCGGCAGCACTGAAAAAAGAGGTGCCAAAGAACTTATCGGTCAACAACATGGTCACCGCACCCGCCAAAACAGGGAGGGAAGCCACAAGCAAAAAGCCAGTAATGATCCAAGTCCAAACAAAAAGCGGCAATTTCAAAAGCGTCATTCCGGGCGCGCGCATGTTAAAGACGGTAGCGAGCACATTTATCGCCCCGCCGATTGAGGAGGCTCCGAGAAAGTGAACCGCAAAAATAAGGAATGGGAATGCCGCCCCAGTTTGCAGAACAAGCGGCGGATACATAGTCCACCCCCCTGCCGGCGCACCACCAGGCAGAAACAAGGTTATAAGCAGAAGGGAAAAGGCAAAAGGCAAGATCCAAAAGCTCCAATTGTTTAGGCGAGGAAGAGCCATGTCCGGCGCTCCAATCATCATCGGAACGAGCCAGTTAGCAAATCCTGTCCAGGCCGGCATGACTACACCAAAGATCATAATTAAGGCATGCATGGTAACCATAGAATTGTAAAATTGGGGATCAACGAACTGCAGCCCGGGCTGGAAAAGCTCTAGCCGGATGATCATCGCCATCGCTCCCCCAATAAAAAACATAATAAGAGAGAACACTAGATACATTGTGCCAATGTCTTTGTGGTTCGTAGTTGTGAGCCAGCGCTTAATGCCCGTGGGGTGGTGGCTGTGTTCGTCGTGATTAGCTGTCAATTCACTCATAATTTTTCCTCATTCCTTTGGCAGTTCTACTTGGTCACTCCTCGATGCAATGTAGGGAAGCTCGCCTGATGAACCTTTAGAAACCACAGGTGTCTCATCTCCCTGTTTTTTCTGAGCGACCCAACTCTTGTAATCATCTGGAGAAATTGCCTCCACCACAATGGGCATAAAGCCGTGGTCTTTTCCACACAGCTCAGCACATTGCCCCCTATAAACACCTGGCTCTTCGATTATCGCCCAAGACTCATTGATGAACCCTGGAATGGCGTCCCTTTTCCAGCCTAGCGCAGGAACCCACCAAGCGTGAATCACATCAGCTGCAGTAGTTAAAAATCTAATCTTTGTATTTGTTGGCACTACCAATCGGGTATCAACATCTAGTAAGTAATTTTCAACAGAATTAGGATCAATCCCAGATCCTCTCTGCCTAGCGAAGTTGCTGTCATCAGCTAGTTTACTGTAGAAGCTTATACCGGAGTCTACATAGTCGTATTGCCACATCCATTGGTAGCCTGTAACTTTAATTGTCATCTCAGCATTTGACACGTCTTCCATTTTAATCAGAGTATGCGTTGCTGGTATAGCTATCCCGATTAGAATCAACAAGGGAATGATCGTCCAAACAGCTTCTACGGTGTGGTTTTCGTGCCAGCCTTCAGCTTGCGCACCTTTAGACTTTCTATAAGCGAACATAGCGTAAAACATAGCCCCAAAAACTACTACGCCAATCACTACACAAATCCACAAAACAATCATATGAAGATCGTAAACTTCCTTGCTAAAAGGTGTAACTCCTCTTGTTAAGTTTAAGCCCCAGGTGTTGCTATTTACATTTCCTTCCGCCATTGCTGCAACCGGAAGAAAGATAAGCCCCCCTAAGACTAAGATTCTTAAATAACTCATCAATTAATCCCTGTTAAATAATATCCTTCGCATCAAAATTCTTTTAGCGGTTTCTAGACCTAGGTGCTCGGCCAACGACGCAGAAGGTCGCAGACTGGGCCCGTGTTTACATTCTAACACTGTTAGTGCACTGCGTTAATTAAAACCTTGGCAAATTTTTTCTTTTCATCTTCATTTAAAAATTGTCCTAATTCTATCTCTCTTCCAGCATATCTCAAACATAATCTTGACTTGTCAGTCAGCGATGTCGGATCATAGAGCCATACTGTTACCCATCGTTTGTTAGCAGCCAACTTGCAAGACATTTCTCTCCCGCCGCTTTCCAAGAACAGAAAATCATTCTCTATTTTTACCACCTCACGAGCCATTCCAGAGCTTTGAACGAGATAAAATGCAAAGCAAAAAAATGAAGCCTCTAGGCCGAAAAACGGTAGAACCAAGGGGAAGCCAAGCAAAAACGCTGTAGCCCCGAGGGAGAAGCTTACTAAGCAAACACCCATCATTAGGCTTTTTGCAGAGTCCCATGACATCGAACGAGTCGGCCGAAGCTCCCACAAGAACTTTTTATCGTCACAGTTTAGAAGCACTTTTTCCTCCTAGAGCACCCAACAAAACCTCCGCTAGTGCTTTACCGGCTTTCAAGGGTTCATTCCTATTAAACACTTGCAAAAGTGGATAATTCATATTACTCAATAATGTGTTTTTTACCCTTCCGGGAAATAAAATAGTGTCATCATACAAATTTGCTACCCAGCCACACACATTCACATTTGAGTTGTGAAGAGATTCGGCGGTCAAAAGAGCATGATTAATGCAGCCCAACCTGACACCAACAACAATTACGACCGGGATATTTAATTTGGCCGCCAAATCTGCTACCGATATAGCTTTTCCTAACGGCACTTTCCAACCTCCCACTGCCTCTACAACCACTAGGTCATAATGGTCTCTTAACTCCTCGAAGGCGGTTTGAATTCTATCTAAGGAAATTTCCGACCCATTTAAATCAGAAGCTATATTGGGGGAACAAGGCTCAGGGTAGCAGTATTGATTTAATAAACTATGCTCTGGGGTAGGTGTTGAGGCAGAAGCCAGCTTTACAACATCTTCATTCTCTCCAGTCTCGGGAATCACACCCGTGGCAACAGGCTTCATGCCGGTAGCCTTTAGCCCTAAGGTGACCGCTCCTCTAATTAGGTGCTCAGAAACAAACGTTTTCCCGCATCCTGTGTCAGTTCCTGTTACAAACACAGCCGCCACTATTTTAATCTCCTGAGCGTGTGCTCATTGTTCTTCTCATGTTTAACGGCCCAGGCATGCCCGAGGATCACCTCGTAAGTTGCTGGAATTTTATCGTTAGATCTGTACTTTTCGTATTCTTTCAATATTTTTCGCATCCTAGTCGGCCCAGTTAATGATTTTCGTCGTTCGGGATCAGCATTGGATGCCCCTATTCCTTTTAAATCACGCAAGAGACCAGCCGCACTATCATAATTCACAGTTATTTCCTCGCTTTCAATGACAGGGTCTGAGAATCCACTCGAGCTTAGAATATCCCCTACGTCGTGCATATCTAAAAAGGTGTTCACGTGTGGCATATCAGAATAAGTGGAAAAAACCTCTCTCAGCTCCCGGAGGGTATCTGGACCTAAGGTGGAAAAAATAAAAATTGTCCCTGGTTTCAAAACATCCTTTACAGCACTAAATGCCAACCTCAGATTAGGGCACCATTGAATTGCCAAATTTGAATACACCAGGTCTGCGATGTTTGGTTTAAGTGGGATAGCTTCGATATCACCACACAAAAACCTTTGCCTCCGAAAAATGCTATACTTTTTCTTATCTCTTGCCCGGATTAGCATATCTTCAGCTATATCGAGATTTATAACTTCAGACTTTTTAAACGATTTCTCCAACAGTTCGCCAGCCCTTCCAGTCCCTGACCCGAGATCTAAAATTAATCGAGGTGAGACCAAAATATCTTGCAATCGATCGAACAATCGATTTGATACTTCTTGCTGAAGAAAGTCAAAATTCTCATAGGTCCCGGCGGCTGAGTTAAACTGCTTCTTCACTCTAGATTTATCAATGCTACTAAGAGGTTGCCTTATATCCATTTGCTAGAACTTCCTTCAACGCGTTAATCAGGTCCAAAATTTGAGCTTCTGTGTGTTGGGAACTTAGCGTAATACGTAACCTAGATGTGCCTTTTGGCACAGTAGGGGGCCTAATAGCGCGAGCATAGATCTTCAACTTTTTTAGATCTCTCTCTACCCCAAGGGCCACCTTGGCATCACCAATTAAAATGGGCTGGATTGGCGATGTACTCTGAGTTATGGGTAAACAAGCACCCTTTGCCGCCTTTCGAAAAAAATTAATGTTGCCTTGCAACTTCTTAGTTAGAGCTCCTCGCGACTCTTGCAAAATGGACAAGGCCTCTAAGGCGGCGGCGGCTACCACTGGAGGGGGGGCAGTATCATAAATGAAAGGACGCGAATTTTGGGTTAGAAAATCTATTATTCTCTTAGGCCCTAAGACAACCCCACCACTTGAGCCCAAGGCCTTACCGAGCGTAATCATAATTAATATTTCTGGGCATTCTCCAGAGAGGTTTTTTAATTCATAGGCCACTCCTTGCCCCTCTCCTAAGACACCGAAGCCGTGGGCATCGTCAATGTAGAGAGTGGAATTGTTTTCAATACAGTAGTTACTGAGTGAATTTAGGCAAATTTTATCGCCATCCATGCTAAATACCGACTCTGTAATTAGAAAAGATTTTTTGCCGATTGGTGCGGAATTGGAAGGAACCATAAGATGAGGGTAGCGTCTGTGACGACTACCTGTCATCAATACTGCATCAATAAGTGAAGCATGATTAAGGCGATCGTGAAAAACCCAATCTTCCTTGCTAATTAAAGAGCAGATGGCTCCTAAGTTGGCTAAATATCCTGAGGAAAAGAGGAGTGCTGATTCTTGCCCAGTATAGTCCGCTAGCTTTACTTCTAATTCACTATGTAAAGTACATCTGCCGGTTAAAAGCGCGGCTCCTGCTGACCCAAACCCAAATGTTTTTAATTCACGACTTACCCTGTCTAGTACTCTTTGATTACTAGACATACCTAAATAGTCGTTACTGCAAAAATTTAAAAAACGCTCGTTGTTTATATTTATTTCCGGCCATTGTGAGGAACATCTATCCTCCAGTTTCCGCAATAAATTGTTTCCATTAGCTACTGCTAAATTCTTACTCGCTATGTTTATTACTCAGGCTCCTCATCGAATTTATTTACTGGCCTTTAGACCAAGCTTTCCAAATAGCTCTTGGTCTTTTAGAAAAACTGGGTTTTCTGTTGTCAACAGTTCCTCTCCATAAAAAATAGAATTAGCGCCAGCATAAAAGCACAAGGCCTGTAATTCATCACTCATCTCGCTTCGTCCAGCCGATAATCTTACGTAGGAGTTTGGTAAAAGAAGGCGCGCTATAGCAATAGTTCTCACGAACGCAATGGGATCCACTTCCGGAGAATCCGCTAAGGGGGTCCCTTCCACTTTTACTAGCATGTTTATTGGGACAGATTCTGGTTGTGGATTTAGATTTGCCAAGGTTTTCAAAAAGTCTATACGATCACTTTCCTTTTCCCCTATGCCAACTATACCGCCACAACAAACCTTTACGCCAGCCGATTGCACATTAGAGATGGTTTTAAGTCTGTGTTCATAAGTTCTAGTGGTTATGATTTGACGGTAATACTCAGAAGAAGTGTCGAGATTATGATTATAATAATCTAAGCCGGCTTCCCCCAATTGTTTGGCTTGTTTTTCATCTAACATTCCTAGGGTCATGCATGTCTCTAGACCTAGATTTTTCACCCCTTCAATCATAGGGATAACGGAACTAATATCTCTATCTTTCGGAGATCTCCAGGCAGCTCCCATGCAAAACCGTGTAGCACCCGCTTGCTTAGCCGCCTTAGCCTTCTCCAATACCTCCTCTAACCCCATTAGTGGAGCGTTTTTTACATGGGTCTTGTAACGAACACTTTGAGGACAATAAGCACAATCTTCCGGGCAACCTCCCGATTTTATGCTCAGTAAAGAACTGAGCTGAACTTCATTTTCGGAGAAGTTTTCTTTGTGTATTGAATGGGCTTTGTGTAATAGTGAATTAAATGGGAGGTCAAACAGCTCTGCAACCTCCTCGTTGCTCCATATCTTCGCTTTCTGGTGGTCATGGTTTTCGGCTAGTGTTTCTGTAGAAAGGGGCATCATGTATTCTCAAAAGTAAAATTGTCAACTGCATTGGGTTGGTTAAATTCCCGCTCACGTTCCTAGGTTGTTAACCTAGAGGAAAACGGAAATGTTTACAAGGGTTTTTAAGCTGTTTCTAGATAGGTTAGTCAAGCTCTTGAATAATATTGTTTTAGTAGTCCACATTATCAGCGTAAAGAGCATTTCTTTCTATAAAATCCCTCCTCGGTTCAACTTGGTCCCCCATCAATGTAGAGAAAACGACCGTGGCTGCTTCTTCATCGCTGATATTTACCTGTACCAGACTCCTTGTTTCGGGATTCATGGTTGTCTCCCACAGCTGGTCTGGATTCATCTCCCCTAGGCCCTTGTAACGCTGAACGGTTGCCCCTTTCTTTGAAGAATCCATGAGAGTTTGGACGGCTTCATATAGCGACTGAGATGTGGTTATTTTATTCTCACCATTCTGGGTCTCTATTTTCTCTTTTTTATCAAAGTTATCAGATAACTCCAGAAAGCGTATGAAGTCTCTACCCAGCAGGAACTCTCTATCAAGGTTTATGGAATGAGATATACCGTTTTGACGAAGCTCCATGATGATTCTCCAATTATCGTTGGTAGAATAGTCAAGCTTGATTTTCAGATACTCCCCTTCCAAAGAGGCCTCTTTTATAGTGTTCCTTAGATTCTCAACCCATCTATCCAACTTCTCCTGGCCCCCGTTTAAAACCTCTATGGAACCACCTGTGGATCTAATCGCTTCCAAAATAACCTTAGGATATCGAATTTCAAAACTCTTCTGGAGTTTATTTAACTGGACAAATTTCTCCCCCTCCTTGAAGAGATTGTCACCATTTAAAACAATACCATCGCGTTTAACAGAAGCTGTTTTTGTCGCATTTTCCAGAAAATATAATTCCAATTGCTCGTCATCCTTAACATATCGTTCAGCCTTACCCTTTTTTACTTTGTAGAGAGGCGGTTGAGCAATGTAGACATGATTGCCTTTTAAAAGCTCTTCCATTTCTCGGTAGAAAAAGGTGAGCAATAAGGTCCGAATGTGTGACCCATCGACATCAGCGTCTGTCATGATTATTATTCGGTGATATCTTAGAGATTGTTTGTCGAATTCTGTCTTCAAACCACACCCCAAGGCCGTGATTAGGCTAGTCACCTCTTGTGATGACAATATCCTGTCTGGTCTAGCCTTTTCTACGTTCAGAATTTTCCCCTTGAGCGGCAGGATGGCCTGAAACTTCCTATCCCGACCCTGTTTAGCAGAACCCCCGGCTGAATCACCCTCTACTATGAACAACTCTGAGGCCGAAGGATCTTTATTTTGGCAATCAGCTAGCTTTCCTGGCAACCCAGCTATATCAAGAACGGATTTTCGACGGGTTAATTCCCGCGCTTTTCTTGCAGCCTCCCTTGCTCTAGATGCCTCTATTATTTTTCCCATTATATTTTTCGACTCTATTGGGTTCTCTATCAAATAGTTATTGAGTTGCTCAGACACAACATACTCAACAATACCTTTCACCTCACTAGAAACTAGCTTATCCTTAGTTTGGGAGGAAAATTTCGGGTCTGGCACTTTGACAGATAGGACTGCTGTCAGGCCCTCTCGAACATCTTCCCCTGACACAGCTATCTTTTGTTTTGATCCAACGGTTTCTTTATCGATATATTGGTTAAAGGTTCGTGTAAGAGCAGCGCGAAAACCCGCCAAATGAGTGCCGCCATCTCGTTGGGGAATATTGTTGGTATAACAAAAGGTTGTTTCATGGTAGGAATCTGTCCACTGGAGCGCCAATTCTACTGCTATATCATCTTTAGTAGCCTGAAAACTTAACACATCTTTATGTAAAGGGGTCTGCGCTTTGTTTAAATGTTCCACATAGGAAGAAATACCACCTAAATACTGAAAAAGGTTCTCTTTCCCGTCCCTTTCATCATACAAACGAATTTGTAGTCCGGAGTTTAAAAAAGATAACTCTCGAAGCCTTTTAGCTAAAATATCAAAATTAAAGGTTATATCCGAAAAGATATCTTTGTTTGGTTGAAAAGTAATAAATGTACCTGTTTCATCAGTATCTCCCACAGTTTTGAGAGAGTCGATTGGATTGCCTGCTGAATATTGTTGCATCCATTTTTTTCCATCCCGGTGGATTTCCAACTCCAAATGAGAGGACAACGCATTTACCACAGATACTCCAACCCCATGGAGCCCCCCAGCAACTTTGTATGTATCATCGTCAAACTTCCCACCAGCATGTAAAGTTGTCATAATTACTTCTGCAGCCGACACCTTCTCCTCAGAATGTATATCTACCGGTATACCACGGCCATTATCTGTGACCCTCACCGAACCATTTCGAAGGATCCCTACAACAATGCGGTTACAGTGCCCAGCTAGCGCCTCATCCACAGAGTTATCGACTACTTCAAAAACCATATGGTGAAGACCAGTACCATCATCGGTATCACCGATATACATTCCCGGCCGTTTCCGTACCGCATCCAAACCTTTTAAAACTTTTATATTTTTAGAGTCATAACTCATAAAAAACCCCTAAATTAAGCGTAAAACTTTTCTCGTTCCACGTGAAACACCATATCCGCCCTATCAAATATCTCTGGGTGCAAAACATCATCAATGGCAGTGAAGAACTTCTGCCCTTCTAATCCCAAAATTTTATCTACTAGCAACCCGCGCATCGAAGAATCCAACTCTGAGTGAATATCATCAACCATTATAACAGGTTGCAAGCGTGTTTTTTCTAAAATAAACCTTCTCAAACCTAACATTATCTCCGCTGCTACCACCTTAAGCTGACCTCTAGAGAGTCGACGCGTAAACTCCTTGTTATCTACTTTTAAACGGGCATCTGCTCTGTGAACCCCCGCCCGGGTGTACCCTAACTCTAGGTCCTTACCCCAATCTCTGTCCAACTCATCCAACAAAGAACCACCGGACCACCCTGGATAATATTCCAAAGAAATCCCACTAAACTCTTGCTGAATTAAACTATCTACTAAGCTCTCATTTATCTTACTTATAATCTCTTTTCTGCAGGCATCTATCACCGAACCAGCACCGACCAACCTCTTAGTCCAAAATGTTGCCTGCGACCTATCTCGCGTACCTTTTAAAACACCATTTCGCTGATTCAGAGCTCGCCTATATTCTATCCAACTTGCAACATAATCTCGTTTCACGTGAAACATCACCCTGTCCAGAAGAGCCCGTCTAGCAGAAGGGGCAGATGTCAAAATACTAGAAACTTCTGAATTAACACAAATGAGCGGTATCTGTTGCGCTAGCTCTGAGGTAGATTTGACTTGTTTATTATCGATGGTTATTTTTGTCCCTGATTTACTCTTTACCATCAACACGTCAATAGTTCTGTTACCACCATAATCGACTGAAACAGCTACCCTTGCAGCTTGACTGCCGTCCCTAATAACATCTCTGGCGTTTAAAGGGTTGACAGTCCTCCCGGATGCTGTGAGATTTAGCGCATCCAAAAAGGTGGTTTTACCTGAACCGTTTTTTCCCACGACCAGATTAACCCCCGGATTTAAATCCGCTCTAAGCCGTCCTATACACCTTAATTCATCAACTTTAAGATACGAGAAATGCATCTATTTTCATTAAAAAACTGACAAAATACTCTAAAGGCGCTCATATTCGCATAGGCATCACGACGTATTGTATCTCCGGCTTATCCGGGTTAGTGATCAAACAACTGCTATCTGGACTATTTATATCTATTCTGACTTGAGGATCTGGTATAACGCTAAGTATATCTAGCAAATAAGATACATTGAAGCCTACCTCCATCTCTTGTCCATTATACTCAACTTCAATTTCTTCTACTGCTTCCTCCTGCTCATGATTGTTCCCGCTTAAGGTTAATAGCCCTTTTGTAAAAGCCATCCTTATAAGGGGGTTTCTGTCTGACGATAAGACCGACGCTCGATTGATTCCCCCTTTTAGAGTATCCCTATCGACTATGATCGGGCTCTCCCCCTCATCAGGAATCACCTTGGAATAGTCGGGAAAATTTCCTTCTAATAATTTGGTGGTTAGGGAAGCATCATTCGCACTTAACCGTAGGTGATTAGCTCCTATTTCTAAGACCACTTCCTCATTTTTGTTTCGTCCAGCTAGAAGCCTACTAATTTCTAATATTCCCTTTCTGGGAATAATCACCTGAGCTTTAGATTTTACGTCCGATTTTTTATCTTTTTCCATTAGCGCCAAACGATGTCCGTCAGTGGCTACTGTTCGAATACTGTTTGGTGCAAATTCCAATAGTAGCCCATTCAGATAATGTCTAACGTCCTGCGAAGCCATGGCAAAATCAGTTTTTTCTATTAAGCCTTTCATTTCGTTAGCGGAAACATTTACGCTGTGAAGCACATCAAACTCACCTATATAGGGAAATTCCGTTCCAGAGCTAATTGCTAACGTAAATCTACTGCGACCTGATTTTATCTTTGCTTTGTCAGAAAGTAATTCTAATTTAATATCTACTTTTTCTGGCAATTCTCGGCAAATATCAAACAATTTTCTAGCTGGAAGAGCCACTTCTTTTTTAGCCGTACTACCCAAATCAACGAAAGACACAACTTCCACCTCCGTATCTGAAGCAGTCACCGACATTCTCTGAGCATCACATTTAATTAGAACATTGGAAAGAATGGGAATAGTTTGCCTGCGTTCAATAACGTTATTCGCTCTTTGCAATGCTGGTAATAATAATTCTCTTTTTATATTAATATTCATAGTAGTAGTTATTATCTCGGTGGATATGTGGATATAGCTTTTTTCTTATTTAAATCAATTATTTATGGCCTTTATTAATCTAGTGATTTGTTACATTAACTGTGCATATCCTCTGGTTTGCTTGTTTACTTTCCTATGGCTTTCTTTTGTAAACTAATATACACAGTTTATGCACAACTATGTAGCAAGTATCCTATCTAGGTTGGCATAATCTTCTTGTATCTTGAGATCGCTAGATTTTAGTTCGGCAATTTTTCTACAGGCGTGCAGAACAGTAGTGTGATCTCTACCTCCAAAAGCGTCCCCTATTTCTGGTAAGCTGTGGTTTGTTAGTTCCTTAGTGAGTGTCATGGCAACTTGGCGAGGCCTGGCTATTGACCTGCTTCTCCTTTTAGATAGGAGATCAGCCACCCTTATTTTGTAGTATTCAGCCACCGTTTTCTGGATATTCTCAATGGTAACCGATCTATCTTGTAGTGCTAGAAGGTCACTGAGGGCTTCCTTTGCAAATTCTAATGTTATTGGGCAGCCCATAAAATTTGAATTAGCTACCACTCTATGGAGAGCTCCTTCAAGCTCTCGAACATTAGATCTAAATCTCTTACCTATTAAAAAAGCCACCTCTTCAGGAACATCTATTCCCGCTTGTTGTGCCTTTGACATCAAAATAGCAACCCTAGTTTCCAATTCAGGAGGCTCGATTCCTACACTGAGGCCCCAACCAAAACGAGATTTTAATCTTTCCTCCATCCCAGAAACTTCTTTAGGATATTTGTCACATGTGAGTACAATCTGATGTTTACCTTCTAACAACGAGTTAAAAGTATGAAAAAACTCTTCCTGGGACCGCTCCTTCTTGGCAAAAAACTGAATGTCATCAATTAAAAGCGCATCAACAGAACGATAAAACCTTTTAAATTCAGAGATTTTGTTGTGTTGTAACGCCTTAACCATGTCGCTTACAAAGGTTTCAGAGTGAACATACACGACTCGAGAAGTTTTGTTAGAAGCATTAATTAAGTTCCCTACAGCATGCATAAGATGTGTTTTACCTAGCCCTACACCGCCAGAGATAAAGAGGGGGTTGTAAGCTTTACCCGGACTTTCAGCCACTTGTATGGCTGCGGCTCTTGCTAGCTGATTTGATTTTCCACCCACAAAAGAATCGAAGGTGAATTCCTGAAGTCCGGATTGTCTCAATAGGGGGACCTTATCGGATACCTTTAAGTTATCTTTTTCCCCCTCTAGCTCGAGGCTACCCACCTCAAGGATAACCTCTCCTTTATCGTAGCCGGAAGCCGCTAGAAATTCCTTGATTCTTATCAAATACTTCTCTTCTAGAGCGTCGTAAACGAAATCATTGGGGGCTAGAATCCTAAAAAGACCTGGCTTTTCTTCTATCTGGAGAGGTTTTATCCAGGTGTTATACTCCTGCTGGGGTATTTTTCTTTCGAGTTCTTCCAAACAGCTCGCCCATGTAGTCGATTTAAGCAAGGTTACATCAATCCATAGTAAAAAATGTAGTAGGGGACAATTGTAAAAACCAGTATACTTTTTAATTCACATTTCGTGAATGAGCTTTTATCATATCAAACAGTCGAAACCTTTAAAGAAAAAAAACAATAAACGACAAAAATAATTGCTTATTACTAGAAAAACACATAGTATCGCCGCCTCTAGATATTGTTTATATCTATGATATTTTAGAAACCGATTCCTCAGCTTAAAATTCAGGTAAACTCGATGAAACGTACTTTTCAACCAAACCGATTGAAGCGGTCTAAAAAACATGGTTTTCGGGCTAGAATGAAGACCAAGTCAGGACGCCGGATAATTAGAGCTAGACGTTACAAAGGTCGTGCAAGGTTAGCAGCCGATTAAAGAAAACTATTAAGTGAATCGTACTCAACAGTGAAAGCGGAAAATGGCTTCTCCGCAAGCTATAGGATTTTGAAGTCAAAGGATTTCCTAAAACTTTCTCTCCAGGGCAAAACCCTGAGAACGCCAGCACTTAAGGTACAAATTTTAGCAAATAAACTTCATCATCCTAGGTTAGGAGTAACAGTTTCCAAGCATGCCAGCAAGAAGGCATGTATTCGGAATTCTATAAAAAGACAGATTCGAGAAAACTTTAGAAAAAACAAACATCTTTTGCCGCCGATAGATGTCATCTTTATAGCAAATGCCTCAACGGCCGCGCTGAAGAGGAAACAGTTAAGTCTAGAAAGCCGTAGACTATTTAAGACAATTCGCAAAACACACAACAAAAAAACTTGAAAAAAAATGGATAGAATTCAATCTTTTCTCTTAATTACGTTGGTCTTCTTGGCGCTTCTTCTTTGGCAAGCTTGGGAGAGCGATTATCCCCAAACTACTCAGCCTGAATCCTTAGAAATTAGTCAAACCCCCACGAACCCCTCTACAGTAGGTTCAAGCTCTGAAGTTCCAAATATCAAGCCGCCAGCCGTTCTAGGCGAAACACCAAGTCTTCCAAAGAACCTATCTCCTACTATTGGGGCTAAGAGCGCCTCAGAGATACTAGTTGAAACAGATGTTCTAGAAATAATTATTAATGAGAAAGGGGCTAGTATAGAAAAGCTCTCACTTAAAGATTACCCAATTACGTTAAATAAACCGCAACCACTAGTACTTCTAGGAAAAAGAGGAACCAAAGAGTTTGTTTATCAAGGTGGCCTGTTCGGCAGGGAGGGAATGCCTACTCATCACTCTAACTTCGAGGTTGTCCAAGGCCCTCTCAAACTATTAGACAATAGCGATGTACTCGAAGTGGCATTTGTATGGCGAGAAAATGACAACATAAAAGTCACAAAAAGGTACCGACTCTTTCGTGGCTCTTATCAAATAGAAGTAGAGTATAAAATTGACAATATGGGTCTTGAATCCTTTGACGTGCACCATTACGAGCAATTAAAAAGATCTAAAGAATCGTCCTATAATGGTTTGGTTTATACTTATACGGGAGCGATATTTTCTACTCCAGATAGCCGATTTGAAAAATTTGACTTTGACGATTTAGAGGAAAAACCGCTGGATGTGACCTCTACTGAGGCTTGGATAGGAAATATGCAGCACTATTTTGTGGCAGCCTTGGTGCCCCCGCCAGAAAACCCCTACAAATACTATTCAAAGATCCTCGATCAAAATACGTATACAGTAGGGTTTGTGAGTCCGGAGAATACTATAAATCCAGGCGAAACTATTGTACTAAAGACCAAAATTTATGCTGGTCCTAAAAAACAGAGCATCTTAAAACATTTAGCCCCGGGTTTAGATCTCTCGGTAGATTATGGAATGTTGTGGTTTCTAGCGAAACCCCTTTTTATAGTCCTCCAAGGTATTAATTCTGTCATCGGAAATTGGGGTTGGGCAATTGTTTTACTCACTGTTTTTATAAAGTTATTGTTTTATCCTTTATCCGCGGCTGGTTATCGCTCTATGGCTAAGCTCAGGACTGTACATCCAAAAATGATCGCTTTGAAGGAACGTCATGGAGATGATAAGGCGCAACTTAATCAGGCTATGATGAAGTTGTATAAAGATGAAAAAATAAATCCATTGGGAGGGTGCTTCCCTATTCTGATCCAGATACCGGTCTTTATAGCCCTTTACTGGGTCTTGTTGGAGACAGTTGAGATAAGACAAGCTCCCTTTATTTTTTGGATAAATGATCTGTCTAGTAAAGATCCATTTTTCGTTCTTCCGCTTTTGATGGGTATCAGTATGTGGGTTCAGCAAAAATTGAATCCGGCACCAGTAGACCCCGTTCAGGCAAAGGTTATGCAGTTTTTACCAATAATATTCACAGTCTTTTTTGCATTTTTCCCCTCTGGGCTAGTTCTCTACTGGGTTGTTAATAACGTGCTATCGATCGCCCAGCAGTGGAGAATAACCTCACAGATAGAAAAGGCACAATAGAATAAGGGCTAACTGTGGTCGGTAACTTCGACGACACAATAGTAGCCGTCTCTTCGGCTCAAGGAAGGGCTGGCGTAGGAGTGGTGAGGGTTTCGGGTTCTCTTTCTCGACATATTTGCATAAATATGTCAGGGCTAAGCCCGCAAAAAAACCAATTTTTCTATTCGGGGCTAAGGAATAAAAGTGGCCAAGTCATCGATTCAGGTATAGTCCTTTTTTTTGAGGGTCCAAATTCCTACACTGGCGAGGATATAGTAGAATTTCAAGCTCATGGAAATCCGATAATATTACAAGATATAGTTACAAGGGCGGTGGAACTAGGCGCGCGTCAAGCAAGGCCTGGGGAATTTACAGAACGTTCATTTCGTAACGGAAAGATATCCTTAGACCAAGCGGAGGCGGTAGCAGATCTTATAGCAGGACAAACGAAGCGTGCCACCCTCTCTGCAGCGCGGACTCTAACTGGGTTGTTTGCGATAAAAGTGAATTCAATTCTTACGTCTATAAGGGAATCTTTGTTTCAGATAGAGGCGTCAATTGATTTCCACGAAGATCTTGACCCGCATTCATTGACGGAGTCACTCAAGAGAGCAGCTGTTGAACAAAAGGAGAAATTAAAGGAATTAATAAGTAAGGCCGAGGTCGGAATAAGGCTCAAGGAGGGTGTTTTTGTAACTATTGTAGGTTCCCCGAATGTTGGAAAATCCACTTTACTGAATAAATTAGCAGGCTCTGATAAGGCCATCGTGAGTGATGTGCCTGGCACTACGAGAGATCCAGTAGAAATAACTATTGATGTCTCAGGCATTCCCGTTCATTTTGTGGACACGGCCGGCATACGCGATACCTTGGACCAGATAGAAGCAACCGGTATAGAGCGAACAAAAATAGAAGCTGAAAAATCCGATATTATTCTATACCTACATGAGGAGGCTGTATCTTGTGATGACGGAATATTAATAGAGAAACTTCGAAAGCTTAGTGATAATTTGACGGGCGATATAATCTTGGTTCGTAATAAAATAGATCTGTTAGAAATGGAATCAGGTGTTTCAAATACAGGAGAGGTAAAACACGTTAACATTTCTGCCTATAATGGTAGAGGTATAAATACCCTCTTAAATACACTCCTAGAATTGATGGTCCCCTCTGATAGCAAGGAGGATGAGTTCGTGGCTAGGGAGAGACATCTGAATTCGCTAAGAAAGGCCTTCGAAATCCTTAGAAACGTAAGCTTTGATTTACTTAATAACAGCCCAGAATTGGTTGCTGAAGAATACAGACAGGCTTGTCGTGAGTTAGATTTGATATCAGGAAGATATAGTACTGAAGAATTACTAGGCGACATCTTTAGTCGATTTTGTATTGGCAAGTAGGTGTCGCACATTCATTAAAATAGGGTCAGATGGACAAAGCTTTAATAATAACTCTTAGTAATATAGGTGATCTGGTAATGAGCACCCCTCTTATGGAGGGTATATCTACGTTAATGCCTGAGAAATCTATCGATGTCTTGGGGGATGCCCGCTCGTCAGAACTACTAAAAAATGCTCCATACATATCGACTATCTTTAATCGTGATAAGAAAGGTAAATTGGGTCAACAGGTCAATTTATTCAACAGACTTAGGTCCCAGCGATATGACCTCATTGTTGATTTGAGAACGGGGTTTTTACCTTACTTGCTCCACTCCCAACACAAATATATTAAACGGAAAGGTTTGGGGGTCGGCAAGCATTCCGTTGAAGAGAGTTACTCCTGTATTCAAGGCTACGGTAAGTTTCCAGAAGATATACCCAATTGTAAAATTTACCTTTCCGATGATGATATTCGCAAAATTCAAAAGCTTACTAAGCATTTACCTTCTGGCAAGTGGTTAATAATTGCCCCAGGGGCTAATTGGCCGGGAAAGAAATGGCCAGCTGAGAAATACGGGATTATAGTTAGAAGGGCTCTCGAGTTAAAATTATTTGAAGCCGCCCTGATAGTGGGTAGCATAGAGGATAAAGCGGAAAACTTGGCAATCGATTTTTCGAATTTACCAGTTTTAGATCTCAGAGGACAAACCACTCTCACTCAGGTGGCAGCGGTCCTCTCGAAAGCTGATCTTTTTGTTGGAAATGATTCTGGATTGGGTCATATAGCTAGTGGAGTTGGTGTGAGAACCATTACGCTTTTTGGGCCGGGAAGTCCTCAGAGATATCGCCCTTGGGGAGACAAGGGGGAAGTCATAGTAGGGCCTCGAGAGAATTTAAACAACCTTCAATGGCAGACAGTTTTTAAGCGCTTGAAATCGGTAAGCTCCAAATGAGAGTGGCTCAAATAATGCTTTCCGCTGAATTTGGGGGTGCTGAAAGATCCTTCACCGATATTTCTGTTTGTCTTGAGAAGCTTGGTCATGAGGTGTTGGCTATCGGTTTGAATAGAAGTAAGTCTTTGGACAAATTACAGTCTTCAGGAGTAAAGACTACAAGGGTTGCTTGCTATGGTAGTTGGGATATTTTAACCATTAGATCACTAAAGAAAATCTTAAGCCAATTCAAACCTGATATAGTACATTGTCATCTTGCTAGAGCCTCCTATCTCGGGGGCTCTGCGGCAAGGGATCTTGGGATTATGGCAGTAGCTAAAACCCATAATTTGGTTAAGCCAAAATATTACAAAAATATCGATATGATTGTCGTTACAACCGAGGCGCAACGCCGCCATCTAGAGGCCGAAGGAGTGGGGAACCATAGGTTATGGAAGATTCCAAATTTTAGTAGTGTGAAATCTAGGCCTTTAAAAAAACCACTGTCTGAGGAAGACGGACTTCTGCGATTGACCGCTTTGGGTAGGTTTGTAAAAAAGAAAGGTTTTGACACTTTGCTGGAAGCTTTTGCATCACTTAGAAAAGAGGAATCTAATGTTAAGTTAACAATCGGAGGCGATGGACCAGAGCGAAACGCATTAAAACAATTAGCGATGGATTTAGACATTAGCGACAAAGTTGAATTCGTTGGCTGGGTGGAGGATGTGGCCGAATTTTTGAGTGGCTCCGATTTGTTTGTGTTGCCTTCTAGAGAAGAGCCGTTTGGCATTGTGATCCTTGAGGCAATGGCGGTTGGAATACCCATTGTGACTACCAAGACCCAAGGCCCTTTGGAAATTCTTGATAAAAAAATGGCCCACTTCACAGAAGCGTCTAATGCTAAAAAGATGGCCAAAGATATCAGAGCCGCCTTGCAATCCAACCAAAGATATAAATTTGCTGAACTTTCTAAGCAACGTTTTGACACACTTTACACATCTGAAAACGTAACCAGGCAGTACCTAAATCTATATGAAGATTTATTAGGCAAGTAAGCCATCTTCGCTGATTTTATTTATTACACTGTCAAGAGATAGGTTGGAGAGTGAGGCTTGAGATGGACGCAGTGATGTACTCCAATTTTCTACCACTGCCAAAGCTCTATGTCCTTGCCCCAGGGCGTGATTTTTTTGCTTGCTTGACGGGCCGAATAGTCCAAAAATAGGAATACCAGAGGCGGAAAGAATGTGCATAGGTCCAGAGTCGTTAGTTACTGCGAAATTGGCCTTCCTCCCTAGCTCAGCAAGCTCCAATATGGTAAAGGAGCCCGTTGCATCGATACCAACTGCCGATGCTAATCGGTCATTTAAGGCAGTGTCGTCTGGCCCTCCTATCCATACTATCCCAAAGCCGTCGCAATCCAAGCGATATGCCAATTGTTCAAAGTATGGCCATCTTTTCTCGGGACGAGATCTACTTGAACCAGCATGCAAGATAACAAAAGGTTTTTTTGTTTCGAGATTCTGCGCTATCCATTTCCCTACTTTGACTTTCTGTTTCTCGGCGGCTAAGAGCAAAGGACTTTTATCTTTAACTTTGATTCCTTGTTGTTCTACCACCTTGCACATTCTATCAAAAATGTGTGTCTGTCCTTCCCATTTTTCAGCTGGATGATGCCTGTATGGGAATCGATGGTTGCCTACACTATTTTTTATCCCGCTGAGCAAACAAATTATTCTAGACCTGTCATTACTCTGGAGATCAAATAATTGGGAGTACTGCGTTTTTCTAATATCGAGGACGAACTTTAGATTTTCAATGATGCTGGCATTATCAATCGTTTTAATGTTGAGATTATTCCAATTTTCAAAAACCGAAATAAACGGTTTTGTGGTTACTAAAGTATAGTTTGAGCTTTTTTGGGAATCGGTTATGGCTTTTATCAAAGGAGTAGCCATAATGACATCGCCCAAGGCGCCAAATTTAAATATTAGAGTTTTTTTGGGCATTTAGAAAAATAATAGTTGTATCGGTTATCATAAGGCATCATGTTTCATCATAAACGAGATACGTCACCCTTTTCGCCTTTTTTCTTCCATTCTAGACTTTTTTGGAAGACATTAGGAAATTTCGCAATCTTCAGAGGGCGAGGTTCCCGTGGGCAGCTTGTAAGTATGCATCAGGCCGGGACCCATTATATAAAACATATAATCGCTTGTGCTATTGCCGACAAATATGAAATTCCAGACCCAGAGTTTAATCATGCAAATGATATTTTTGGGGGACCAAAGGATGAAGTGGTTTATCGGGATATCCCTAGACTCATCAGCAGCCACAGCTATCCAAATCCGCTGCTCCTTTCGGAACTTGTTCACGAATTATTTAATTTACCATCTTATGTGCTTCTAGTGAGAGATTTAAGACACAGTCTAATATCGAATTATGCTAAATGGTCTCATGTTTATGAGGTTCCTTTTTCTTCCTATCTAAGAGGAGAAATGCATTCAAAGAGATTCAATAGCGATATTTGGTGGACAATCGGCTTTCTTAACGGGTGGGGTCTTGTGTACAAACGTAATCCAAATAAATTTGTGATTCTGAAATATGAAGACTTGTTAGAGCACCCTCTCGCACAAGTAAGCCAGCTTAACAATTATTGGGCTCTTAAATTAAGTCAGCAGAATATAGAATACGGGATTGCTCAATCGACTAAAGAAAAAATGAAGCTAAAAGATGACCCCAATAGGCCAAAAGGGGCTGTTCGAAATTCGAGTAGCGATTTGTCGATATTTACTGCTACGGATAAAAAGTTTATTGAACGAGTTTGCGATTCATATTTAAGTTTCTCAGCCGGCTATGACTATTCTAAATGGTAGTTTTGGATTTTTTCGATAGCCCTTCATACAAGGACATATTCATTTTTTGCATTCTTTCCAAGGTGAAATTTTTGTTTTTTGTAACGGGGGGATAGCTTTTTAGGAATCTCTCAGTTCGGTCAGCTGCTTCCCGAACATTACCAACGGAAACCAAACCGTAAGGATACCAGTCCTTCATGATCTCTTTTGTTCCACCGTGTTCATAGCCTATAACAGGAGTCCCTAAGCTAAGGGCCTCGGCTGTCGTTCTCCCAAAGGCCTCTGGGATTTTTGTTACTGAGAATACCACAGTTGACACCGACATAATTTCTTTTATATCTAACCTATTTCCTAGAAAAGAACAATTTTCAAAAACATTGGCAGCCTTCGCTTTAGAGATTAATTCCCCTTTATATCTATTTTTGTTTTTGCTAGCCCCCCCTACAAGCAGCGCGTGAAAACGCACCCCTCTTTCCTTTAATATTCGTAGTATCTCGAGAAAATCTAATTGGCCTTTCCAACGCGTTAGCCTTGCAGGTATTGTAAGTAGAGGCATATCACTTTTTAATCCCATTTGGTTTTGCCAGGAGTCTAGCCACCTCTGTTCAACTGAAAATTCTAAATTATGAGTTGCCTCGTCGACCCCCCTGGGAATAGTTATAATCCTGTTATTTTCTACACCGGGATAGTTCTTTGTGATGTAATCTCGAATGTAATTTGAGATAGCTATTATCTTATCCCCGCTCATCATAACTTTACTATATGCACTAACGCTGTAAGGTCCGTGTACAGTAGTTATCCAAACAGGACATTTTTCTTTCTTAATTTTTGAGAGTGCTAATCGGCCTAACCAAGCTGGTAGGCGAGACCGTGCATGAACAATATCTACTTTCTCTGACAAACATAAATTTCTGATTTTTCTTGCATACTGGATTGTCAGAGGATGTTTTCTTCCGATAGGCCAGTTGAAGAATTCAGAACCGGTTTCTCTTAAGTCTCTTTCTAGCGGTCCGCTTTCACAAACCACAATTGAGCGATGTCCCCTCTCGTTTAAGGCGTCAGCGATCTGCACGGTTCCTCTTTCTACCCCACCAATAGATAGTTTTGGTAAAAGCTGCATAACGGTAAGGGGTTTTTCCAGGGTCATTTGTTAGCGTTTATCAACCTGTCAAGCTAGGCCATCTGGTCGCGATTAATTTTCCGATCCTATCACGTTCGTTTAAACATTGAACCGGTTGCCAAGTTTTGTTTTGGAGAGTCCTGATTTTCCCTTCTTCAACTAAGCGTTGTTGATTTTGTGTTACTCTTGATTCTCGCTTTTTGCTTAGGTTGAATATTCCAACTCGACATCCCGCTGATAGAGATTCGTATGTCATCGAGATGCTATCTGGAGTTACCCAGACGTATTGTGAGGATTCCAGCTCGTTTGCTAGCCAATTGGCTTCAACACGCCCAACATCCTCATAATGAAAATTTGGCTGTTCGATTTCTGTTAGTAGTTTTTTGATTTTTTCCGGGGTTCTTCTAGAGGTTGTGAGGGTCCAGCGAATATTATCATCGGCTCTTTTTGTTACTTCTTCGATCTGCGATAAAAGAGACTCATTGTCCCAAACATAATGTGAGGAATCTCCTCCTAAAAGGATAAGTCCAGCATCTTTATGTTTCGGCCCAGCCTGTTCAATTAAGGTAAGAGGGCCCTCTGTCTCGATGACATTCTTGGCTCTTTTTACATGGTCATGTTTCGGTACTATCAGGAGGTCTAACCAAATCTTTGGAATAGACGGCCTCATGATGCAAATTGTTTTAGAGCTGAAGACTAACTTACAAAAAACCAGTACTAAATGGGTTCGTCTTCCAGTACCGATGACAATTTCAGGAAATGGCCTATGCCCATAGTATTTGATTTTCAGAATCTCAATCCAAGATCTATAGAAGCTTTCCTCTAATATGAATTCTTTTGAAGATATATTAAGGTGTTTGGATAAGCCTCTCACCAAAGCTTTGGATTGATTAACATGGCCTGCTTTGCCGTCTGAGATAGTCCATGTACAAATAGCTTTCTGATTCACTTGCAGGAGTAGTTATTTTTTATCAAACCAGTGTTAACCAGCCGTCAGGAACCTCAACCTTACCCATAACCGAATCTAAGTAAGCTTTTTGTAGGTCGTTAGTCACTGGGCCTCTTTCACCTACGCCTATCTCTCGGCCATCTAGTTCTCTTATTGGGGTAACTTCTGCAGCAGTTCCGGTGAAGAACGCCTCATCTGCCACATAAACTTCATCTCTGGTGATTCTCTTTTCAATAACACTATAGCCTTTATCTTTAGCGATCGAAATGATGGTGGTCCTGGTAATGCCTTCAAGAGCAGAGCTTAATTCAGGGGTATATATATTTCCTTCTTTGATAATAAATATATTTTCGCCCGAACCTTCAGCGATCATTCCTTCACTATCGAGAAGTAACGCTTCATCGTACCCGTCTCTGGCAGCTTCTTGCAGCGCGAGCACTGAGTTTATATAAGCGCCGGTAGCTTTAGCTCTACACATTACACTATTAACCATGTGTCTAGTGAAGGATGAGGTTTTAATGCGGATGCCTTTTTCGAGAGCTTCCGTTCCTAAATAGGCGCCCCAAAACCAGGAAGCAATCGAGACGTGTACACTCAAATCAGAGGCGTGAAGCCCCATGCCTTCTGAACCATAGTAGGCAATAGGCCGAATATATGCGGAAGCTAGATTGTTGTCCTTAACGGAGTTTACGCATGCGTCCCTGATTGTTTCGAAAGAAAACGGAATCTTCATACCTAAAATGTGAGCCGACTGGAACAGCCTTTTGACATGATCATCAAGCCTAAAAATAGCGGTTCCCGAACTGGTTTCATAAGCTCTTATGCCCTCAAAAACCCCAACACCGTAATGAAGTGAATGTGTGAGCACATGGACGTTAGCATCTCTCCAATCCACGTTTTTCCCATCCATCCAAATTACGCCATCTTTATCTGCGAAGCTCATGACTAGCCAATCTCCTCTGCGCTTTGTAATGTTTCTCGGGATTATACTCAAAAAGTGAGTTAAAAACTTACGACTTGTTATGATCAGGTTCCAATCTATTCTGGGCAAATGGTTGATTCTGCTTTTCCTCTAGGAATTAATCCTCTACTTTAAATTCCGTATCAATAATTTTGCCGGAGTTTGCCCCAGAACTCCTTTCCTGATGTGTGAAGAGTTTTTGTGCGACCATTGAGGCCACCCTCCTCCTTAACGACGGGCTCATTAATACTAGACCTAAAACATCTGTTATGAAGCCTGGCGTCAACAACACAACGGCCGATATAATTAAGATGCCACCAGAGATTAGCTCAATAGTAGGTAACTCACCTCTTTGGACGGAATTTTTAATGCGGCTTAGAGTGGATAAGCCTTCAATGCGAACGAGCACTGCTCCTAATATCGCAGTAGCGAGTATCATAATTATCGTTTTCATTGCCCCAAAATGTTGACCAATCTCGATGATTAGAAAAATTTCTAGGAATGGCATCAAAAATATTAATATAAAAGTAATTAGCAGCATGTTGGGCAACAAAATAATAGCGTCAGATTCTTAATCGTAATAATATCATGAAACAGTGTCTTTTTTCTTAACTTAAAGCCATGGTCCCATGTCAAAGATTCGCTTAGTTCTTTCATCTTGTCCTGATCTTGATAGCGCAGAGAGATTGGCAAAACTTGCGCTTGAAGAGCATCTCGTAGCTTGTGTAAATATGATTCCCATTGCTAGCTCAATGTATTTATGGAAGGGGGAATTTATGAAGGAACGAGAGTATTTATTGTTGGCTAAAAGTACAGAGGAAAGATTGGCGGACTTGGAATCCCTTTGGAAAGCCAATCATCCTTATGAGGTTCCAGAATTTCTAGTGATGGACGCTGCCACATCAAGCAAAGAGTATGGAGAATGGGTCGAAAAATGTTGTTTAGGTTAGTAGCTATATTTTCTCTCTTGACCTCCAGTTTGCTTATAGCGGTAGAGGATTATTCGCTTTGGGACGTATTTACCTCCGAACAAAGGAATGAGAAATTTCTTCCGCCTGACCAGGCATTTCAATTAGATGCAATAATTCAAGAAAAAACTGTGTTGATTAGATGGCAAATAGCAGAAGGCTACTACTTATATAAGGAAAAAACTGCAGTCAGAAATATAAGCATTAAGGACCAAAATCAGCGCCTGGATTTTCCCCCTAGTATTACCCACGATGATCCGGAGTTTGGGAAAGTCGAAATTTATCGAAATTCGTTAGTACTTAAAAGCCCCTTAAGCAATTTTTCCAATTTGCCAGCGGTGCTGACTCTGGAGACTGATTTCCAAGGCTGCGCGGATGCTGGGCTCTGCTATCCACCGATTACGAAGCTATTGCAGGTTAAGACAAATTTAGGACAAGCTACCAAGCCTTCGAAACACGCTTTTGGTCTAAATTCTTTAAGCCTACACTCTCTGGTTCTTAGTTTTTTAGGGTTTGGTTTGCTACTTTCATTGACTCCCTGCGTGTTTCCGATGGTTCCTATCCTCTCGGGCATATTAGTGGGTAGTCGAACTGGGGCTAATTCATCCAAGGCATTGTATATATCGAGTGTGTATGTTGTTTTTATGGCGATTACCTATTCTCTCCTAGGAATTTTAGTAGCAATTCTCGGAAGAAGCCTGCAGGTTCTCTTGCATCACCCTTTTGCAATATTTTTTGTTGCCGGCATATTTTTCGCCATGGGGTTTTCTATGCTAGGTTTATTTAGCATCGCCACTCCAAGGTTTTTAAACGATTACGTTAGTAAAATCGCTAACACTAAATCGTTAAATTCTATTGGAGGAGTGGCCTCTTTAGGTAGCTTGTCTGCTCTCATTGCGACTCCGTGTATAACGCCACCTCTCGCTGCTGTGCTAACATTCGTGGCAGATTCGGGCTCGCCCACTAAAGGGGCACTTGCTCTGTTTTTTCTAGGGATAGGAATGGGTATCCCTCTCATTTTCTTTGGCACCTCCCTAGGCTATTTAATGCCAAGCTCTGGACAGTGGATGGAGCATTTGAAAAAAATAACCGGGGTAATTCTCCTTGGTTCGGGGGTTTGGTTCGCTAGTCGTTTATTGTCCGATCCGATGATTGTTCTGTCTTGGACGGCATTAATTATTTTAACGTTGGCGTATCTAGTCCGGCCATTGGTCAACATGAAAATGTTTAAAAGCATTTTGAAAGGAAAGAGATTTCCGAGAGTTATTACTCTCTCAATGTTAGCTTGTGGGGCAACGTTCCTCATAGTCTTTTCTGCCTATGAAGGTCGACTCGTTTTCCAATCGTCGGAGATACAGCTTCCGTTAGAGTACAAGACTGTAGAAAATCTCGCCGATTTAAATTCAGAACTGTCTGAGTCGGCAAACCAAAGGAGGCCGTTATTATTGGAGTTTTACGCGGACTGGTGTGTGGAGTGTAAGAGAATGGAGTCTGGAACCTTCTTGGATGCTGAAGTAAATGAATTGCTATCAAACTACAGCGTTGTTAGGGTAGATATAACCGACAATACAAAAGCCCATCAGGAGATATTGGACCAGTTTAGTCTTTTCGGACCGCCGGCTTTAATTTTCTTTTCGAAATCTCAACCTGTGGAGATAGATAGGCGAATTGGTTTTGTTGATTCGAAACAATTAATTGAAACTTTGAGATTTGTGTTAGCGGAGGAATCTTAGTGCGCTTTGTAGGAAGTTTTTTTCTTTTGTCAGTGGCTTTTATTTCGGGTTACTGGCTCAACACTAATTTTAGATTTCCAGACTCATCAATAACGCAAGATCTAAGTCCTAAAACAAAGGTTAATCGAGATAAGCCTTACTTAGAAAAAAAGTTTTCAGATTTAAACGGTGATCTAGTTTCATTAAAAAAATGGGAGGCAAAACTTACAGTCATAAACTTTTGGGGCACTTGGTGCCCACCATGTAAAGAAGAGATGCCTTTATTAAGCCGTCTAAGCGAGAAATTCAAATATAAAAATGTACAATTTATTGGAGTGGCCCTCGATGACCTGAAGGCTATAAGAAGCTTTTTAGAGAGTCATCCCGTTGCTTTCCCAATTTTATGGGGTGCCACCGATGTGAGTTTGTTTATGTCAGAGCTTGGTAATAATTTTGGAAGCCTACCCTTCACGGTAGTTATTGATTCACAGAACGTTATTTTATTTACCCAGTTAGGAGAGGTAAAAGAAGAAGCTTTTTCTAAAGAACTAGAAAAACTTGTTAAAAGCATGTAAAAACTCCAAAAATCTGTAAAAATCGTCTATAATAGAAAAATTAAAGCCATCTATGGTTAAATATTGGCAAATGATTTGCTACTGAGGATCCTTGTTTTGTCTACGGTTTTACTTCTTAACGGCCCTAATTTGAATCTTTTAGGAAAAAGAGAGCCTCACCTGTATGGTGAGACGAATCTCAAAGAAATAGAGTTAAATTTCAAAAAGTTAGCCGTTGCCTCTGGTTTGGTGGCAGACTGCATTCAAAGTAACTCGGAATCAATATTAATCGAATCAGTTCATACTGCCTCATCAAAAGGTACTGAAGCTATAGTAATTAATCCGGGCGCTTACGGTCACACAAGCGTAGCTCTTAGAGATGCTTTTTTGGGGACCGGCCTTCCTTTTGTGGAGGTGCATCTTTCCAATGTGTTTGCTAGGGAAGAATTCAGAAGCCGGTCGCTACTATCTGATATAGCAATCGGTCTGATTTCTGGATTTGGTGAAAAATCATACGATTTAGGCTTACAAGCAATTCTCGCCTATTTGCAAAAAAACAAGTAAAAATAAAAGAGCTATTTCGGAGAAGAAAAATTGGATATCCGTAAAGTAAAAAAATTGATAGAGCTTCTTGAAGAGTCTAATGTTGCGGAGATAGAAATCAAGGAGGGTGAGGAATCGGTTAGAGTTACCAAGTCTGCAGGTTCTGCTCTCAGCCCATCTTTGATCGAGCAAACTACAACCCCGAAGCCACAGCAGGAATTAAATGTTGTACAACCGCAAACCAAATCGGATTCAGATGGAGCCGCTATAAAGGCTCCCATGGTAGGTACATTTTACTCCGCTCCCTCTCCGGATGCGCTTCCCTTTGTTCAGGTCGGCAAAAATGTAAAAGTCGGCGATACTTTATGTATTATTGAAGCGATGAAAATCATGAACCCCATAGAAGCTGAAACCTCTGGTGTAATATCTGCAATACTGGTAGATAATGGCCAGCCAGTAGAATTTGATCAGCCTCTATTTATGATTTCTTAATTGAACATTTATGTTTGATAAAGTTCTTATCGCAAATAGAGGAGAAATAGCGCTCCGCATTCTAAGGGCATGCAGAGACCTCGGCATTAAGACAGTCGCCGTTCATTCTCAGGCGGATAGAGACCTCCTGCACGTAAGGCTAGCAGATGAATCAATCTGTATCGGTCCCGCGAAGCCATTAGACAGCTATCTTAACATTCCAGCCATTATCTCGGCTGCTGAAGTGGTCGATGCCGTAGCTATTCATCCAGGCTATGGATTCCTCTCTGAAAAAGCAGACTTTGCGGAACGGGTCGAAAAAAGTGGCTTCATTTTCATAGGCCCTAATTCAGATACAATAAAAGTGATGGGAGATAAATTGTCTGCTATCAATGCCATGAAAAAGGTAGGAGTGCCGTGTTTGCCTGGATCAAACGGGCCGTTAAGTGGTGACCTAACTCTCGCAAAGAAGATTGCTAAACAGGTAGGTTATCCGATTATTTTAAAAGCAGCGGGAGGTGGCGGAGGGAGAGGCATGCGTGTTGTAAATACTGAAGCGTCGCTAAAACCTTCTATCTCGCTTACTCAACAGGAAGCGGCTGCCGCTTTTCAAGATGATCGTATCTATATTGAAAAATATCTTGAGAATCCTAGACACGTAGAATTTCAAGTATTGATGGACAACTTTGGCAATGGCGTTCATCTTGGTGAAAGGGACTGTTCTTTGCAAAGAAGGCACCAAAAAGTACTAGAAGAATCCCCAGCTTTTGGGATCGAGCCATGTGTTCGCGAGGAATTGGGGGCATTATGCATAGAGGCTTGTAGAGAAATTGGCTATCGAGGAGTTGGCACTTTCGAGTTCCTCTATGAGAAAGGAGAGTTTTTTTTCATCGAAATGAATACACGTATTCAGGTAGAACATCCAGTAACTGAGATGGTAACGGGTATAGATTTAGTAAAAGAGCAATTAAAGGTTGCTGCCGGAGAAGAATTAAAAATCAGCCAGAAAGATGTAACTTATAATGGTCACGCTATTGAGTGTAGGATAAATGCTGAGGACGCGAAAACATTTCGTCCCTCTCCTGGAAAAGTAACCTATTTCCATCCCCCCGCAGGGCCTGGTGTAAGAGTTGACTCTCATTTGTACACCGGCTATTCAGTTCCTCCAAATTATGACTCTCTAGTCGCTAAGCTTATTTGTCATGGCAAAACTCGAGAGGAGGCTATAGTTAGGGCTAGAAATGCTTTAGGTGAATTCGTGATAGAGGGCATCTGCACTAATATTTCTTTACATTTGGATTTAGTATCGGATGCAACCTTTATGTCCGGTAATCACACCATTAACTATCTTGAAAGTAAATTGCGCTAAACTTCCTAACCGTGTGGGAATTAAGATTCGAAATCACAAGCGAAAAATGGACAATACTTGAAGTAGTATTATCTAAATTAGAACCTGCGGCCATTACCACGGCTTACGGTGATACGGACTTGTTTCATTCTTACTCTAATGTTGCCAAAATTTCACGTTGGGAGAAATTAGAAGTAATAGTTCTCTTTAAAGATGTGAAACAAGTTGATTTAGCCTGCTCATTTCTGGTCAAGGTGGAGGGGGTTTCCGAAAGCCTTAGAAAAAGAAAGATTCGAGAGGACGTCGATTGGAACTTGGAATGGAGAAAAAACTGGACTCCCATAACACTACGTTCTGGGCTTCATATTTCTCCGAGCTGGTTACCGATACCAGCCCAAGCAGCCAATACAGTTAGATTAGATCCCGGTCAGGCGTTTGGCACAGGAACGCATGAAACTACAAGATTGTGTTTGAATTATTTAGATAGCTTCGAATTTTCTGAAAGGTTAAAAATGATAGATTACGGGTGTGGTTCAGGTATTTTATCTCTTGTAGCAGCTGCTCTGGGGTGTAAACAGATAACTGCAACCGATAATGATCCCCAAGCTTTAGAAATAACCAAGAAAAATACGATTATAAATTCCCAGCAACAAGTAATCACGGTGGATGTCCCAGAGAATATCACAATGGAAAAGTGTGACCTCCTGGTAGCGAATATACTTCTGGATACGTTGTTGAGTTTGAAAGATGTCTTCTCAAAATTGGTTCGGGCACATGGCTTTCTAGTGCTTTCTGGAGTCATGACACCTCAGGCAGAAATTTTAGTATCTACTTACGGCTCAGAATTCGTAAAACAAAAGGTAAAGATTCTTAATGATTGGTGTATCTTAGTTTTTACCAAAAGATAGGTTATTTTTACGTTGGGAGATAAACTTAAAAGGCTGGTGGGTGTTCTAAAATGAAGATTGGCTCTTACGAGTTTTCGAGGCCACTAGTTTTGGCCCCAATGGCTGGCGTTACCGATATGCCATTTCGATCCTTGTGTAATAGTATGGGTGCGGACTACGTTGTTTCTGAGATGATCGCTGCGAAAACTGAACTTTGGAAAAGTAAAAAAACTCAAACGCGGTTATCGCTAGGAGGTTTTAGACCTAGGATAGTGCAGCTTGTGGGTGGGGACGAAGTGTTGATGGCCGAAGGTGCAGCAAGAGCCTGTGATAGTGGTGCGGATATCATTGATATCAATATGGGATGTCCGGCCAAGAAGGTTTGTAGGAAGGCGGCTGGCTCTGCGTTACTAAGCGACCCAACACTGGTTATAAAAATATTAAGAGCAGTAGTTAAGGCCTCCGAGAGCCCAGTCACTCTTAAAATGAGAACTGGTCCAAGCCAGATGAATAAAAATGGGGTCACTATAGCTAAGATTGCCGAATCCGAAGGAATTTCTGCTATTGCAATACATGGAAGAACTAGAAATTGTAGATATCACGTTCCAGCAGAATATGAAACAATAGCTGCAATCAAAGACTCGATAGGTATTCCTGTGTTGGTTAATGGGGATATAAGATGCGGGAGTTCTGCATTTAAAGCTTTGTCGAAAACGAATGCTGACGGTTTAATGATAGGCAGAGCCGCACAGGGAAACCCCTGGATTTTCTCTTCGATTCGAGCAGCCTTAGATGGAGAGAGATGGAATGAACCTTCTCCAATTGAGAGATTAGAAGTTTTACACTCACTTTTGGAATCTTTATACCAACTATATGGTAAAGAGCAAGGTTCGCGTGTTGCGAGGAAGCATATCATTTGGTTCCTCAGCTATTTGCCAATAAAAAGCGAGATTAATAAAGCAACCATGAACAAAATAAAGACTTCCCATGACCAGCTTAATTTTGTGCAATTTCGAAAGCGAGAGTTTGAAAATAAAGGATGACTGAAAAAGATCTGCCTATCAGCTTCTTCGTTAAGCGTTCCCTAGAGAAATACTTCAAGGACTTGAATGGAGAGCATCCGAAGAATTTATATGCCCTAAGTCTAAGTCAATTAGAGAAGCCATTACTTGAGGTGGTAATAAAAGAAACCAAAGGGAATTTATCGAAAGCGGCTATTATTCTGGGTCTCAATCGAGTCACGCTACGAAAGAAATTGAAAAAATATAATATATTAGAGAGATAGTCATGGACAGGAAATTAGAGAGATGGGCATTAATTAGTGTCTCCGATAAAAGTGGTCTGCGAGAACTAGCTGAAGAATTAGTGGATCTTGAAATAGGCATACTCACAACCGGGGGAAGCTCCAAGATCCTGAAAGAGTCTAATATTCCGTTTACAGAAGTGTCTAAATATACAGGGCATCCAGAAATCATGGGTGGGAGGGTGAAGACTCTACACCCTAAAATACATGGAGGAATCTTGGGCAGGGATGGCATTGATTACGATCTTATGGAAGAACTTGGCATTTACTCCATAGACTTTGTTGTAGTTAATTTATATCCTTTTGAAGAAACTGCCTCAAAGGAAGGTGTATCCTTTGACGAAGTTATTGAAAACATTGATATAGGAGGGCCCGCTCTACTTAGGGCAGCGGCTAAAAATCATAGTCGCGTTACATCTGTTTGTTCCCCAGATGATTACCAGGACATTGTTTCCCAGCTTAAAACTAGTGGTAATATTCCTCTGGATAAACGGCGAGTATTAGCCGCTAAATCGTTCAGGCACGTATCGCTTTATGACGAAAAAATAGCTGGTTACTTGGGTTCTTTTGATCGCTCAGACGATCTCCAGTTCCCAAGCGAGAAAAAAATTAATCTAAAGAGAAAAAAGATACTTCGCTACGGAGAAAACCCCCACCAAGGAGCTGCTCTCTACGAGATTGATCTCACAGACGCCAAAGGCGTGGCTAACAGTAGACAGCTGGCGGGGAAGCAACTCTCTTACAATAATTTAGTCGATGCTGATACTGCAATCGAGTGTGTTCGTAGTTTCAATGGCGCCAGTTGCGTCATAGTAAAGCATGCAAACCCTTGCGGAGTTTCCGAGAGCGAAACATTAAAAGGAGCTTACGAGAAAGCCTTTAGCGCAGATCCAACCTCTGCCTTTGGTGGCGTTATAGGATTTAATAGGCCGGTAACGAAGACGTTGGCGCAATTGATTCTATCAAATCAATTTTTGGAAGTCATAGTTGCACCAGATTATGATGAGGAATCGCTTGAAATATTCGCTAAAAAAGAAAACGTGAGAGTGTTGAAAGTTTCAGGGAATCACGGAAGGGTCCATAGCGATTGGGAGTTGAAGACAATTGGTGGAGGTCTATTGGTGCAAGAGAAAGATCGGCCGGAGAAGGAAGGGGTAATGCAATCTGCATCGGAAATTGTTACTACTCGATCCCCCACAGAAGAGGAGCGAACGGACCTTTTTTTTGCTTATAGGGTAGCGAGTTTTGTTAAATCAAATGCTATTGTGTTTGTAAAAGACAGGTTGTCAATTGGAATTGGCGCGGGACAAATGAGTCGCATCTACAGTGCCAAATTGGCTGGTATTAAAGCCCTAGATGCTGGATTCAAGGTTGGTGGGGCGGTAATGGCATCTGATGCTTTTTTCCCATTCAGGGATGGTATAGATGAGGCGGCAGCCCAGGGTATCCGAGCAGTAATACAGCCTGGGGGTTCGGTCCGTGATAAGGAAGTCATAGAAGCAGCAAATGAGCACTCAATAGCTATGATCTTTACAGGCAGAAGGCACTTTAGGCACTAGAAAGAAAATAAAAACAGGATTCGATCATGAAGATACTAATCGTTGGGGGAGGAGGAAGAGAGCACGCGCTTGCCTGGAAGTGCGCTGAGCCACCATACGTCGATAAAGTTTTTTGTGCTCCAGGAAACGCTGGCACTGCTAGAGAGGATAAGGTTATTAATGTTGCCATTTCTCCAGAGGATTTGGAAAGGTTGGCCTCGTTTGCCGAAGAGGAGAATATCGCCCTTACTATAGTAGGACCTGAGGCGCCCTTGGTGTCTGGCATCGTTAATGCTTTTAATGCGCGGGGTCTAAAGTGTTTTGGTCCAACAAAAGAGGCGTCGGTATTAGAAGGGTCAAAAGTTTTTACCAAGGACTTTTTACATCGACATGGAATTCCCACAGGCAAGTATAAAAGTTTCTCGGATATTTCGGGGGCCTTAAATTATATAAAAGATTGCGAGTTTCCCCTGGTTATTAAGGCTGATGGCTTAGCATCCGGTAAAGGGGTGTTTATTACGTCTGACCTTGTTGAGGCAGAAGGAGTGGTTAGGACGATACTTTCGGGAAATAAATTTGGGGAAGCTGGAAGCCAAATAGTAATCGAAGAATTCTTAGACGGTGAAGAAGTGAGCTATATCTGTATGACAGATGGATATCATTGTGTGCCTTTTGCTTCTTCACAGGATCATAAGGCAAGAGACGACGGCGATTCAGGGCCAAATACAGGCGGGATGGGGGCCTACTCACCTGCACCGCTGCTGGATAGTGACTTAGAGCATCGGGTGTTAGAGGAAATCATTTACCCTACCCTATCTGGCTTAAGGGAGGAGGGTAAGCTATACAAAGGTTTTTTATATGCCGGGCTCATGATAAATTCTAAGAAGCAACCTAAGGTCCTAGAGTTCAATTGTCGTTTTGGAGATCCCGAAGCTCAACCTACTCTATTCCGTTTAAAAACTGATCTGGTCGACGCGTGTTTGAAGACTCTAGAAGGAGATATCGGGGAACTCCAGCTAGAGTTTGATTCTAAAACTGCGTTGGGAGTTGTCCTTGCTGCTAATGGGTACCCCGAGTCTTATCAGACTGGTTGGTCCGTCAAGGTCGCGGAAAAAGCTTCGGGGCTAAAAGACTTAAAGATCTTTCATGCTGGTACCGCGGTTTCTGGAGATGCTGTTGTTTCTACAGGGGGGCGAGTCTTATGCGTGGTTGGTCGCGGAGATAATGTCAGAGAGGCGCAGAAGGTGTCTTATAAGGGGGTCGACTTAGTTGAGTCATCGAACTTATTTTATCGGACTGATATTGGTTACCGTGCAATCGCAAGGCTGAAATCACCATAGCCGGAGCATCATTAAACCAATCAGGTCAACTAGCGCCATCCCATTTTACAAAATTTTCGAGGAGCTGTAGCCCGGCAGCTGAACTTTTCTCTGGATGAAATTGGGTCGCATAAATGTTTTCACGACCGATTGATGAAGTGAATTCTCCCAGGTAGTTCGTTTTACCTACTATAAGCTCAGGGTCTTTCGGTTTCACAAAGTAGCTATGAACGAAATAGAATCGGGTCCCTGAAGGAATCCCCTCCATAAGCGGGTGTTTTTTTTCCCAATAGACATTGTTCCACCCCATGTGAGGAATTTTATCAAAATTCTCTCCGGATATATTGCTAGGTTTTTTGAAGCGTTTTACTTCACCCTCGATTAGGTTGAGGCAAGCGGTTCCATTATCTTCTTCGCTTGTTCTCATAAGCGATTGAAGGCCTAGGCAAATTCCCAAGAAAGGCTTTGTTTGGCATAAGTTTTCAATTTTTCTACCCAAGCCTGTTTTTTTGAGTTGACTCATGCAGTTTCCAATAGCACCTTGGCCAGGAAACACTATTTTGTCTGAATTAACAATCTCTTTGACATCCGAGCTCACTTTAACATTGATTTTCTTGCTGGAGACAGAATCCAGGGCTTTATACACGGATTTAAGATTACTTCCTCCATAATCTATGATGGCGATTGTCGTCATTGCTAGAGGGTGCCTTTGGTGCTGGGAAGCTGATCTCTCATTCTCGGATCTAATTCTATCGCCATCCTCAGGGACCGCCCAAGAGACTTAAAGATGGTTTCAATAATGTGATGAGAGTTGTGTCCTCTTAGGCAATCTATATGGAGAGTACATTGTAGGTGATTTACGAAGCCTTGAAAAAACTCGAAAAACAAATCAACATCGAAATCTCCAACGACGTGAGATCTAGGAAAACTCACGTTATAAGAGAGACCTGGTCTCCCCGAAAGATCGATCACTACTCGTGATAGTGCCTCATCTAACGGGACATAAGAATGTCCATAACGCCTTATTGATGTTTTCCCCCCAACAGCCTCGTTAACGGCCTGTCCCAATGTTATTCCAAGGTCCTCTACCGTATGGTGGGCATCTATTTCCAAGTCACCTTCTGCCTTAACCGAAAGGTCAATGCAGCCGTGTTTCGCTACCTGCTCCAACATGTGCTCTAAAAAAGGCAATCCTGTGTTAGCTGTCAATTTTCCATTGCCATCAAGGTCTACGCTGATCTTTATATTTGTTTCGTTTGTGACGCGCTCTACTTCTGCTTTTCTATTCAATGGGAAGGCTCTTCCTTTCTTTTGTATCTACCCTAATGGTATAACACTAAAGGTCAATTTGTCTTCAATTAAGAGTTTGTCTCATAGATCTATAGACTTGAGGAAAATATGGAAAAGACCAAAATAGAAAATGTGGAGAGTTGGCTGTCAAAAGAGCAGGCCCGTTTCATTAGTGAAGTTATAGGACTCGATAGTTCGATTATTAAGCATGATGACTCGTGGAAGAAGGGATCAGAGAATTTTGGAAGAACAGTAGTATTAAGTGATGGAAATATTTTCGAAAAGATAGCGGTGAACTTTTCGTCAATATCAGGGGATTCGTTGCCCGAAGCTGCCAGTGCTAAGCGGCCGGATTTAGCAGGCTCGGCATTTAGGGCGATGGGATTATCAATAGTATCTCATCCCCGAAACCCTTTTGTTCCAACGGCCCATCAAAATTTGCGTCTATTTTCTGCTTTAGGCGAGGAGAAGTCTAATTGGTGGTTCGGTGGAGGGTATGATCTTACGCCTTATTTCGGTTTTATTGAGGACTCTATAAACTGGCACCGATCGGCCAAGAAAGTATGTGCTGCTTATGGCGTAAACACTTATGAAAACTTCAAAGAGCAATGCGATGCTTATTTTAATGTTAAGCATCGAAAAGAACAGAGAGGAATTGGAGGGCTTTTTTTTGATGATTTAAATTATTGGACCTTCGAGAAATGTTTTAACTTTTTGAAAGATGTGGGCAAGGCTTTTTCATCATCCTATTTCGAAATCGTAAAAAAACGGAAAGAAACGGCTTACACAAAGGAACATCGTGATTTTCAGCAATATCGAAGAGGTAGATATGTTGAATTCAACTTAGTTCATGATAGAGGGACCCTATTCGGCTTACAGTTCGGAGGCAGAATTAATTCTATTCTAGCGAGCCTTCCTCCGACAGTGACCTGGCCATATGAGCCTAGCGAGAATTTGAAGAAATATGAATCGGATCTACTAACAGAATTCCTCACTCCGAAAGACTGGCTAAGTGAGAACCTCTAAGAAAGACTCGGTTGTTAGTCTTCTCTCAAAGGAATCCCATTGTTTCTCAGAACTCTCCTTAAGTTAATAATTGCCGGAAATATTTCCTGATTCTGGTCTTCTCCCTGCCTATCAAAAGCTTCCTGTTCGAGCTGGCAGATCCACTTGTCCTCAGCGAAAATTCCATTAGTGAACCAGATGATAAAAGGCCATGCTACTTCTAATAGTAACTTTATAGACGGACGTTTGATCATCATCAAGCCAAATGTGTGATTTGAGTTTTGATTTTTACCGAGTGGGACATAAACGTTCCAGAGATCTAGAGCGGGCTCAGAACTTCCAGCGGTCCAAAACTTCAAGGTTTGATATGGATATTCAGTTCTGATGGTCATGAAATCTCTGTCGGTTTTTTCTATAGCCGCTGGTCTTTTCCCGAGCATGAATTTTTCCCCCAAGGGTTGTTTCCCGCTATTTCGTTTAAAGGTATAGTCTGTCTCTACCCAATTGGCCCCCTCTCTGGTGCCTAAAAAGATGGTTTTTATACCGCCCATTAGGCGTCGGTGAAGAAACTGATGATTCATATCCATTAGATTCTCATGCATAAAGCTGTAGTGACAATCGACGCGTCTATTGAGGTACCTAATTTTGTAGTCATTATTGTTTGCATTATTGACCTCGGGAAAGAATACCTTTTCGATTTTTGAAGTATCTCCCGGGTATATAAAAATCAAACCATAAGCTTCCTTTGTGGGAAAAGATCTCACCCTATTTTTTTGTTTTTTACAGCGGGAAAGATAGGGGATATCGATGCAATTTCCATTAGCATCATATTCCCAGCCGTGATAGCCGCATTTAATTCCATTATTGGAAACAGTTCCAACATGAAGTGGAACTTGTCGGTGAGCGCATTTATTTTCGAGGGCAAAAACTGCCCCTGCCTTTGGTCTGACAACCACAATAGAGGTTCCGGCAAATTCAATATCCAGGGCTTTGCCGGCTTTTATCTCACTTGATCTGACAATCGGATACCAAAAATTTGGATCTATACCGGTTTTCCTTAAATCCGTGTTTTTTTGGCCATTTTTCGTGTCCGGATGCGCTGCTTCCATGTTGATGCCTTATAATCTGAGTTTGAAGAACCTAGCAGATTCGAAGCAATATCTCCATTTTTAAAAAATACCCATCTCTAAACCTGCAGCGATCGTACCGCCCATGTCTTTACAATCTGAGAGATTTTTAGGGGTAATTTTTCCTTTGAAAACGAGCGGCTTGTCGATTCTTTTCCATCCAAGACCGATGACTATTTTTTCGACAGAGTTAACAGCGCCAAACCCATCGGTATCAGCATTTACTATCAACTGATAGGGCAGGCCTCTTTTGGCATCTAAACATGGATAATAAATTCTGTCGAAAAAATGCTTCAACGCACCTGACATATATCCAAAGTTCTCAGTCGTGCCCAGAACGATGGCATCTGCTTTTAAGATTTTTTCGGGCTCTATAGTTACAGAGTCTTCGATGATTATTTCTAACTCGGGAAATAACTGACCTGATACCCCGTCTATTAAGGCGGTGATGAGTTTTTTTGTTCCCCCTCCTTGGGAGTGAGAGACTACAATAAGAGTTTTCATTAATGACGCAACATTACTCGTATGCTTTTAAAGCTCAATATTCCCATAAAAAGATGATTAGTAGAATTAAGTAATGTTTATTATTCCGATATGAAGGTGGTTTTAAGGAAATTCAGAAAAGGGAGTAAGATATATTAATGTTCATCTGATATTATTCGCGCTTTTAAATAATCTAGAAAAAATTCATCTGGAGCCTCGATAAAATGAAAAAGTCGGAGACAAGCAAGAAAAGTAAGAAAAGGCCTTTGTCCGAGATGGCTGACAAAAATGACTTATATGAGAGGTCAGTTCAGTGTGCTGAATCGGAGATAGGCTTTATAGATCGGCATTACGAAATCTTGAGAAAGAGGAAAGCGAAAAAATTAAGAGAAGACTTTTGTGGTAGTGCTTTAGTTTCTTTTGAATGGGTTGCTCGGAGAAAGGATAACGAGTCGATAGCAGTTGACATTGACCCAGAAGTAATGAACTGGGGCATTTCCACTCATATGGGATCCTTGAATCGAAGCCAAAAAAATCGAATTCAATTTCTAGAAGAAGATGTGATTAAGGTAAGAACCGCTCCTCAGGATGTGATTCTAGCGACAAATTTTAGTTATTGGTGCTTCAAAGAGAGAAGGACACTTCTTAGCTATTTTGAAAATGTTAGAAAAAGCCTAGCGACAGATGGGGTGTTTTTCGTTGATTGTTACGGGGGATATGAAGCCTATCGGTTGCTGGAGGAGAAGACAGAACATGAGGGCTTCACTTATATTTGGGATCAAGCTGATTTCAATCCTATAAATAATCATCAACTTTGTTACATCCATTTTTCTTTTCCCGACGGATCTCGAATAGAAAGAGCCTTTAGCTACAACTGGAGGCTATGGACAATTGGAGAAATTCGCGAGTTGATGAGTGAGGCTGGATTTTCGCAAAGTTTAGTGTTCTGGCAGGATTGGGATGAATCTGAGGAAGCGGAGTCAGGTGAATTTACTATGGTAGAAAAAGCGGAACCGGATGCAGGTTGGATTGCTTATGTCGCTGCCCTTAGGTAAAACGACCTTCGAAACATAACTGTCACGAGAAATTAGTACAATAGGAATAGTGTTTCCTTGGAGAATTCTTTAGCATTTTGAATCTGTTTAAGAGCTACACTACCTCCGAGATTGATATTGATTTTCGACCTTTTGGTTGGCCAAATTTAAAGGGCGGCATATAATGGGGAATACCCAGTATAAACGAATATAGATGCAAAATACGTGACGAACATAGGCGAATTTGATAAGTCTCATAGAGACAAAGTACGCAATCTAAAAGACAGATTGTTTGGGCTTTTCATGAGTGTAGGCGGCGTGTCAGTGATAGGTGCTATTTTGCTCATATTTTTTTACCTTCTCTACGTTGTTTTTCCGCTCAGCTATGAAGCCTCGATCGAAAAGGTATTTTCTACAAATGGTCCCCGTAGCGAATCAAGCTTACTTTTAGATATAGATGAATATAATGAAATAGGACTGAATATTTACCCAGATGGCGTTGCAATTTTTAGCTCCTTGTTGGGCGACAAGATTATCAAAAGAAGTAGGCTATTTCCCTTTAAGGGCCCGTCTGAAACCATTACCTCTGTTGCCGCAGGAGACCCAGCAAGTAGGGTCTATGCCGTTGGAACGTCAAGTGGGCGAGGAAATCTTTTTCAGGCAGAATACGAGCTGACTTATCCTGAAGACACACGGGTTGTCATTCCTGGGATAAATTTTCCATCTGGCCAAGAGCCACTAGTTCTAGATTCCAAAGGAGATGCGATTAGGCTAATTTCAGGCCAATTTATGGATGAGCGTGGCACTGTTGTGAGCGTTACGAACGATGGTAGATTGCTGGTGACGATTATTACTGTCGAAACTGCTTTTCTCAGCGAGGATAAAGAAATTGTTTATGAGACTTTTCAAGTAAACGATACTAGTAAAAACCTTACTGAAATAAGATTAGACGTAGAACAGAGAGATTTGGTAACCGTTTCAAGCGGTGGAATAGTCGCCCTTTGGGACGTTTCAGATCCCAAACGGTCTAACCTTGTCGATAAGGTAAGCGTGGTCAAGCCAAATGAAAAGATTTCGGCGATTTCTTTCTTGAGCGGAGGGATTTCTTTGGTGATTGGCACAGAATCTGGCAGCCTCCAGCAGTGGTTCGCGGTTCGGGATGAGAACAATCTTTATACCCTAAGGAAAATCAGAGATCTTGAGCCCATGCCGACAGGGATTACTAACATTAAACCAGAGCATTTTCGCAAAGCTTTTGCGGTGACTGATAAAGGAGGGAACTTTGCCTTATATCATGCCACGGCTAATAATAAGGTCGCTGATGTAGCCGGACTTTTCGATGATTTATCGACACTGGCTATTTCTCCCCGATCCAAGGCGGTATTATTTGCTGACTCAGCAGGCCGGCTAGATTTGTTTAAAGTAGACAATGAGCACCCAGAGATTTCTTTGGGCGCTCTTTGGGGCGAAATTTGGTATGAAAGTAGGTTAGAACCGGAGTACGTATGGCAATCTTCAGCGGCAAATAGTGATTTTGAGCCGAAGTACAGTTTAACTCCCTTGGTTTTCGGGACCCTCAAAGCAACCTTTTACTCTATGTTATTTGCGGTTCCGTTGGCCATTTTTGGAGCAATTTACACAGCCTATTTCATGGCTCCTAGAATGCGTTCGATTGTTAAGCCGACGATAGAAATTATGGCAGCTTTACCGACGGTTATTTTAGGATTCCTGGCGGGGCTCTGGTTGGCTCCCTACTTGGAAAAAAACCTAGCCGGTTTCTTCCTAATAATGTTGTTCGTTCCCAGCATTGTTTTCCTAACTTCAATATTGTGGCCTAGTGTCCCCCGCGTTATTCGTGAGAGGGTGCCTGACGGTTGGGAGAGCTTATTACTGGTTCCGATAGTTTGCCTTGGAATCTGGTCATCATTGGCGTTAGGGACAGTAATCGAGATACAATTTTTTGGAGGTAATCTCCCGCACTGGCTAAATCTACATTATGGAATAAGTTACGATCAAAGGAACTCGATTGTAGTTGGTATAGCAATAGGTTTCGCAGTGATTCCCACGATTTTTTCTATAAGTGAGGATGCTGTTTTTGGTGTGCCGAGGTCTCTCACTATGGGCTCATTAGCCTTGGGAGCTACGCCTTGGCAGACTGTAACTAGAGTGATTCTCTTGACGGCAAGCCCAGGTATATTCTCGGCGGTTATGATTGGCATGGGACGCGCTGTGGGTGAAACGATGATTGTACTTATGGCAACTGGGAATACGCCCATCATGGATCTAAATATATTTCAAGGTTTTAGGGCGTTATCAGCCAATATTGCTGTCGAAATGCCTGAGTCGGAAGTGAACAGTACGCATTATCGTATTTTGTTCTTGGCTGCGTTGGTTTTATTTCTATCCACTTTTTTTGTGAATACCTTGGCGGAAGTCGTTCGTCAAAGGCTGAGAAAAAAATACGCAAATTTATAATGAAATCTTGAGGCAAGTTGTAAATGAGCTTAATGGCTAATAGGCGACCAGATTGGAAGACATCGGGCACACCTTGGGTTTGGCTGACAGCGGGCACGGTGGCGTTTAGCTTGATTCTGGTTCTTGGCGTCTTGGGGATGGTTGGCTACCAAGGGGTGATCCATTTTTGGCCTTCATCTGTGGTGCAAATATCACTTAAAGGAAATCAGGCTGGGACTGCATTGGGGGAAGTGGCAGGAAGCGAAACTGTGAGCGTCGCTAGGTTACGTGATCAAGGGTTGCAGACACCCGAGGGGGTGAAACAAGTCGAAAGGCTTCTCCTCAAAACCGGAAACCGAAAAATATATGGTTTTGATTTTAAGTGGTTCAATGCAACTGATTACGATGACTTGAGTGTGCCACCAGATGTGGCTGTCATTGAAAGAGAGGAATGGGGTAACTTTTATGGCTTTCTAGTTGGTTTGAAATTTGATGGCCAAGTCTTGAAGGGTCGACGAGACCAGCTAGAACTAAAACTGTCTGAGATGATGGATCGTCGTTACGAGATAAAAGAAAAGATTCTCCGAGTTGAAAAGTCCGAAATGGGCGCTCTCAATTATCAAATGGATAAAATAAGGTTAGAGCGTCGAAAGCTTGAATTAGATCAGGTTCCTGGAAGTGATCCCCGTTTTGCCAGCCTAGACTCTAGGGTCAGCGAGCTGGAAGAGCAGTATATAGTGTTGGGGGAAAGCTTAAAAGAGCTAAACCAGGAGATTGATCGAGATTCTATTGAGATGATTACTACTCAAGGCGAGTCAGTCACTCTGGATGTTAAAGATTTAGTAAGAGTGTATTTTCCTAACAACATGAATGTATTTCAAAAATTTACCCATTATTTTGCAAAACTTTGGGAGTTCGTTTCCGAAGATCCAAGAGAAGCGAATACGGAGGGTGGCATATTTCCAGCTATATTTGGAACCGTTGCTATGGTTTTGCTTATGGCTGTCCTTGTGACTCCTTTTGGTGTTGTAGCAGCGATTTATTTGAATGAATATGCTGCACAAAGTGCACTTACCAAAGTCATTCGAATAGCTGTGAACAATCTGGCTGGGGTTCCTTCGGTTGTTTATGGAGTGTTTGGCCTCGGGTTCTTTGTCTATTTTCTGGGAGGCACAATCGATAGTTTATTTTTTGAGGCTAACGCACCTGCTCCTGTTTTCGGTACTCCTGGTTTAATGTGGTCTTCGTTAACTCTTGCTTTGTTGACGGTACCAGTAGTGATTGTTTCTACTGAGGAAGGACTGACCAGAATTCCAAGAAGTATTAGGGAGGGAAGTTTGGCTCTCGGGGCAACCAAGGCAGAAACGCTTTGGAGAACAGTATTGCCCATGGCGACCCCAGCTATGATGACTGGATTGATTCTGGCTGTGGCCCGTGCCGCAGGTGAAGTGGCCCCCTTGATGATGGTAGGTGTAGTTAAATTAGCTCCAGCTTTGCCGGTGGATGGTAATTTCCCCTTCATCCACTTAGATAGGAAATTCATGCACATGGGGTTTCATATTTATGATGTGGGTTTTCAAAGCCCCAATGTAGAAGCTGCCCGCCCCTTGGTATACGCTACTTCCTTCTTGCTAATTATCCTTATAATATCGTTGAATATGACCGCTATAAAAATTAGAAATAGTTTAAGAGAGAAATATAATGCAACCGAAACCTGATGGTGCTCAAGGACCAAATGGACCTAACAATTTTGCCGCTACGCCTTCGGTCAAGGTCGATGTAGAACAGCGGTCCAGTGAAGTAAGCTCTGTAGGCGAACAGGAGGCATGTCTTGAGGTAGAAAATATGAATTTCTATTATGGCGACGTCAAGGCGCTAAACAATATTAATATCATTATTCCAGAGCGAAAGGTCACAGCTTTTATAGGTCCTTCTGGCTGTGGTAAATCTACGCTTATAAGAATATTTAACAGAATGAATGATCTAATTGATGGGACTAGGCTGGAGGGATCCGTACGCTTAAATGGCACCGAAATTTATGATCCGGATTTAAATGTTGCGGATCTAAGAAGAAGAGTAGGTATGGTTTTCCAAAAGCCGAACCCTTTCCCAAAATCCATTTATGAAAATGTGGCTTATGGTCTCCGTATTCAAGGGATCAATAATCGAGCCACTCTCAATGCTACTGTGGAGAAAGCCTTAAAAGGTGCAGCCTTGTGGGAAGAGGTAAAAGACAGATTACATGAGAATGCTTTGAGCCTATCGGGTGGCCAACAACAGCGACTAGTAATCGCTCGGGCTATCGCTATAGAGCCTGAAGTTTTATTATTAGATGAGCCCGCGTCTGCGCTTGATCCGATTTCAACCCTTAAGATAGAAGAGCTTATTTACGAGTTGAAATCGAAATATACGATTGTTATTGTGACTCACAACATGCAACAGGCGGCTAGGGTTTCCGATTATACTGCTTTCATGTATCTTGGTGATCTGATCGAATATGACGAAACGAAAAAATTATTTTCTACCCCGTCTATAAAACAAACCGAAGACTATATCACTGGTCGTTACGGTTAAAAATATTTCCCCTAATTAGAGTAAAAGTATGTCAACTTATAACACAGGTTCTACCCACATTTCGCAACAGTATGACAACGAACTGGAAGATTTGCGGTCTAAAGTACTATCAATGGGAGGGGTTGTTGAGGATCATCTTGTTAAAGTCATAACTACATTATCCACTACCCAACTGGAGGGCGTGGAATATGTGGCTGAGAGCGACCATGTAGTCAATAGTTTAGAGATAGAAATTGATCAGATATGCACAGAGATACTTCTTCGTAGAACTCCAGCCGCTTCGGATATGAGGCTAGTCTTAGCTATCTTTAAAACGATTACAGACCTAGAGCGAATTGGCGATGAAACAGAGAAGATAGCGAGGTTGGTTCTCAAATTAAATGATCCCAGAGCAATCACTATTTATTATACCGGTATACTGGCCATAAGTAGAAACGTAAGAAGGATGTTAAGTGACGCCCTCAACGCTTTCGCAAGAATGGATTCTAAATCTGCCATTAGAATAGCTCAAATGGACAAAGAAATTGACGCTGGAATTGATCTTCTGATGCGCCAATTGATAACGTTTACCCTAGAAGACGTTAGTGCTATCTCAGCGGTTTTGGATGCAGTACTAGCCGCTAGGGCTTTAGAGCGGATTGGTGATCACGCTAGAAACATATGTGAGAATGTTATCTACCTCGTAGATGGTATTGATGTAAGACATGGTGAAACCGGGATCAGTTAGGGTTTAGGCTCCGATAAAATTAATAAAGATACGAGTACTCTATTGATTTAAGTGCAACACTATTTTCAAATCTAGCGCAACAGACTGCTTGGAAAGCATGAAACTATCAGAAAAAATGAGTTCATTGGGGACCGAGACTGCCTTTGAGGTGTTGGCACGAGCAGAGTCTTTGACCAACGAAGGTCGGGACATTATTAATCTTGGAATTGGTCAACCTGATAGCGCCCCTCCCGCTCAGGTGGTTGATGCTGCCATAAAGGCACTTAGAGATGGGCACCATGGTTATACCCCGGCTCCAGGTATATATCCAATCAGAGAGGCCGTGGCAGAGTATCTCGCTCATACTCTCAGAGTAGAAGTGAGTCCTGAGAATATACTCGTTACACCTGGTGGGAAGCCCACAATATTCTTTGCCATCATGATGTTTGGGGAATTGGGGGCAGAAATACTCTATCCTAATCCTGGGTTTCCAATCTATGAATCCGTGATTAGGTTTTCCGGTGCAAAGCCAGTTCCGATTCCGATTTTAGAGAGAAATAATTTTTCTTTTAAAGCAGATGAATTGTTATCCTTAATTACTCCAGCCACGCGATTGATAATTCTTAACTCGCCTGGCAACCCAGCCGGGGGAGCAGCCTGCAAAAGCGAAATGGACAAGTTTGTAGCCGGCATAGATGCTCGACCTGATATAGCTATTTTAAGTGATGAGATTTATTCAAGGATTTATTACGGTGGTACAGAACATATATCCCTTCTGAGTTACCCTCAAATAAGAAATCGATTAATACTCTTAGATGGATGGAGTAAAACTTATGCAATGACGGGATGGCGAATTGGTTTTTCTGTTTGGCCCAATGAATTAATAGAGGGTGCGATTAGGCTTGCCATAAATTGCCACTCTTGTGTGAATGCCGCATCCCAATGGGGTGCCATCGCTGCGTTAAAAGGCCCTCAAACATCGGTCCTTAACATGGTCGCATCTTTTGATGAGCGCCGTCGATTCCTTGTGGAAGCACTGAATGCAATACCCGGAATTACCTGCAAAGATCCAGTAGGGGCGTTTTATGTTTTCCCCAATATTACCGGCTCGGGGATTAATTCTTTCACGCTTCAACAAGAATTACTGGAGAAGGTTGGGGTAGCGACGATTGCCGGTACGAGCTTTGGCAAATTTGGCGAGGGTTATCTTCGAATATCATGTGCTAGTCCCTTACAAAATATTCGGTTGGCGGTAGACCGCATTAAAGACTATCTGTCATGTTGTTGACGAAAAAATGCTTAACTTGAAGATTTATCACTTAAGGCTGGTCTACTAGAAATCATCTCTTTTGAGAAGATAACTCGAAAGGTGCTTCCGCTTCCTAATTCGCTTTCCACCTCTAGTTTACCGTTATGTCTTTCTACTATGTGCTTTACCAAGGCTAAGCCCAAACCTGTGCTACTAAATTCGTCTCCCGAAACCCGCTGGCGAGATTCGTCCACTCTATAAAATCTTTCGGTTACCCTCGGGAGATGTTCTTGAGCAATCCCTATTCCATTATCTTTTACTTCAAATTTTGCTAAACCCTGTGTAGTCCGTTGCCATTTGATTTGTATGACACCAGAATCTGCGCTCGTATATCTGACTGCATTGAAGATTATATTTGAGAAGACGATGTAAAGTTCTTCCTCTGATCCTTCTATCTTCAGCGTATCATCTGTCTCTAGAGAGAATAGCTGAGAACCGGTATTTTTGAGCGATGTTGCCCTACGATGAATTTGGTTAATTATCTCGCTCACGTTAATCAAATC
>CACDEI010000003.1 GCA_902551695.1 uncultured Pseudomonadota bacterium
TCTAGCCTCGTTGTTTTTCTGCTCAAGTTCTGTCAGATAGACGCCATCTGGTAAGGTTCTACTTAGTTCATCAAAAAGCCTAACAGCTAAGTGTCTACTGCTTTGTAGTTCTTCTACGGCTGTCATCCTCGCTATCAGTTTTTCCCTTTCTTTCTCGAGCTCTTTTATCTCGACAATCTTGCGATCAAGCTTCTTTATTTCAGATGCTAAAAAACCATTTCGTTGGTTTTGATGGTCTATTAATGTTCCGAAAAAGAAATGGGTTGTCATCCAAAAACTAAGTCCTACCAGAGCGCTGACACCAATAGCAGTGAGATAGTCCTTCTTTTTTTTCTCGCGAAGCTCAGTTCTCCACGGTAATAGATTGATTCGTCTCAAAAAACTAATCCTCTAGCAGATAATCCCAATGCGGTGAGAAGCATAGTTGACTCCTGCTTTAATTTGACTTGGTCGATTCGTTCAGCCAGGGAAATTTTGTCGAATGGGTTTATTATGTCGACCGGTGTGTCTGTTTTAGCACTAATCGATGCCACTATGCCTTCTACTGCCGCGCAACCGCCAGTAAGGGATATATGTTCAAGTCTTGAAGCATTTGACGAAGAATAGAATAGCTGTATCGCTCTCTCTACTTCCTGCGCTGCACTCTCTACAAATGGCGCTAAAGTTTTTTCTTCATATCCAGGTTCAAGAGAAGATTCTGCCAACCTAGCCTTTGCTTCCTCGTATGACAAGCCGTAACTACGTTGAATCTCGTTTAGCAGTTGCTTCCCGCCAAAATTTTGCTCTCTGTTATAACTAATCGAACCGTTTTCTAAAACTGATAGTTTCGTGCTTGAGGAACCTATGTCTACCACACCTATAACTTGACTTAACTTGTCTTCTCGACAAAGTACCGATGTAAGGGAAATAGCATTTTCCAGAGCGAAGAGTTCCACGTCTACTACTTTGGGGGCAAGACCTGCTCTTTCTAGGGCAACGACGCATGAGTCAACGTTTTCGCTTTTGGTGGCTACAACAGTTATCTCGTACGGCGTCCCAGAGTCAGTTGGATTATTTTCTATATGAAAATCTATACTGATATCCTCTATGGGGTGGGGAATGTGTTGAACCATCTCGAGCTGAACTTGTCCTTCTAGATCCTGTTCGGGAACTTCAGAGGATAATGTAATCTTTTTTGTGATAGCCTTTGACCCTGCAATGGCGCAGGCCGCCTCGGTGGAAGTTGAGCCGCTGCTCAATACCGCCCTCTCGATAGCCGAACCAACAGCTTCTGGATCAGTGATGGTGTTTTCGACTACTGAATCAGGTGGGGTGGGTTCAATTCCGTATGCTTCTAGATTATATTTTGAGCCCTCCTGAGATATTTCTAATACTTTGACCGAGCTTGAACTTATATCCACGCCTAAAAGTGTTTTCTTTGGTTTTCTAAAGCTGAACACGTTAACCTCTGAACATTTTATTCGCTAAATTTCAATATCTTGGAGCTAGTCTTTACACCAACTCCTTGGCAAAGATAGCAAAAAGTGCAAATGCTTTATAGTAATATCCATCTCCAATGAAATTATTTATCATTTAACTAGCATTAGACCATCGGAGTAAGCTTAAATTGCAGGATAATACCGGACATATGGTAAAAAATTAAGCAAATGAAGAAATTAATAGTCATTCTGAGCCTTGGTATATTGATCATAGGGAGTGGAGTGTTCTACTCTCAAATTATTAAAGGATTACCTGATGTTGAATCGTTGAAGCAAGTACAGCTTCAAACGCCCCTTCGTGTTTATTCTTCCGACGAAAAGTTGATGGCTGAGTTTGGTAAAAAAAGGCGGAAGCCTGTGGCTTTGATTGGTGTTCCAAGAATATTTACTGCAGCTTTTATCGCTGCCGAGGACGCCAGTTTTTTTTCTCATTCAGGAGTGGATTGGATGGCTATGGGAAGAGCAGCTATTCAATATCTGAAGACGGGTGAGAAACGACAGGGTGGGAGTACGATTACTATGCAGGTTGCTCGTAATTTCTTTCTCTCCTCTGAAAAGACTTTTGTCCGAAAATTCAGGGAGCTAGTTCTCGCCTCGATTATTGAGCAAAAGCTCTCAAAAAATGAAATATTGGAGCTATACCTTAATAAGATTTTTCTTGGACACCGAGCATATGGAATAGGAGCGGCAGCACAAGTATACTATGGCAAAGACATTGCAGATCTAGACCTTGCGCAGATGGCTATGATTGCAGGTTTACCCAAAGCACCCTCAAGAATGAATCCTATAACCAACCCCCAGGCGGCAAAAAAAAGGCGTCTTTATGTGCTCAATAGGATGAAAACACTTGGATATATCAGTAGAAAAGAGTTCGATGTGGCCACAAAGAGTGCTGTCACTGCCAAATGGCATGGATATTCATCTGAAGTTTCTGCCCCTTACGTTGCGGAGATGGTTCGAGAGTTCATGGTTAAAAGTTTTGGTGAAAAAAGTTATGAAGAAGGTTTTGAAGTTATCACTACCATAAAGAGTAATCTTCAAAAGAAAGCACAAAATGCGTTACAGAGAGGCCTTATTGAATATGATCGACGTCATGGCTATCGGGGTGCTGAGGGAGCTGTAGTGATCGGAGATCATGCTGTGATATCAGAGAGTGTATTGGCTGAGTCGTTAAGGCCTTTCGCAAAAGTGGGAGGTCTTGTCCCAGGTGTCGTGACTTCAGTGGAGGATAAAAAACTATTTGTATGGGTCCAAGATCATGGAGAGGTTTTACTCTCGGAGGATTCCTTGCGGGAAGCTCGTCCGTATCAAACTGCTGATGCCCGAGGCCCGGTGCCGGATTCTTTTTTGGGTATTTTTTCTGAAGGGCAAATTATTCGCGTTAGTAAAAAAAATGTTCCACAAGAAGAAATCACATTACTGGCTTCTGGGGAATGGCAACTTTCGCAGTTACCTGCAGTCGAAGGCGCTATTGTTTCATTAAATCCTAAAAACGGGGCAGTACTTTCTTTGGTTGGAGGTTTGGATTTTAAGAAAAGTAAGTTTAATAGAGTCACTCAAGCAAAACGACAGGTAGGTTCGACTTTCAAGCCTTTTTTATACTCCGCAGCCCTAGAGAAAGGGTACACTGCAGCATCCATAATTAATGATGCGCCCATAGTTTTTAAAACCAAAAACGCTCTCGGGACTTGGCGGCCTGAAAATTTCAGTGGTAAATTTTACGGGCCCACTAGGCTTAGGCAGGCTTTGACTAGGTCTCAGAATATGGTTTCAGTACGTTTACTCGATTCTATAGGAATTGATTATGTTATCGACTATGTGTCTCGGTTTGGTATAGAGACAAACCAAGTCCCCAGAGATTTATCTTTGGCGCTGGGATCGGGAGAAATGACTCCTCTTGGGGTGGCAGCTGGCTATTCAGTTTTCGCGAATGGTGGTTTTGCCGTTAATCCGTATTTTGTACAAGTGGTGAAAAATCGTGATGGGGAGGTGGTCTACGAGGCTAGTCCCGAAACAGTATGCGACATTTGTGATTCAGTCGTTTTAGACGATGAGGGAGAACCAGCGGATTTAGAAAGCTTGATGGCAATGAAAGAGCTGCCGCCAGACTCTATAGCAAAAAGGGTTATTACCGGTGAAAACAGTTGGTTAATTTCCTCAATGTTACGGGATGTAATTAAATTAGGCACTGGTCGAAGAGCTAAAGTGATTGGTAAGAAGGATTTATCTGGCAAAACAGGTACAACGAATGAACAGCGAGATGCTTGGTTTTCCGGATATAGTTCTCAAGTTGCGACCACTGTCTGGGTGGGATTTGATAAAGTAGCTCCCTTGGGTCGAAGAGAGACAGGAGCAAAAGCTGCCCTTCCAATTTGGGTGTCCTTTATGACAGGTGCACTTGCTAATCTAGAGGATAATGTTCCTGAAAGACCGAACGGCTTGGTTGTTGTTAGAATTGATAGGAAAAGCGGAAAACTCTCCAGTGTTGGGAATCCGTCTTCTGTTTTCGAGGTGTTTCGAGAGTCTAATGTTCCCACGCGGGAGAGAGGTTCAGACTATAGCTCTTCCGAAGAAGGTGGACAAAAAGGGGCGATAAAGCTCGAACAAATTTTCTGAATTATTTTAACTATTAGCCTTAAGTGACCAAGATATTACCAGATTCAAATATGTGTATTTCTGTTGCGGTTTTCGCCCCATTACGAACTACATTTAGTTATTTACCACCCGAATCCGACGTTTCCGAAAAGCTTTTTATTGGCCAAAGAGTGTGGGTCCCTTTCGGACGAGGGTTCAGGGTCGGAGTGGTGACCTCTACAAATTGTGAAGCCACGCCATATATTAAACTGAAAAAAATAGCCGAGCTGCTCGATACACAAAGCCTACTTACTGCGGAAATCATCGAGTTAGCTGAATGGGCTTCTAAGTATTATCACCATCCTATTGGAGAGACTCTGTCTCATGCCTTTCCAGCTAGTCTGAGAAAAAGAAAAAAAATCCAAGCACCCGTTAATATCGATTGGACCATTACTGGCTTGGGAAGAAAGGCTTTGGAGAGTGGGGAACTCAAGGGTAAGAGGCAAATAGAATTAATGTCACAACTGGCTTCATTCTCCTCAATGAATGCGAATGATTTTAAGGCGTTTAATTGGGATTTTTCTTGGCGGCCGGTGATGAAAACTCTAATGCAGAAAAATTTCATATTGCAAAGAAAATATCATTCTCATTCGAGAGTAGCCTTTCCTAATCCGAATATAGGAAAACGAGTGAACCTAAATAGCGAGCAAGCAGATGCCCTAGAAAAGATCCAAAAGCAATTTAATGGTTATGGTGTGAAAGTGCTTTACGGTGTCACAGGTAGTGGTAAAACTGAGGTATATATGGAACTAATTGCACGGCTCTTATCTGAGGGTAAACAGTCGTTAGTTCTTGTCCCAGAGGTTACGTTGACCGAACAAATAGTGCAGCGTTTCAAAGCGAGGTTTCAAGGCTCTGTGGGCGTTCTTCATTCGCAGTGTAAGGATTCTGAAAAGCTTGACGTTTGGAACGGATGTCGGAACGGGACACTAAGCGTTTTAATAGGGACTAGATCGGCTATTTGGGTTCCCATGAAAACTTTGGGCGCAATAGTTGTTGATGAAGAGCATGATGTTTCCTATAAGCAACAAGAAGGCTTGGCCTATTCGGGGCGTGACTTAGCAATAAAGAGAGCGCAAATTGAGAATATTCCAGTTATTTTAGGTTCAGCAACACCCTCTCTAGAGACTATTGCTAATATTTCCTCCGGCCGTTTCGAGGAAATCCCAATTAATCGACGGGCAAAAACCTTATCGGAACCGGTGAGGGAGTTGGTTGATATTAGTAAGGGCAGAGGAGATGGTGGTTTAGGAAAGAAGTTAATAGAGGCAATTGGGCATCATGTGTCGGCCGGAGGTCAGGTTATTCTTTTTTTAAACAGAAGGGGATACGCGCCACTAATGATGTGTCGTAACTGTGGAACTCACCAAATTTGTAGAAGCTGTGAGAGACATCTCGTGTATCATAAGAGATTTAATGCTCTGGTTTGCCATCACTGCGGGGAAAAAATGTCAGTAGAAAAGGCAACTAACTGTTGTAAATCTCCTGATTTATTTGAGATTGGGATAGGGACGGAGCAGGTTGAGGAAAAGGTGAGCTTGCTTTTCCCTAAATTAAGAGTGGGAAGGGTTGACCGCGATAGTGTGAAAAATCCCAAAGACTTGCAAGAGCTCTTTCGAAAAATAGCGAATCGTGAAATTGACATTCTCATTGGTACACAAATGGTTGCAAAAGGTTTGGATTTCTCTGGAATTACGCTAGTTGGTATAATAGACACCGACAGTAGGTTATTTAGTGTAGATTACAAGTCCGAGGAACGATTAGCACAATTGCTTACCCAAGTGGCTGGGCGCTGTGGTAGAGGATCGGGACAGGGTAAGGTCTTAATTCAAAGTCGTCAGCCAGACAACTTTGTTTTGAATAAAATCATATATGATGGCTATCGCTCCTACTCGTCTGTGGCATTGAAAGAAAGAGAGAGATTGGGAATGCCACCTTTTTCGGCTTTGGCGTTAATAAAAGCTGATTCATCAATTAAGACGAAAGCGGACAAATTCCTGATATGTTTACGGGAAAAGTTAATGAAGAATAGTAATGCAGATCAAGTTTTTGTTAGTTACCCTATTTCAGCATTCTTCAGCCCCAAACGTGTCAAATATAGAAGCCTCATGGTAATGCAATGTCAAAGAAGGGTCCTGTTACAAGGACTTTTATCGGAGCATATTTCCTGGATAGAGGCGTTAGGACGAAAGATGAGGGTGCGATGGATTCTAGATGTAGACCCCGAGGATACCTTGTAATGCGTGAGCGATCCTAGGTTTAGTTTGAAGGTAGTATTTATTGTGAAGAATTTTATCAAAGAAAGTATCATTAGGGCGGTGTCGTCTTCCAAAAAAGAGAGCATCTTACCCTTAGCTGACATTCCCTTCGTAGTAGAAAGTCCTAAGAAAAGATCGCAGGGAGACTTTAGTACTAACATAGCTTTGGTTGGCGCGAAACAGTTAAAAATATCCCCTAAGGAATTGGCCAATGAGTTAATCCCAATATTAAATAGTCTCAAACTTTTTGATAGCGTCGGACTCGCTGGGCCAGGCTTTTTGAACTTCAAACTAACAACGGATGCTCTTTTTTCTACAATAGATAAAATTTACACTCAGGGATCCGATTACGGGTCGAATCAGAAGGGCTTAAATAAAAAAATCCACATTGAGTTCGTATCTGCGAACCCTACTGGGCCACTACACATCGGCCATGGTCGAGGGGCGGCAGTTGGATCGGCCCTTGCTCGAATATATAAATTTTGTGGTTATGAGGTTCTCCAAGAGTACTACGTTAATGATGCTGGGCGTCAAATGGATATTCTTGCTTTAAGTGTTTTTCATCGATACCAAGAAAAATATTTGAGCGAGACTTTTCCACTATCCAATGCTTATGAGGGCGACTATGTCGGTGATATAGCCGAAGCTATCAAGTCTCAAGGACTATTGGATGAGCTTGGTGGAAAAACCTTTGAAGGCCGAGAGTTAGAAGGTTTTGATTCCGAAAAGCTCTTAGACTTTTTAATAAGCCAGCTGAGGTCCTTTCTAGGTTCTCAACTGTTTAATAGGATTAGAGATTTTTCATCCGAGTTTGTCTTGTCTGGCATTCAAGAAACTATGGCGGGCTTTAGAGTTAGTTTTGACAGTTGGGTTTCAGAAAAAAGTCTTGTTAAGGATGGTGCTGTAGAAAATGTGCTAAAAATTCTGGATAGAGAAAAACAGACTTACACCGAACAAGGAGCGCTGTGGTTTAGAGCGTCAAATTTTGGTGATGAAAAGGACCGAGTTTTAGTTAGAGAAGGAGGGGCTCATACTTATTTTGCCACTGATCTAAGCTATCATGCTCGAAAAGCTGAAGATGGTTACTTCAAAATGATCAATGTGTGGGGCGCGGACCACCACGGCTACATTCCGAGGCTTAGAGCTGCCCTTGAAGTTCTTAAGATAAGTAGATCCAGATTAGAAATCATGCTTGTGCAATTTGCTTCTTTGGTTGATAAGGGTCGAAAAGTATCGATGTCCACTAGGAAAGGTTCTTTTGTCACATTGGATTCATTGATATCTGATGTGGGTGCTGATGCTGCACGTTTCTTCTACTTGATGCGTAAAGCAGATCAACATATGGAATTTGACGTTGGATTGGCAAAAGAAAAAAGTTCCAAAAACCCAGTGTATTATGTTCAATATGCTTTTGCTCGAATCTCAAGCGTTCTGGCTCAGGCTAAAGGTTTAGGATGGTCAGATGACGGCAATCCAGGGAATCTAGAGCAAGCTTTGTCTACTGAATATGAGCAGGAACAGCTCCTTCTGCTATCACAATTTCCAGATATTGTAATGGCAGCGTCAGATAGTGGAGAACCAAATATAGTTACACAGTACTTAAAAGATCTAGCCTATCTATTTCACTCTAACTATGCCGCCAATAAAATACTAGTAGATAACTTGGATACTAGGAATGCTAGATTATGTCTAGCGAGTGTAACTGGGACAGTGATCGAAAACGGACTGAACTTGTTAAATATATCGTCACCAAAAAAAATGTAATCGAGTTAGATTGGAAGCTAGTGAGAAAGAAGAAAAAATCGAAAAAGACGGACTCGCAGTTAAACTTAGGATTTTTAAGTGGTTTTGCTTGCGGGATATTCATCGCATTTCTAGTTTATCTTTGGTCTTCAAGTTTGCCGCGTCCTCTGGATATTTTAAGTATCTTAAGAGATAGAGTGGCCTCTTTGGTCCCAAGCAATGCTTTGCCAGGATCAGAGTTGGATGAGCAAGGTGAACAGTCTCATCCGACTTTTTATAAATACTTGCCTGGTGAGGAAGTGCCTGTACCTTTAATGAATCCAAATGTTGATGGAGGAACACTTGATGAAAGGGGTTCTGTTTTCCTGCAAGTAGGCTCTTATTCTAAGTTTGAAGACGCTGATGGACAGAAAGCGAAACTTGCATTACTGGGTGTAGTTGCGTCGATTGAATCTACAAAAGGGGGAGATAGTGCGGTGTGGTATCGGGTTAAGATAGGTCCTCTTTCAAAGGAGTCCGCGAGGCAGGTTAAATCACGATTGGTGGAGGAGAAATTTGAAGTTCTGGTTTTGATCAAAGATGGTTAGCCCAACTGGGCTCTGCTGATTCAGCAGTAAACCGCTCCAGATTTTTCTCGACAGCTATTGAAAACTGGGAGCTGCTCTCGGATTTTTTGAAATATCTGATCAATGGTATATCGTGGGTGATAAAATCTTTTACCACATCGATACTGACCTTTTTCCAAGCGTCCCAAGAGATTCTGGAATTACTCAGATACTCGTGTTCCTTTTTTAGTCTTACAGAGTTCAGAAGAAAAATGTCATAGCTTGCTGCCATGCCGGAGAGATCAGCTGCCCGTACCGCTTGTTGCTCGGCCGTTTTGAAAGTTGCGTGCCTCTCGGTAGATACAATGGCCTCTTTTACTGCTTTTATTTCGGTTGGGGAATAATTTTCTGTTATTAGCACATTTTCAGCTAGGTTGGCCGAATACCTTTCTTTGGTCTCAAATCCTAAGCTAGTGTGATCTTCCGAGTATCCTGCGTCATGGAATAAAATCGCGAGATAGACAATTTGTTTCCTTAACGTTACTTGCTCGGACTGGCAGTCAATCAAAATCCTATTGCCGAATTCTAGCGTATTTAAGACGTGTTGAAAATTGTGATAATGAAGTCGCGAGTCATAATATGCCTTAGCAAGCCTTTCTAGGTTACTATCTCTCTCAAAAATTATTTTGGTTGGTGCATTCATGAAGCTTAATTTAGAAGATCCCCAAAAAAACAGGCGGACGTATCCTGACTATCATCCCTCTACTTGGTATCATAGTTCTTTTTTTTTAAAATTTCAGCCATATGGCTGCAATAATCAACTTTATTTTGCCGAGCATTCTGAAAAGTATTAAGTCCCAAAAACCGATAAAAAATAAGTTGAAAACCCATAGAATAAGGAAACAATGCCTTATGAAAATTTGGATAAATGGTTTTGAAAAGGAGGTTGAAAAAGATTGTCTGTTAGCTAGGCTTATAACCGAGATGGAAATAGAAGGACGGTTTGCCGTAGAAATTAATGGGGAGATAATACCGAGAGCTTTTTTCCAGTCTAGGATTATTTTAGAGAATGATAAGTTAGAAATAGTTACTGCAGTTGGAGGAGGATAGTGTTTGCTTGAAGGGGTTTGAAAAAATGTGAAAACTTACTAGGAGTTAAATACTAATACCATGAAGAAAAAACAGAAAAAAAAGGGCGATGATTTACTTGAAGTTGGTAGCTACCAATTCTCTTCCCGACTAATGGTAGGGACTGGAAAATACAAGGACATTGATGAAGCACGGCAAGCTATACTAGCGAGCGGAGCCGAAGTTATCACCGTAGCGGTACGACGAGTGAATATCGGACAGGATAAAGATTCCCCAAATCTATTGGATGTGTTTCCCGCTACTAAATTCACTATGTTGCCAAATACTGCCGGCTGTTATGATGCAAATACTGCGATTAGAACCTGTCTCCTGGCTCGAGAGCTCATGGACGGACATAGTCTCGTCAAGCTGGAAGTTCTTGGGGACGAAAGAACTCTGTACCCAAATGTTATTGAAACTATTTCGGCTGCGAAAACCTTATGTGAAGACGGATTTGAGGTATGGGTATACACCACAGACGACCCCATTGTCGCAACTGAGTTAGAAGATATTGGATGTTCCGCTATTATGCCTTTGGCGGCTCCTATCGGTTCGGGCCTTGGCATACAAAATCGGTATTCGATTAGATCAATAGTAGAAAACAGCGGTGTTCCGGTAATTGTGGACGCAGGCGTTGGAACCGCATCTGATGCCAGTGTGGCCATGGAGCTCGGGTGCGACGGGGTCCTAATGAATACAGCAATAGCTGGTGCGCAGAAACCAGTGTTGATGGCTTCGGCAATGAGAAAGGCGGTTTCAGCTGGTAGAGAGGCCTATCTTTCCGGAAGGATTCCGAAAAAGCCTTATGCCAGCGCTTCCTCTCCTATCGACGGAAAATTTTTTGATTGATCAGATTTTAGCTATCCGTGGAAGGTGAGTGGGTCTTGAAAAGAACCATTAAAAGTTTTGTTAAGAGAGCTGGCCGTATAACCAGCGCACAAAGGAAAGCGATTGAGGAATTTCTACTGGACTTTTCTTTCCGCTCACGACTATCTTTTCAAGGAGAAAATGCGTTTCTTAAACATCGCCCTCTGTACTTAGAGATTGGATTTGGTAACGGGCTGAACCTGGTGAGGCAGGCGGAACATTATCCCGGTCGTAATTTTATAGGATGTGAAATCTACGAATCGGGAATCGGTAGCACGTTAATAAAACTAAAAAATAGGGGTATTAGCAACGTTCGAATTGCGGTTGGAGATGCGTTAGAGACTATCGAGTATTTATCTCTCAAATCCCTGGATGGTGTTTTTATTCTTTTTCCAGATCCTTGGCCAAAAAAAAGACATAATAAAAGACGATTGGTTAACAAAGATTTTCTTAAGAAAATAGGACCAAAAATGAAGGATCATGCAAAAATATTTATGACAACAGATGACCAGTCTTACGCGCAAGAGATAATAGAGGTTTTAGCAGAGGACGTATTTTTTGAAAATATCGCAGGGGAACGTTCATTTGCTCCGAGACCTTCGTGGAGAGAGAGTACTAAGTTTGAAGAGCGCGCCCATCGTCTCGGTAACTCAATATTTGAAATAATCGCGTGTCTTAAGAACTAGAAGTTTTGTTACAAAAGACTAGAATAATTTTCTATAAGGAAGAAATCCTCGGATGAGTATGCCTCCCCTTTACTGTTTGGGCGTTGTACTCCGTAAGTGTGTTTGATACCAAATTCCTTCGCAGTTTTTAGCACATTTAAGTTGTCGTCAATTAAGATGCTCCTTGACTTGTTAAAGTTATATCGTCTGTGGAATCCTTTCCAGAAACCTAGACTTTCCTTGGCTAGCCCGATCTCATGGCTGGATATTATGTGATCGAAGTAGTTCCCTATAAGAGTTTTTTCTAATTTCCGGTCCAAGCCCCTAGGGTGTGCATTTGTGACTAAAAACAGAGTAAGGGGCTTTTGCTTTAGAGCCAATAAAAATTCAATTGCTCCTGTCCGAAGGCTGATATAGTGAGATAAAGCGATCTCTATCTCATCAATATCTATATCTAGGGCCCTTTTCCAGAAGTCTAAATCATACCAACTCAGCGTACCTTTGTTTTCCTCAGTGATCAGCTCTATTCTTAATTTAGCTTCCGTCTTGTTTAGGTTATCTTTGGAGGCTAGTCTGCGGGGTAGTTCAACGTGCCATACTTTGTGATCGTAATACAGGTCCAATAACGTGCCGTCCATATCGAGAAAGCAAGTATCGATAGTATTCCAGTCTAATCTCATAGTTTGAATTATTTAAGTTTTGTTTGGGTTTGTTTTGGCTTTAATTTTGAAATGTTTGTTTCGAAAAATAATCTGATCGAAGATATTCTATGGCTTTAGATTGAGGTGATTTTTTGGAGATACTAAGAAGCCTTTGATATTCTTGCGCTTCTAAAAGTCCACCTAAAGCTGCTTCCTTTATCCAGAAAAACCCCTCTTGTTCATCTAAATATATCCCCTTGCCAGCATAGTATGACAAACCAAGAAGGTACTGCGCGCGTTCATCTCCCAGTTCAGCTAGTCTCTTTAGTTTCGATACGACATTACTTAAAGAATCATTTTTATTCCTGTCAGAATAGTGAAAAAAATATAGTGCTTTTAAGGATTCAAAATGTAATTTTTCAGCAGCAGCATTTAGCCAATATATGGAGGTTTTATCAAATACTCGAGATGGATTTACTCTCCTTCGTGTTATTGCTAAATTGTATTGCGCTGTTACTAAACCATTTTGAGCAGCAAGCTGGAACCATTCTAATGATTCCAAAAATTTTTTCTTATCATCTACCTTGCTAGCAAGAATAGTAGCCAAGAAGAACTGAGCATCTGTGTCTCCTAAAGCAGCGGCCTTTCGGAACCAATATTCGGCCCGCGCTGGGTCGGCGGAGACTCCTAGTCCCCTGTGGAAAATCAATCCCACGTGGTACATGGCAGGAGGGAAACCAAGCTTTGCAGCCGATAGAAAGTATTCTTTCGCCCGTTTTTCATTTTTACTAACCCCAAGTCCCTTGAGGTAAAGGGTTCCGAGATTATTTAAAGCTTGGGGTTCGTTGTCGCTGGCAGTGTGTTTATATTTAGTGATTAGTTTTTTTATTCGCGAAGGATCTAATTGCTCAGCATCTTCAAAGGTTGTCGTTTTATTTGGCTCGAATGCCAGCGGTTTAATACAGAAAATAAGAAAAAAAAATATTCTTAATACAGTCGTTAGGTTGCGCATTTAGTCATGTTTCAGTGAGGCGTCAGATACATACGGGTTGAATTTTCGTTCTGCACCAAAAGTTGATTCTGGTCCATGGCCTGGGATGAAGGTCACCTCATCACCTAGGGGCCACAATTTCTCGACTATAGATCTTATGAGCTGTTCATGGTTTCCTCTTGGAAAGTCGGTCCTTCCTATGGACCCCATAAAAAGAACATCTCCCACAAATGCGACCAAAGATTTGTGGAAAAATACCACATGACCGGGTGTGTGTCCTGGGCAATGTAGGACCTCTAGAGTTTGATCTGAGAACGTTATTTTATCTCCATCCTCTAGCCATTTATCTGGTATAAAGGTGTCGGTAATTGGAAAGCCAAATCTAGAACTTTGTTCAGGCATTGCGTCTAGCCAAAACTTATCTTCGAAATGAGGACCCTCGATAGGTATTGATAGTTCTGTTGCTAAGACTTTAGCTCCGCCGGCATGGTCTAAATGCGCGTGCGTGAGCAAAATTTTTTCTATTTTCACATTTTGTTCTTTAACTGATTTTTTTATCAGGTCTAGGTCACCTCCGGGATCAATTAAGGCTCCGATTTTTGTGGCTTGCGACCAGATTAGAGAGCAGTTTTGCTGAAACGGTGTCACGGGTATCGTAACTCTCGCTAAATTTGCACTCAAAGCCTTATCCTCAACATGTTTACTCTCTAACAAATGTTTGCTCATAACATAGGCTATCCGAAAGCTTTTTCTACAATATGGGTGTCCAAGTATTCTTTTACTTCCACAATTTGTTTGCCTGACCAACGATAAACCCAACAATAAATATTGTTATAATTTCCGCCCGTTACAAGCTTCGACTTTCCAAAGCCTTGGCATACTATATAGTCACCTTCCCCTATTAAATTTTCCGCTGTAAGAGTAATGCCTCCATCTAAAGCCTCGTGGATAGGAGTAAGAAGTCTTTCTGTAACGTCCTGAATCCCATCATACTGTCCAGAGAATTTTGTAGAGCCGATGATTGTCCATTTGACGTCGTTTGAGAACAGTGACATAAGGGGTTCAGAGTTTCCTTCCCCCAATTTTTCGAACCCTAGTAAGATTTTTTCCTTTCTTTCTTTTACATTCATCTCTAGTGTCCTCCTAAGGTGAGCTGTTTAGCACTTTCTTCACGATATTGACCCAATAACTTGCCCCTATGGGTGTTACGTCATCGTTGAAATCGAATGTCGGACTATGAAGCATGCACCCTCCTTCTCCCGGTCCATTTCCGATAAATGCGTAGCACCCTGGCTTTTCTTGAAGCATAAAACCAAAATCCTCTGAACCAGTTACCATATCGGTGCTTGGATCCACAAACTCCATACCGCAGACGTCTTGGGCGGCTGATAAAGCGATTCTAGTTTCTTTATCAGAGTTGACCGTGGCGGGATACCGTTTTTGGTAATGCCAACTAAATTCGCAATCATTTGCCTCACAGATATTTCCCGCAATTTTCTTCATTCGCTCTTCCACTAAATTTTGAACCTGTTCAGAAAAAGTCCTGACGGTGCCTCCTAGCTCAACTGATTTTGGGATGACAGCCCAGGCCTCTCCTCCGTGCATTCGGGTTACAGATAATACGGCGGGATCCGTCGGCTTGATATTTCTTGAAACTATAGTTTGCCATGCTAGTACAATTTGGGCGGCGACTTGAATCGTATCACTGGCTAGATGAGGAAGGGCCGCATGGCCTCCCTTTCCTTTAATTTCCGCTTTAAATGTGTCGAAAGCTGCCATAGCCGGTCCGGGCCGCATGGCCATTTTACCTACATCGAGGCCAGGCCAATTGTGGACAGCATAAACAGATTCGACTGGGAATTTTTCAAATAAACCGTCGTCCATCATGGCGCGTGCACCTGCTTCTCCCTCCTCCGCGGGTTGGAAAATAAAATGAATGACCCCATCGAAAAAAAGGTTACTTGCTAAATATTCAGCAGCTGCTAACAACATTACGGTATGCCCATCATGACCGCAAGCATGCATGACGCCTGGTCGTTTAGATTTGTGAGCAAAGTCGTTTAGTTCCTGAATAGGCAGTGCGTCCATGTCGGCTCTGATACCAATGGCGCGCTTACTGCTACCATTTTTTAATGTTGCCACTAGTCCCGTTTTACCGATCCCTCTAGCTACGGTTAAGCCAAATTCATTGAGTCTTTCGGCAACAAAATCTGAGGTGGCCACTTCTTGAAAGGCTAGTTCAGGGTGGGAATGAATGGTTTGACGCCATCCAGAATATTTTTTCTTATGTTCTAAAAAATAAGGTATTATTTGCATGTGTAAGTATAGGCCTAATATTCATAAATTATAAAGTTAGTTATAGAAGCCAAAGGCAGTCCAACCTCCGTCAATGACGAGTGTTTCGCCGGTCATAAATGAGGAACGATTGCTGCAAGAAAAAATTACGGCGTCGGTTACCTCCTGTTCTGAGCCAAGTCTCCTTTGAGGGGTACGCTTCTCTAGATCATTTAGCTTTATTTTCCCTTCCTCTGCTAAGCGATCGATTAAATCAGTGCGCACATACCCTGGAGCTACGCAATTCACCCTTATTTTGTATTTCGCCCATTCGATCGCTAGTACTTTGGTCATCTGATCGATCGCAGCTTTGGTTGTACAGTATCCAAGCGCCGCAGGGAAGGCGTTTCTTCCAAGGATAGAGCCAATATTGACGATGCAACCTCCACCCTGGTCTTTCATCATAAGCCCTGCCGCTTGAGAACACAGAAAAATCGATTTGCAGTTAATGTTCATATGCTGATCCCAATTTTCCTCTGTCATCGCTAAAGTAGGCATCGGAAGAGAGACACCAGCGTTGTTTATAAGTATTTCTATGGGGCCATGGTCTTTGCTTATTTCTTCAAATGTTTGTTTAACAGCAAGACTATCATCTACGCGACAACCAAAGCCAAAGGCTGCTCCGCCTGATGAGGTAATTTCGTCGACTACCGAAGAGCAATTTTCCTTTGTCGTGGCCAAGCACATTACTTTGCTACCAAGTTTTCCAAAGTTGGTGGCGATGGTTCTTCCGATCCCTCTACTAGCTCCCGTTATTAGAACAATTTTTTCTTTAAATTCATCATTCATTTTATACTTCTCAGTTGACTAAAAAGTCCAATCCTCAGTGAAAGGTCGAAGTTCGACCTCATTGCTCCAGGCCGATTTAGGTTGCAAATAAATCCACCAATAATTCTGAGCGACGTCATGAACATTAGCCGTTTCCTCTTCCTTAAAATTCTTTCCGTACCACTCGCGAATCAACGGGACATCAAGTGCGCAGTCGAGTCTTACATGTGATATGTGGACTCCTTTTTTTGAGTAAGCCTTAGCCAAGTTCTGAGACAAAGCCCTTAATCCGAATTTCCCGATGGCATAAATTGGATTTGTTCCCGAACCTCTCAAGGCTGCGGTTGCACTGGAAAAAATAATCTTACCTTGCTTTTTCTCTATCATCCCTGGCAGTAAAACTTTGACGGCGGCAAAAGCTCCAACTACTTCAATTTTGTAGATACTCTCTAGGTCAGAAAAGGTCATATCTAACGGTTCTTTCAGTTCATAACCACCTCGAACGTTGTATATTAGAACTTCAATATTCTCGTAAGTTTCGATCACTTTTTGTGCTGCTTCGGTAATAGACTCAGGTTGCAGTGCATCCCCAAAAAAATGTAAATGTTTACCGTCCTTAAAGGACTTTTGAGCTTCCTCTAGAGCTGCTCGACTCCCTTCTTTGCTTCGAGAGATTAAGGCGAGATTAAAATTCTCTTCGGCAAACCTTCGAGAAAGTGCATGTCCAAGTCCCTCTCCAGCACCAATAATTACGCAAGTTTTATGTGACACTGTTTTTCCTTTTTGTTAAAAAATAAACCAATATAGTGGAAATTATGAGCCCTAAAATAGCAATAAATACTAACATTTGAAAATAAAGCTGATGACCAATTACCCCTGGTGCAGAGTCAAGCAACCGACCGGCTATTGGCGCAAAAAAGATATCTGGTGTGTAGCCGACGAACGAGATTAATCCTACAGCTAGGCCAGTTTGGTGTTTTGGTATTTTACTTTCTTCAAGGATAGCGAAATAAATTCCCCGTAACGCAAATACTCCCGCGCCACTGACAGCGACTGTTGAGATAAACAGCCAGTGATTTTGGTTGGGTACGGAGGTTGCAGGAAAAATGTAAGTGAGAATTAATACACTAAAAAATACTATAATACTTTTCGAGGGGCTAAATTTATCTGCTATCAAGCCTGCAGCTATCGCACTGAACGGGCGCGCATAAGCTATGCCGGCCGCGAGTCTGGCAGATTCCGTTTCACTCATTCCTAGCACTTGGTTGAAGTACAAAGAATAATTATCAATTCCCTTGTAACAACAATAGCATACCAATAAAACTCCGGCCTGAAGCCATAAAAATTTATTTTGGATGAGGTTCGGTTGAGAGCTTCTGTCCAAGGATACTTTCGTTATACTTCCTTTAGGAATTGCTAATAGTATAAGTATGCCTGCTAAAAATGTTGCGATTGTATAATAAACTATAAGAGCATCAATCCCATTTCCGGATGCTATGGAATTGCTAAGAATAGTTACTCCTCCAGAAGCTAGTATCGCGGCGGCTAATCCTCTTCCTCCGTCCAGAAACCCAAATGCTCGGCTCTGGAACAATGTTCCCCCCCACTCGCGGGTGGATCGAATCAATGGCGCCCAAAATAATAAAATGGTTGTCAGCCCCCAATATCCATACAATATTTTAAGTTGGAGAACGTTTGGATCGTAAAGGAGAATTAAGCCTCCTAGGCTTGTGGTGATTAACGATAGCGCCATTAAGGTACGGGGACGGAAGCGGTCAGCGATAGGTCCGCCAAAAAAATAAGCCATCATTGCTGTTATCCCATAGACTGCAAAAATCTCACCCAGTTCCGTGTTTGAAAGGTTAGTATTTGCTAGGAAAGAGGGACGATAGTATCTGCTTAAGTGGAAAGGTAGACTAAAAATAATTTCGCCAGCTAAAACAAGGGTTAATAAGGTTAACCATTTGTTGCGGTAGTTATTCAAGAAAATGATTTAATGCTAAGACGTATGCTTTAGACCAGGAGACTCTTTTTTAAGCGCATTAGCTTTTTCTCGGGCTTGTTTTTCAGTAGGAAAAACCAGGTCTTCATAAAGTACTACAGGGATATTTGGATCTACACATAATTGACCTACAGCAAATTGTTCTGGCTCGGGTGAGACCACCACAAACCAACCTTTAACTGGGCCAGGCCTGTATCCGTTGAGTTTATATAGTAACTTTGCAAAATCAGCATAAGGTCCTTTAAGTTCTAGCGTAGGATATATTTTCTCATCTTTGATGGAGCTGCTTGAAGACCAACGCCAGGGTAGAGTAGTGGCTCCACTCTCGTTAAGAGACTGCGCTCCTCTAATTGCAGGATGCAACCACCAATAGTGATCTCTTTCTAGTGGGACCTCCTCTTTCGAGCTCAAGGTAGTGGTCCTTCTTTAAGAAATCCATTGATAACGTTTTGCATAATTTTAGACACATTGTTATCGTAGTTATTATGTTGCAAAGAACCACACCACGACATCGAGCCAACTGAGAAAACTGCGCCATTTTCTGGGGTTTTGTAGTACACGATATCCGCACGTGTCCATGGATTTGTTTCACCAGTTCCTCCTGGGATATAACCTCTGGCATTAAATGTCGATTCTTCAGTAACGGACACGAAGATATCATTGTGCCCTTCGGAGTGCGCGAGAAGGTAAGCGTTGTGAGGTGTCCCTAACTCCAGGTCGTATCGATCCAGCTCTAGTCCTGCAGCTCCCCCTCCCACTAAACCGAAATTACCAATGGGCTCATTTTTACCAATGCCTTTAAAAATCCATTTGCATTCGGGTAGTTCGCTGTCAGGCGCCCTTCTGTAGTAAGAGGAATAGGTCAGGCCAAAGGAAGTGAAAGTCACGCCTAGTAGTTTGCTCATAACTCTTCCGCGGACCCGCCAAAGACCACCGTGCTTACCATCAAAAGCATTACAATATTCTCCCGGTGTGACTGTCCAGGCTCGGGTCCCGTTATCACCCTTTCGTACCTCAATAATATTGGGGTTATCAGGGTGTGGTACAGTGATCCAATAAAAACCGTTTGCAGCCAAATACATCCAACGGCCGCCCTGCAGTTGGTAGTCGTGATATGCATCCATTTGTTCTTCTGAAATATATTCAGGATGGTGTCCAGTCAACGCGATCGGATATTTTTTGAGGAGCGACACGCCTTCTCTGTGTATATCCTCGTCGGTATAGATGTCCACGTCGTACCCCAATTCATAAAGCCAGTCGACCAAATGTAGATCTGCATTAAACTGCCAAATGGAAGGTGAAAGTATATGTAGATATTTTGGTCTCATGTTTAGTATGGGACGAAGTCGAGAAGATATGTTTACGCCCCAACCATCTCGATAGCTTGTGTATGTTCCAAGACCATAACCTCGTTCTTGATTAAGTAATAAATCTTCTGGCTGAAGGAGAGGGACTTGTCCTGTTAACAATTCAGCGATAACGGAATTTACACTTAGATTATCGTTGGCGTAAGCCATATAGCTGTGTGTCGACATAACAAGCGCAATGGAGGCTGTTGTTGTTCCAGTGGGAGGCTTTACGAAGAAAGGAATGTAATCTTCATGGTCGGGTGTAGACTTGCCGTTAACTCGAAGTCGGGCCGCGTACACACCGCTTGTCATTTTTTCCGTGATTTTAAGTGTAAAGCTGTTTTTCCATCTTGCATCGTCAACAGACTCATCGTGAAAATGAATAGCCCCGTATTCTTGCGGGCCATGCTTAAAACTCATGAAATGAGAGGACCAATTGTGGCCTATGACACCTCGTACGGGTAAATTCACTCCTACCCCGTGCAGATGATTTGGCGAGCAGTCTGTGATTTTTGTGGACGCTGCGTCAATCGAGATGTTTTCACAAAAATCCCAGAACCCTATTATAGAGGACCTAAGTTCGGTGGGAATTCCCTCAAGCCTCTGGTTATTAAGTAGGATCTCTATCTGATCCCGTCCGAGCGCTGCATTTGAGAGTCTGGGTCGCTCTATTTTGCCGTTAAATTTTGTAGTATGTTCGGGAACTTCAAGGGGCTCTTTCAGGTGGTCGTAGTGTCCACCGGATAACAGCCGACCAGTATGTGTTTCGGATGTGCTGGCGGCCATTAAAAGAGGACATTCGTTTTGGCTTAGCGAGATGTCTGGAGCGCTGTATTTTTTTACTACCTCAGTTTCTTCCCGAGGATGCAACATGCTCATCCCATGACCGCCGTTTGTGGCCGTGAGATAGGGTATCTGTCCTATTACGACTTGCCCTTTTTCTGCGTCATAGCTTGCGAAAACTTTGTACCAGACTTTCCTCAACAGAGGCTTTCTGCTACTGAAACTCGACACTTTGCCTCTACCGCCTCCTAGTTTAAATTCCAATTCTCCCTCTTCATTGATAAAAAGCCCATAACCTTTCTTTTTCTTTGCATCCCATTTCGAGATGATAGCTTGCTCCCCAACTGGAACTCCCTCTACATCCAACTTAGGGGTGGTTGGATAGATAAAGGCGGATACTGTCAAACTTTTAGAATTAAGTTTTTCGTTGTCAGGTACAAGAATATAGCTTCCTGCCATCAGTGGTTGGTTTAAGCCTTTGTAACTCCCATTAACGCTGGTGCGAATCACTTTTTCCTTGAACCCTGGTCCATCAGGATTAGTGTCGCCATTGATCAGTCTGACAATATCTACTTTGTATTCTTCATTGAACTCAGAGTGGACGTAAAAATTAAGCTCCTCACCAGGAGTTACGGAACACTTATCTGTGTACCCCGTTATTCGCAGCATATAATTCTGTTTCATTTTCTATTAGCCCCTGTCACATTTTTATGTCATATTTTTCGCAAAGCGCTTTAAGTCTCTTTAAAAAAATCGCATGCTCCGCATCTTCTCGGGTAGCGTATTTTTCTTTCGTGATTCGGACGTTTCCCCCGCGCCTGCCAGGAAGAACGCCAATCGAATATTCTTTCCACGGTACTGTTTCTACAATTGTGTGTTTTCCAGTTTGGGGCACCATTCTCAACATGTCTACGAGCTGAGCTAGAGTGCTGCTTTGAAGTGGTGGTGGCGTACCAGGTAATGTGGGGCCACCCCGAGGAAAAGTCCTGTGCTCTGCAATTAAGGCATCTCGACTTTCTTTGTTCTTAAGGTGATTCAAAAGGTAGGTCCGCACATTATAATCATCTACGGCTCGAAAAGAATAATTATCTCGCAGTGCAGTGGTCTTCTGTTCTGCCCCAACTTTCTTTTTCATAACCGATGCTCCTGTAGGTTGAAATTTATAGTGGCAAGAAAGGCGCTTCCCTCCATTATCACTTGGAGAGGATAAATGGTAAACATTTTTTTAATCACGTTTAGGGTATGAATCAATCTGGAAGTGTTAGAATATAAATAGTGGCAACTTAAACTGTGACTATATAAAGTAGTGAGTATTCGCTATTTATCGTTAAAACCATTGAAAATCGAGGTAGAGATGTACGCAGATATCAGAGAGCCTGTTGCGGAAATAAAAGACCGCTTGGAAAAATTCATGGACCAGCATGTTTACCCCAATGAGGAAACGCATAAGCTGGAGCTAGCAAATGCGGAGAATCGTTTTGGTTCAATGGCATTAATGGAAGATTTAAAGTTAAAAGCTAGAGCCGAAGGGCTATGGAATTTGTTTGTGCCTAAATCATTCGGGGGCTTGTCAAATTTTGACTATGCTCCTCTTGCGGAAATAATGGGCAGGGTTTTCTGGAGTCCGGAAGTGTTTAATTGTAATGCTCCTGACACCGGCAATATGGAAGTTTTCATGAAATATGGAAATGAGGAACAACGCCAACAATGGCTTAAGCCGTTGCTAGATGGCGAGATTCGATCGGCCTTTGTAATGACTGAACCAGATGTGGCATCTAGTGACGCAACTAATATTAGAACGACTATTTTGAGGGATGGTGATGATTACGTAATTAACGGGAGAAAGTGGTTTATTACTAATGCCTTATATGAGCGAACCAAGATTTTTATTGTTATGGGTAAGTCTTCGCCGGACAATCCGAATAGGCATCTTCAACAAAGCCAGATTTTAGTGCCCAAGGAAACAAAAGGAATCAAAATCAAACGTGCCCTAACCACACTAGGCTATGATGAGGCGCCCATAGGTCATGCGGAAGTATTATTTGAGGACGTTCGAGTACCTGTAGAAAATATGTTGCTTGGCGAGGGTAGGGGGTTTGAGATTGCTCAAGGCCGTTTGGGGCCTGGAAGGATTCATCATTGTATGCGCTTGATAGGCGCTGCTCAGCGTTCATTGGAGTTCGCATGTAAAAGAGTGAATCTAAGAAGCACTTTTGGAAAAAAATTATCGGAGCACCAGTCAGTTCGCGAAGAAATCGCCAAAAGCTTTGCAGAAATAGAGCAAGCCCGTCAATTGACTCTGCTTACTGCAAAAAAAATGGATGAGGAGGGTGCAAAAAACGCTAAGGATTTGATCGCTGCTTCAAAAATAACTGTCCCTCTCATGGCGCAGAATGTAATCGACCGGTGTATGCAAGTTCATGGTGCTGGGGGCTTGACTCAAGATTATTTTATGGCGGAAGCATTCAATTATGCCCGTTGGTGTAGGCAAGCAGACGGCCCTGATCAAGTGCATATGATGGCCTTGGGCAAAGAAATTATTAAACGTTACAGCGATTAAATAGCGTTTCTAGTCGGTCGGTTTAAGTTCTGATTTAAAACGTTTAAAATTTTGAACATAACGATTGGCCGATTCGGTCAAAGATGCAACTTGTTCCTTTGACAATTCACGGACTATTTTGCCCGGAGAACCCATTACTAAACTTCCGTCTGGTATCTCTTTACGCTCGCTAATCAGTGCACCTGCTCCGATAAGGCAATTTTTCCCTATCTTGGCACCATTTAGTACTATTGCATCAATACCGATTAAGCTGTTATTGCCTATTTCACATCCATGAAGTACTGCTTTATGGCCTATCGTACAATTTTCTCCGATCGTGAGTGGATATCCTGGATCTGTATGCAGAATTGCCAAGTCCTGTACGTTCGAACCTTTCCCCACAGTGATTAATTCATTGTCTCCTCTTAGTACCGCGCCAAACCAGACACTCGCATTTTCTTCTAGAAGTACTTTGCCTATCACACTGGCATTGTCAGCTATAAAAAAATCACCAATGGTTTCTAGTTTTTCGGACCCTAGATCGTATTTCAATTTGTTTCTCCTAAATCCCTTTTCGAGACACTATACTAAATAGCTTAAACATTTGTTATTGGCGGAACCACTAAAGAACTGGTAGATAGAGGTGAATTTTAGTCGTAACATGTTTTTCTATGAGTCCCAAAGTAAGATTTAGTTTTTATGAGAGTGTGCTGGGCAAATGTGCTTTAGTCTGGGGCGGTGAGGGCGTTTTACGTAACTTCCTGCCCTTCGAAAGCCCTTCTGAAACGCAAAATGAAGTTTTACATGAATTTGCTGAGGCAGTTGAAACGGGCCTCAACAAAGAAATGCAAAAGGTGGTGTCGAAATTGAGACTTGCAATTTCAGGTGCCAAGGTAGATTTCAATGATGTGTTGATCAACAAATCAAATTGGTCCCCTTTTAATAAAAAGATCTATGAGTACACTCAGTCTATCCCTACCGGTTCGACCACCACTTATGGTTTTTTGGCAGACGCTATAGGTCATCCCAATGCTTTCAGAGCCGTAGGTACTGCTTTAGGCAAGAACCCGTTGCCAATAATAATTCCCTGTCATCGAGTTTTGGGCAGAGACGGTAGTCTTCGCGGATTCTCTGCGTCTAACGGTATAATTACAAAGCAAATTCTACTCCGGCTGGAGGGATGCGAGGTTCAACCCCCCTTTATAGGTTATGACCCGCTAGAATCCTCTGATTTCCTAGCTAAATCAGATCCCAGATTAGCTAAATTGATCAAACTTGTCGGCCCTCCATGTATTAACATACCTCGAAAAGTTCAAATTTTCGAGCCTCTTTCAAGGGCAATTATTAGCCAACAAATTAGTGTAAAAGCCGCCCAAAGTATTAGCAGGAAGTTGACTGAAGAATTCGGTAAGAAGAATGGGAATTTAGATATCGAACGCATTTTCAAAGCTCGACATGAAAAATTAAAAGCCTGTGGGCTATCTGAAAACAAAGCTCAGTATCTTAAAGAACTTTCAAAACATGCTCGAGATAAGCAACTACCCTCTGGTGGAGAGTTAAAATGTATGTCCAACTCGGAGGTCGTAGATTCCCTTACAAAACTAAAAGGAGTTGGAAAATGGACTGCTGAGATGATACTGATTTTTCAGTTGGGCCGAGCCGATGTGTTGGCGGTTGATGACTTGGCGTTGAGAAAAGGTCACGGTATCTTGTTAGGTAAGAAAAATCATGAGTCTAGTCGCGAACAACTTGAAACATATGCGAAGCGGTGGAGGCCTTATAGGAGTGCAGGTTGTTGGTATCTGTGGAGGCTAAATAAAATTTCACTAATGAACGACTATTTAACAGAGGTTGGTTAAGCTGTTTATGCCGATATCAGTCTAAAAGGGGTCTCATTTTATGCCAATTGGTCATTTTTTCGTAGGCTGAAGAGATTTTTATGAGAGTGCTCTCTTCCCCTTTTTTGCCGATAAATTGCATGGAGGTGGGCAGACCATCTTCAGTGAATCCATTTAACAAAGTGATAGATGGGTGTCCAGAAAAGTTAGTGGGTGCGGAGAACCTTACCAAAGGGGGAATTTCTTCGATGGGAGATACTGCTTGAGGGGGCACTGCCGAGATTGAAGGTGCAGGGTTCGGCATGCCCGGACATACCATTACATCGATTCCGCTTAATAGCTCGTTTATGAGAGCGTTGGTTGATTGGCGCTGTCTGGTGGCTCTCGCATAAGCTACAGAATCTACTTTTTCACCATATTCTAGGAGTGCACGAAATACGGGGCCGTAGTCCTCCCGATGTTTTGGAAAAAATTGTTGGTGACTTATTAGGGCTTCAACAGAGCATATAGTCATCCAGTGTTCTGCTGCATCGTAGAGTTCAGGCGCCGTCAGTTCTAGAATAGTCGCTCCATTTTCTTCCAATAATTCTATGGATTTGAAAAGTGCAGTGGTCATTTCTGGATCGGTGTCAGTTGTGCAATAAACCCTATCGATGCCTATTTTTAATCCACTTATGTCCTTTCCAATTTCCTGAAGATAGTTAGTCTCCTTATCTAGTCTAGTCGAGGCATCTCTTGGATCACGCCCTTCTAGGATTTGTAGCATTGCAGCCGCGTCCCAAACACTCCTAGCCATTGGTCCGATGTGGTCTAAAGTATCAGCAAGAGGAAAAACACCATAGCGACTTACTTTGCCAAAGGTTGGTTTAATTCCTACGATTCCACATGCAGCGGCGGGAAAACGGATGGAACCCCCTGTATCCGTCCCAAGGCTAGCGAAGCAAAGAGAGGCGGCAGTTGCCGCGCCGGAGCCGGATGAGGAGACTCCTGCCCAGTGATCTTTGTTCCAGGGGTTTCTCGGAAACTCTAGTTTGGGGTGGTAACCATATAGCGCAAATTCAGTTAAGTTAAGCTTGCCGAGCATCACACTACCCGCGGCCTGCAGTTTTTCAACAACGGTTGCATCATAGCTAGGTACAAAATTTTCCATAAGCGTGGATGCACATTTTGTCGGAATATCGGCGGTATATATCAAATCTTTGTACGCAATGGGTATGCCGTGAAGGGGGCCAAGACATTCTCCTTTCAGAATCTGCTTCTCTGCTAACTCTGCATCCGAAATGGCTTTATCTGCAGTAACAAGGGAATAACTGTGAATTTCATCATCGTACTTCTCGATCCGAGATAGCATCCCCTTTGTCAACTCAGTAGGTGAAATCTCCTTGTTCTTTATTAAAGGCGCGAGCTCTTGGATATTTTTTGTCAGTAGTTCCGAAAGATCACTCAAATCGATTTCTCCACATTATTTTCAGTCAATATCTTTTATTCTCTGATTTTTGATGTGTTATCTAATAAAAGGCCTCTAGTTTGCTGGCTTTGAGTGTAACTCTATTGTGTAGTGGGTTACCAGGCACGGCGCATTTTTCACTACCCAAAACGGATCAGGTCCTCCGAAGTGGGAAAGCCTCCACATGAGCTTTTTTCCTTTGAAAATACCTTGATTCCATTAATATAAATATCAAAAACGCCACCAGATCCTTCAGTCAATGTAACCTCTTTATGGCCAAGAGAAGATAATTCATCCCTCACACGGAGAGCTTCTGGTCGGTAATTTCATACCCCGCAATATTTTATTTCAACCATCACTTTTAGCTCACTGTTTTGCATAGTTGCAACCTTAACGCATTCAGTAGGCTTATTACACTAAATTGTCCAATTCTTGCTTTATCCCCTGGTAAAAGTACTTTTTCAATCAGATTAGTTTTTCCATAGGCTATTCCGAGATAGGTCTCCCCTTTAGCGCTTGAACCAGTCTGATCATGGGTGCCCGTTATTGAGAGTCCAATGTCAGCCGAAAATAGTGATTTAACCTTCTGGGCTAAGTGAGTGGCAGATTCCTCAGTCCCTATAGAATCCTGATCTAAGCCTAAAATGGCCATCCTTGAAATTTCGGAATTCGGGACAATCCCACCGAGGAATATAGAGCCCTCAGGGTCGGCGTTACTTAGGCGTGCGGATGCGACCCCAGCGCTGGTTAGCTCGGCTATTGCTACAGTAAGTTTTAGTCGCTTAAGGATATCTACTATGATGGATTCCATAGTTTCATCATCGATGCCGAAAATGCAGTCGCCAAGTATGCCTCTAATTACGGATTCTTCCTCTTTGAGTAATACTTCTAGCTTTTGGGAATTTTGAGCTCTAGCGGTTATCCTGACTTTTAATCCTTCTATACCGCTAGCCAGGAAAGCCAAGGTAACCTCTTTAGATTCATTTAGGTATTCTATTCTTTGGCTTAGCATCTCTGCTAGTTTTGATTCGCTGTGACCCCACGTTTTTATTACCCTGCTTCCTATTACATTCTTTCTTCCAGATCTCCTGACTATATCCGAAAGGATCGTGGATTGAATCATTTGTTTTAGTTCGTATGGGACGCCTGGCACTGCGTAAATTACTTTATCATCGATTGGGCAGATAAGACCGGGAGCGGTTCCTGGTTGATCTTCTATCGCCGTCGCTCCGACCGGCACCAACGCTTGTCTCAGATTATTTTGAGGCATGCTACGTCCTCTTGACTCAAACATTTTTCTTATTTTGTTCTCAATATGTTTATTGCTTTGAAGAGTTGTCCCCATTACTTTGGCGATAGCTTCGCGAGTGATATCGTCTTGAGTGGGGCCTAATCCACCGCAACAGATAATTGCTTCGGCTCTCTCTAAAGAGGATCTCAAGGTGGTGACGATTCTCTCGATATTATCTCCCACCTTTATTTGAAGGTGAGAATCTATTCCATTCAACGCCAGTTGCTCCCCCAACCAGGAAGAGTTTGTGTCGATTATTTGACCCAGCAATAGTTCCGTCCCGATGGCTACAACTTCACAACGCATGTCTTGAATTCCTATAAAATTAGCAGTGAGTCAAGTATACTGGAAACTTAATTTGCGCAAGAGTATTAAAGAGAAAAAATTTGGTTGCAATTATAAGAATCACAGGTGATTTTTTTTGAGTATATTTCTTAGATCAATATCAAGTTGTCGCATATATAGACACCTCCTGAGCAGATAGATAAAAATGAGATTTACAATATTCGGAGCTGGCTCCTTGGGAACAATAGTTGCCGCCCTTCTAGTTAGAGGAGGGCATCAGGTCCGAGTAATAGCCAGAGGGAAAAGGGCCGATTACATCAGGAAAAACGGTTTGAGAGTAAATGGTCTAATTAAGCTGATCGAACCTTGTGAGGTTTTTGAGAAAGTTGAGCCCGACTTGGATAGTGACGTCCTTATATTTTGTGTAAAGACTTACCAAATGCAACAAGCTATGGAAGCAACCAATCGATTAGCGCCGAATGTGGTTTTTTCTTTGGCCAACGGCTTGAAAAAAAATGAGCAACTGAAAAGTCAGTTCCCGGAGTCAAAAATTCTCGGTTGTATGGCAAACTTCAGCGGAGAACTTTTAGAATGTGGATTAGTCAATTTTACTCGAAATGTATCTTTCAACTTAGATGGTAATTGCGATGAAGGGAACACGATAGCGAAAACACTCTCTTTAACAGGATTAAAAAGTATTGCTGATGAGCGTATTGATGCCACTGAGTGGTCAAAATTTACTGGTTGGATCTCGCTGTTCGCCTTGTCTATTTTAACAAGAAGTCCGATTGGACAATTTTTGAGTACTGATGAATTTGCACGGCAAGCATATTTTCTGATTCGAGAAGTTGCCTTCTTGGCGGAAAAGAGCGGTGTCACTCTTCATGACGATACAGTTCTCCCAGTTCATACTATCTCTAGGAGTAAACAGGACGGTGCGGTGAGCAAACTTCTTGCCATAGGTGAGGAATTCAGAGTACATTTTCCGAACCACAAGATATCTGCTTTACAAGACCTTGAAAATAAAAAACCGCTAGAGCTTCATGAGACTCTTGGGCACGTCGTTGAGATGGCCGCTAAGTTGGCAGTCAACTTAACGGTCAGCCCTATTTATTACCAGTTGATTGCGGGTTTGGATGTTATGAATCGAAGGTGCTAATACTGTTCTGAAAAAAAATCAGAAGAGTACATTGATCTTTATCCAGGGAGCCCATGAGAATCAAAAAAGTTTTTTACTGCAGAAACAAATTCATCTGGGCAGTCATGGTGTACCCAGTGGCCAGCGCCTTTGAAGCCGACAACCTCGGGGTTCCTAAAGAATTTACTTCTACCATCATTTGAAGGATCTGAGGCCCAGCTCTCGAGCCCATGGATAAGAAGTGTGGGGCATTCTATTTCAGACCAAAGTCCTTGAATGTCCTTTTCGGGCATGTCGTAAGCAGGCCAAGATCTAACATAGTTATCAAATTTCCATGAGAACGTCCCGTCTTCGTTCTGATTTACTCCATGCACGGTTAGATGCGTAGCCATTTCTTCAGAAAGGTGTTGATTTTCCTCAGTCATGCGTTTGATTGCACTGTCCATGGAGGCATATTTTTTAGGTGATCTACCGGCCAGATCTCGTCGCTTACTTATCCACGATTTCAATCTATCAGAAAGAGGCCTCTCACGGAGCTCGGCCTGCATTTTGGGCGATAGACCGAGACCCTCTATTGCCACTATTGCTCTAACATTTCGGGGATACAATCCACTATAACGAAGGGCAATATTTCCACCAAGAGAATGAGAAATGATGGTGACTGGAGCAAGTTTTTGTTGATGGATTAGTTGGTCAAGATCGTACAAGTAAGCTGCCATCTCATAGTTTCCATCTTCAACCCAATCACTGTCTCCATGGCCTCTGAGATCAGGAACCATTACGTGCCATTCATTGGAGAACTGTTGAGCTATCCAATCCCAACTTCTCCCATGATCCCTCCCGCCATGGATCAAAAGCAAGGGGTGCGCACCAGAGTTGCCCCAGTCAGTGTAGTGTAGTCGCATTCTCTGTGAAAAAAATGTGTGGGAGACTGGCCCAATAATTCTTTTGCTCACAATTTACTCTCCCTTTATGTCAACAGAAAGTCCATTTTTCCTCACTATCTATACAACTTCAATCACCCTATTGGAATAAAAACGGGAGCTTAAATACTCTGCCGAAGCGAGGTGCTCCGGCAGAGTGAGGAGGGGAAGTACCTATAATTAGGACTCGGGGGGGAGGTATTCCTAATTATGGTGCAGTGCAGTATACCTCAGTTATACCGCAGTGCAACAAACTGTTAGGAATATAGGTATTCAAGAAAGTAATCAAAACGTGTCATCAAGAAGCTTCTTGTTAGAAATGAATCTATCTAATACATTTTTCGTAATGCGGGACACGTTATTTTTATAATTATTATGAGACAGAGAACCCGCCCATGCTATGGAACTTGTAGAAAAAACGCCGCCATTATTTTGAGTGGGGAAAAAAGCCATGTCTGCTCTAACAAGCGGGTTTTCTTGTCCTCCCAGCCCGGGGTAATTAATTAAAATTTCTTCATTCACCACGAGATAAATATCAGTATGGTTGACCGAAGAAGCTAGCAGATATGTAGAAGGAGGCGTTCCTAAACCTACATCCACTCGATCGAGCTCTAGTCCGGCAGCCCCTCCACCTATTAACCCAAAGTCGCCAATTTTCTCGGTTTTGCCAACCCCCTTCATGATCCAAGCAACTTCTTTCCTGTGACTATCAGGTTTTCTTTCGTAGTAGGAGGAAATATCGAAGCCCTGCGCTGTGAAGCCTGTTCCTACGATCTTTTGCGGCGGACGCCCGTTTCTTCTCCATAGTCCTCCATACTCGCCGGTAAATGCATGATAGTACTCTCCAGTCTTTGGTTCCCATCCACGTATTCCACCTTCATTTCTTCGTACCTCTATTATCCCCGGTTCACTTTCGTGAAATGCGATCCGCCAGTACCAACCGTTTGCCCCTAGGTACATTAGGCGCCCCCCTTTCTGTTGGTACGCCATCATCGCATCCCACATATCTTTCGAGTGATACTCAGGATGAGATGAGCTGAGAACCACCTTGTATTTTTCAATCGATTTTAGACCCTCGTAATGTAATTCTTCGTCAGTTATCACGTCATAGTCATAATTCATTGCCTCTAGCCAATTAGTGATGTGCGTGTCGGCATTGAACTGCCATAGACTAGACCCTGATCCACCAAGCCAACTCCTATACTTGGGTCGCATATTGAGGATTGGCCTCAACCTGGAGGAATACGCCACTCCCGAGCCGTCACTGTGATGGTCGTAGCAGCTCGCGCCGTATTCTCGGTGTTCGTTTCTATACAGATCTTGTCTTTCGTGTTCTACGAGTCGTCCGCCTAGCAACTGCGCAACCGGCACATCGGTTCCCATATGTTCATTTGCGTAGGCCATGTAACTTGCAGTGGGTAATAAGAAGCAAATTTTAGCCGTAGCTCTTCCCCTAGGCGGAAGTACGGCGAAAGGGACATAATCTTCCTCCTGTAGAGAAGAGCCGCACCTCAATCGAGCAGCGTACAACCCGCTCCTGAAGGATTTTGGAATAGTCAAGGTAAAGTCAACCTCCCAGTCAGCATCGTGGACATCGTCATCGTGAAAATGTATTGCCCCATACTGATCCTGTGCGTTCTTCCAATTGAGTTCGTCACCAGTCCAGTTCCAACCCGTCATTGCTCTGGTTGGCATATTCACCACACCCCCATGAAGTCGATTTGCAGAGCGGTCTGTGACGGTTGTCCCTTGTATATCGTTTGAAAAGTCCCACCTAGCAATCAAACTTTCGATTTTAACCTGTTCGGAATCCAATCTTTTCAAAGCCTCTTCTTGGCCTGGAGAAATTGGCGAATGGCAAATCGCGGGAGAGTCAATTTTTCCATTAAAATGTCGATGACAAACCAGTCGATTCTTATCTTCTGATGTGTAAAGGGCTCCTATGGTCAAAGGAGCGTCATTTGTATTCAAAGAAACTGTTCCCGTAACTTTTCTTGAAATGTTAGCCTTGTCTTTGGTACCTGTGTGGCTATGCAGAGGTTCTTGTCGTATGCTGGCGATTTGTGTTTCTGAATCATAACTGACGGTGATAAAATACCATTCATTCGATAGCAGCGGAGCCTTGGTCTGTAATTTAAAAACTTTTTTTCGGCTCAATCCGATCTCCAAGGCCACCCCTTGGTTTTTTTCTGCTACTCCAAAATTAAATCCGCTGTTGGTTTTAGGAGACCAATTTCCTAAAATTGTTTGCGCTCCTTTCTCCGGAGTCGTAGGCCAAATAAAAACTTGAGCTGAAAAGCTCCTTAAAGCATTAAAGTGGCTGCTACTATCGATTTTCGCATAGGATCCGGCATGTATTTTCTGTTGTCGTCCTTTGTACTTTCCGCTCGTCCTGCTCTTTACGACCTTTTCTTTGTAACCAGGGCCCCCCGGGTTCAAATCGCCGCATATAAGTTTTACAAATTCTACATCGAAAGATTTGTTTTCGCAGTTCACCATAAAATCTATGGTTTCCCCAGGTGCTGCACTCATTTTGTTTGCGTATGCGGTTATTTTCATCAGACTTTCATCCTCCCAACGGTATTTTTTACTTCTGAAGCTTCTCTCCGGTAAGGTGTTTCCAGCGCTCTCTAAAAACATACCATTCGGCGTCAGCTAAATTTTGAAACCTCAGGTTAGTGGGTTTCACTGGTTCTCCAGGTATCCCAGATGTTTTTGCTAGAATCCACTCCTTGTTAGATTCGCTAACGATTAGGCAATGTTTCTTTCCCATCGGCGCACCACGCATCACATTGAGAAGCCTTTGCAATTGTGGGCTGTGGTGACCTACGGGATTTTCTTTGAATTCTTCAATAAGATCTGCGAACTTTGTGCTGCATAGATCAGATATATCAAATGAGCTTGCCATTTGTACTCCTCCCTTTTTGTTCTATTCTAAGCTTTGTATTATAAAAAAAAAATGATAACTTTAAGAATTAGGTCCAACATTTTTGGTGTAAGAGTATGAATGGTGCACACGATCTGGGTGGTATGCAGTGCTACGGCTCAATAAGAATAGAAAAAGACGAACCGATTTTCCATGATGAATGGGAAAAACGTGTTTTTGCAGCCACAATGGTGTCTTTTGGAGCATTGGGTTCGATAGACGCGTTTCGCCACGCTATCGAGAGAATGGGTGCAGAGAAATATTTAAGCACTACCTACTATGAACACTGGCTGGCTGCATTGGAGATGAGAATTGAAGAAACTAAATTACATTCTAAAGCAAAGTCCGATGTACCTTTGACCCCTGAAGATGTGGATGCCATTGTTCCTACGGGCGGAAATTATTTTAGGGAGGGGGTTGATTCAGAAATCCGTTTTGCAACTGGCGATAGGGTCAGAGCAAAAAATATTAATCCTGCCGGACACACACGTCTACCTCGATACATACGGGGTAGAGAAGGGGAAATTGTAACCAATAGGGGAAATTTTGTCTTTCCTGACACTGTTGCTCATGATTTAGGCGAATCTGCGCAACCTTTGTACTCTGTTCGCTTTGAGTCGGCGGAACTATGGGGAAGTGAGGAAGGTCGGGATGCAGTGTATATAGACCTGTGGGATAGTTATTTGGAGAAGGCCGAATGAGTAGCAACCATAAGCATTCAGAACCCGCTAATCCCTACCTCGAAAAGCGAAGAAACGGAGAGGAGACCAGCGAATTAGAAAAAAGAGTCTCTGATATCGAAGCACTTTTGATATCAAAAGGGATAGTCTCCAAAGAATCTTTGGATAGAATGATTGAGATATACGAGAAAGACCTTGGCCCAATGAACGGTGCTAGAGTGGTAGCTAAGGCATGGACTGATGATGAGTATAAAAGCAGGTTATTGCAAGATGGGACAAGCGCAATAGCTGAACTCGGTTTTAGCGGATTGCAAGGTGAGCACATGGTTGTAATTGAAAATACGCAAGAGGTTCATAACGTCGTCGTTTGTACCTTATGCTCCTGCTATCCATGGCCTGTGCTGGGTCTTCCCCCGTCGTGGTATAAGGATGCACCTTACCGTTCCAGAATCGTTTTAGAGCCTCGGGAGGTGTTGGAGGAATTTGGAACTTTCTTGCCTGAACATCAAGAAATTCGTGTGTGGGATAGTAGTGCTGAAATTCGATATATGGTTTTGCCCCGCCAACCCGAGCAATCTAAGGGTGCGAGTGAGGATAAGCTTGTTGGGTTAGTTACTAGAGACTCTATGATAGGCGTTGGCCTCCCGAAACCTTCATGAATGACCTAAAAGGCTCTCAAGTTAAAGCCGAAATCTCAATGATGGAGGGCAGAGATTCTCTGCCTAGAAAAAGCGGAGATTTAGTTTTTCATGAGGAGTGGGAGAAGCGCGCCTTCGCAATGGCGATAGCGCTGTATAGCAGTGGATATTATCAGTGGGAAGAATTCAGAGACATTCTAATTAGTGAGATTAATTCGAGCGGAGAGACGGCTGCCAACCCTAAACCCGAGAAGCCTGGATATTATGAACATTGGCTTTCTTCTTTGGAGAAGTTGCTACAAAGGAAGGAAATCGTATAGCCCACCTATCGGACGGTTATTTTCAAAACCTAGTCTTCAGCAAAAAAAGCCCCCGTTGCCGGGGGCTCTAAATTAAATTGGTAAAAATAAGCGCTAGGAATTCTTGTTTATTAGGTAAAGAATAATTCCCACAGCAATTAAACCAACTAGACCTCCGTCTCCGAGTGTGGTGACGATGCTAAGAAGATTGTTTACAACATCTCCCCCAACAAAAGGGACGGCAGTCCCAAAGATCACTTGTAAAATAACTGCTACCGCTATCAACAACAGCCCTATTTCAACAACTTCTCGCAAAAAGCGCTTTGCATTATCAAGCATTTTCTTTCCTCCTCAAGTTAAAAAACACTCCAGAGGGCTAATAATAAACTAGCTGCTTTTAATTTACCATCTTATTCTATATTTAGTATGAATCAAGCTAAACAACCCCCATATTTAGTGTTTTCCGTCATATTTTTGAAACATTACGTAAATGCAATAGGCGGAGCTTCATGTCTAGGGGGGTGTCAATATGGCTATACTTCTATATTCTTGAAGTTTTTAACTGTTTATATCAAAGGTTAGAGATATGGTCTTTGTTCGTGGTTCTCTGAGAACGATGTTTTTAGCTGGTGGATTGGCTATAAGTTTAACGACTGTAGCTTTAGATGCCTCTTATGGATCGCTTTCTCCGTCCTCGCGTAGAGACTCATTGGCTAAGTACACAGATCTGCAGTTTCCAGGTAATGAAGGTAGGTATCCCCTCGCAATTATGTTACCGGGTTGTATGGGATGGCATCCGCATCACGATCAATGGCGAAGGGAGCTGTTAAAGAGAGAATTTGCTGTGCTCCACGTAAACAGTTTTGCGGCGAGAGGGTTAAATGGACCATCCGTGCTAAGGCAAAAGGTGTGTACTGGTAAAATCGTACATGGAGATGAGCGAGCAGGCGATGTAATAGCAGTTCTTCAAACTGTTTGGAAAAATACTAGAATAAAGCCAGACAAAACGCTAATTATGGGCTGGTCACATGGGGGCTGGACCGCAATGGATCTGCTAGTGAGCTTGGAGAGCCGAATACAGTTGCCTAACTTAACTCAATTGCCGATGCTGGAGGTAAATAACATAAAAGCGGCTATTTTATATTACCCTTGGTGTGGTAAAGAAGCCCTGAATTGGTCGGGCCAGTTCCCGCCTAATCTGCAAGGCTTTGTTTTTCACGGTTCTCGAGATGCCATTACTAGCCCGAAAGATTGTAAGCGGAGGGTTCAAAGAGCAGCGAAGAGTGGCAGCAAGTTAGAGTTTGTGGAACTGAAAGGTGCTTTTCATTGGTTTGATAACCACACGGCTCAATTTTTTGATAGGAGGTCCCACTCGATAGCGTTTTCGAGAGCAACTAATCTTCTTAAACGGATCAAAAACGATAAAATTAGCGATTTCGAAAGTCCTGTAAAATCTAGAACTTCTGAGGGAACTGATAACCTGCTCGATCTATTTGATGGTATCAATGAGCCCTAACGACGTTCATGATTAATTAGTATAGTTTTTACTCTTCCGTGAGGCTTCTTAGGTATGTTAAGGTCAAGTTGATGTTTCATTAAATTTTCAAAAAAGGGGAGCACAGGAATGTTAGGCAAAACTAAAGATTTTCTAGATGGGCTCATAGAGGTTGGTCTTATTCTCATAACTATTGCCGTAGTATTTCAGGCCGTATTTGGGTCCGTTATACCTTTTGTAGGTGGGGATGTTGTCTACAATCTGATGGCGGTTTTGAACCAGTTTGGTGATGGAGGTTTTGTGGGTCTTGTCGGAGTAGCTATTATCTATTACTTGCTCAAAGATCATCTTGGCTGATTAAAGAATATTAAGAAATACGTTACTTAATGAAGGGAAAAGATGTATGCCGTTTAGTGTAAGGTTTGCAAAATCAAGGGGATTCTAGATATGACAGATTTAGAGAAAAGAATTGCCAGACTAGAGGATATAGAGGCAATAAAGCAGTTGAAAGCAAGGTATAGTCATGTATGCGACGATGATCATAACCCAGACAAAATAACAGCATTGTTCGCTGAAGATGGAATTTGGGAAAGCCCTGATTTTGGCCAAGCTAAAGGCCATAAAGAAATAAGGGAGTTATTCGAAGGTTTTAAGGATATGTTTACCTTTTCTCAGCATAATATGATGAATCCAATTATTGAGGTTGACGGTAATCGAGCTACGGGAATTTGGTACATTATGGGCCCTTGGACGTTAAGAGAAGAGAACAAAGAGAACTGGATGGCGCTGAGATACGATGACGACTACATTAAGATTGGGTCGGACTGGAAATACCAGCATCTTAGAGTGGTCTTGAGGATGACTGCCGACCGGTGATTTTCCAAAAAGCGCCAAATCTGTTCAAGCATTTAGTTTAAGGTTGGCTAGTTGAGTCCTCTTGGAAATTTACTCGGATGGCTGGGTGTAATCCCCTTTATGGTGGGCGCTGTATGCTCATACAAACCTATCTTTGGAGGTTTTTTTCCTACTCAAATTCTGATTTTTTATTCTGCAGTAGTAGCGTCTTTTCTTGGGGCGGTTCATTGGGGGGTGGCAATTCACGGTGCTCAGCATCCCACTTCTACTATCCAGTTAATATATAGTGTCATTCCCAGTTTGCTGGCCTGGTGGATAATCGCTTTCTTAGAGCCGGTGGCTGCTCTGACTGCGCTAGGAGGTGTTTTTATCGGGGCGTTTGTCACAGACCGATGGTTTTTTAAAAGGGGCATGTTACCGGTTTGGTATATAAAACTCAGGGTTAAGCTTACAATAGTTGTTTGTATTTGTTTATTCAGTGCAGCCCAAAGCTATCGTATCTTAGGATTGTAGGTCTCTTGAAATGACTTTGAGAGGGGATTATTCCCCATATTGCCGATATATTCAGAGGGAGCCTTTGTTCTATACTTACCCCCCTTGACCATTTATTGTCTAAAAGCCTTTCCCTTAGAGCATTTGAATTAGTCGCGTATATTTGAGAATGGACTAGAGTGTGCGAAAAGATAGGGAAAAATTTTAAAAAAGTAGTTTAGATGAGCATTTTAAATGGTTCCAAAAATTTCGATTTGTTTTACCGATTTAAAAAATTTCAGCTTCACCAAAAGTTTTGTATCTGCTTTGGAAGGTGCGGGAACCTACGCGGTATTTTTTCCTGAAAACAGTCATGTGCCAATCCAAAGACCGAAGACTCTAAAGAGCTTCCCTGATATTAAGCGCTTGGCCAGATTTTATGATCCATTTCCATGTCTTAGTGCGCTTGCGGCCTTGACTGAAGACTTAAAATTAGGTACCAGCGTGTGTCTTTTGACTCAAAGAGATTTAACGCTTATTTCAAAGACTTTAGAAACTATCCAATTGATTTCACGTGAGCGCTTCATCTTTGGTGTGGCGGGTGGTTTCATCAGAGAGGCTATGGAGAATCATGGCTCAATTTTTCAAAATAGATGGGAGATTGTAGAAAATGGAGTTTTGAAACTTAGGCGAGATTGGGATTTTGGATCGAACTCGAAGAAGAATGTCTCTTTCCCGCCTGTCTGGATTGGCTCAAATTCTAGAAGGGTTCCAGCTCGGGTTGCGCGCTATGCTGATGGTTGGTTGGCTAGAAAAACACTTTATCCAGGCAACGCAATACTGGATTTGAAAAATGCTTGTGAAGAGATAGGGAGAGACTACTCAAAGATAACTATGACATCGATGGACCCTTCTTTAGAGTTAGATGAGTTACTTGGCGATTTTGAGGCGGGTTTTCAACATTTTATTTATTTCGTCTCCACTCAATCGCTTGCTGAGATGTCTAGAAGACTCGATAACATATTTAAGTTGATTGATGATTCACGAGGATATTTTTTCTGAACATTTTTACTTTTGGGGTATTAAAAGCATGGGTGGGAATGGCATGCCGGACATAAAGGAGGGAGGGGGAAGGCCGACATGCCATTTGAGTCCACTTACTATCAGTCAAATTTAAATATTGTTGAAATGGATAGTTCATATAGTATATATTCATTGAATGAATTTACGAAAAGTTGATTTGAATCTGCTTGTGATTTTTGATGCTTTGATGCAAGAGAAAAATGTAACAAAGGCAGCAAGTCGGGTGGCTTTGTCCCAGCCTGCCTTTAGTAACGCATTGTCTAGATTAAGGCATTACCTAAAAGATGATCTGTTTGTGCGAAGTCCTGATGGGATGTTGCCAACCCCCAGAGCTCGTGAGCTCGCTCCTCATATTTCAAGTGTCATCTCGATTTTGCAATCTGCCCTTGAGCCTGGAGAGTTTGACCCGGCTTGTGACAGCAAAGTTTTCAGAATTAGTGCAAATGATTATCTTGTAGCCACAACCATCACTGAGTTGATGGTTCGGCTTAATGAGGAGGGTCCTAATCTTGATGTCAGAGTGATCGATAGGGGAATCAATCCCAAGAAGGTATACCGAGCTTTAGACACGGGTGAAATTGATTTAGCAATTGGCGCCTACGGTGACGTTCCCGAGCGGTATGGCGTTTTTTATATTGCTGATACGGACTTTGTATGTATGATGCGTTCAAGCCATCCTCTGGCGGAGGGCTACTTGACTCTAAAACGCTTTGCTAAGGCAAAACATCTTTTGGTTACCCCAGGTGGGGACGCATTGGGCTTTGTTGACGAGGCCCTAGCGAGAGCTGGGTTATCTCGTAGGATTAGCTTGACGGTAAATCATTTCTCCGTGGTGCCAGCTTTAATTGCCAGAACCGACATGATTACTACTATTCCTCGGAGAATCGCCCGGACATATGAACCGCTTTACGACATAAAATTACGACCTTCCCCAGTGGAAACACCTGGTAAGTACGCCACAGTTGCATTGATATGGCACAAGGAGTTTGGTCAAAACCGCGCTCAAAGTTGGTTTAGAGATCAACTCCTAAAAGTCACGGAAGAACAGCCAGATTTCAGAGGAAAAAAGCAGAAGCCACTCTAATTTTTTAAGGTCTTCAATACGTTTTGAGGTGCTGATACTCCGTAAGGATCTTCGTTATGGTTGTCAGAAAAACCGGGTTCTTCGAACCAGTGAGTTACGACTAGATCATCAATAATCGCGGCGTAACGCCAAGAGCGCATGCCAAATCCTAGGTTATCTTTTCCGACTAACATCCCCATTTTTCGAGTGAATTCACCTGAGCCATCGGGTATGAGGGTAATATTTTTAATATTAAGGGATTTGCCCCAGGCATCCATTACAAAAGCATCATTTACCGAGATACAATATATGGTGTCTATTCCAATATTCTTGAATTCGGGAAACAAGCTATCGTAATCGGGAAGTTGAAAAGTGGAGCATGTGGGTGTGAACGCACCTGGAAGCGAGAAAATGACGGCTCGCTTTTTTGAAAAATAATCTTGCGTGGTCCTATCTTCCCATCTAAACGGGTTGTCTCCACCGGCAGATACTTTTCCACACCAAGTTCATCCAAGGTGTGGGCCATGTAAAGAGAAGATTGAAAGCTCTCTCGATACCAGAGTTCTGTTAAAGATAAAATGATTTGGTTAGAAAAAGCGCTGGAGGTTTGTTCTCGGATTTGATCTTTTTCCGCCCTACCTTGTTCACTATGGGTTCGGGTTATGGAAAAATTTTTAGTAACTGCCACCATTTAAAACACTACCTTTCAATCAACTTTTTTTATTTTAACTCTTTCACACTTGCTAATGTGAATCATTTGCATATAGTAATGATAGTGGTTATTATTCGCGTTCTCTATTAAGATTTTAAACAAGAGGTTAAATTAAAATGAGATTTTTAAAGGCCATAGCTATTGCGCTGCCGATGGGGCTGGTAAGCGCTTTTGCGTTAGCTGATGATCATTCACCAGCCAGTCTTGACGACGTTGTCAAGATGTTGAAAGCGCAACAAGAGGAAATAGAGGCCCTCAAGGCAGAACTCGCGGAAACAAAAGCGGAAGAGGAAAGCGCTGGCGGATTCAGTAACATTAACACACCACAATCTCCAGACAGCGTTGGAGCTCAACGCTCGAGATGGTCGCCGATTGGAGGTAAGACTCTAGGTTCCGGTTCAGACTGGGCTGAGCGCACGTCTCTCGGTGGATACGGTGAACTCCACTACAATAACTTGAATGGCGAAGACGGAGCAGGAAACTTAGAGCGAACAGACTTCCATCGTCTTGTGCTTTTCATAGGTCACGAATTTAATGATTGGGTCCGATTTGCGTCTGAGATCGAAATTGAACACAGCCATATTTGTGCGGATTGTAATGGTGATGTGGTCTTGGAACTTGCTTGGTTGGAAATGGACATCAATTCAAATCATCATTTTCGAGCTGGCCAAGATATCCTACCCATAGGCTTATTGAACCTAACGCACGAGCCAACTACTTTTTACGGTGTTGAAAGAAACCATGTTGAAGCTGAAGTTATACCTTCTACTTGGACAGAAGCTGGCGCAGGATTTTGGGGTAGTATAGCTCCAGGATTGAACTATAACCTTTTCGTTCACACAGCCCTGGTAACAGACACTACCAACATGCGCGTGCGGTCTGCGAGACAGAAGGTTGCTAACGCTAATGACCAAGATTTGGCGATTTTAGGTCGACTTCTCTACAATGCCATTCCTGGTCTAGAGGTCGCTTTCACCTTTGATTACCAAGCCGATTATACCGGCACAGCGGATAATATAGACGCCTCTGCTTGGTTGACTGAAGCACATATCGATTATCAACATAGCTCAGGCTTTGCAATGAGAGCCCTTTACGCTAGATGGGATTTCGGATCTGACAATGGCTTTGATCCAGGGGGCTTGGACGCGGATAAAGTTGAGGGTTGGTATGTGGAGCCTTCCTATAAGACTGCCCTAACCGGTTTCATTCCGGGCGAAATAGGTGTCTTCTTCAGATATAGTGAGTGGGATGAGAGAGGTACAGGCGGACCGATGGCAGATCATGAAATGATTAATGTCGGTGCTAACTGGTGGCCTACTGAAAACGTTGTATTCAAAATCGACGGCCAATGGGAGAAAGCTTCAGCGAATACGCGAGGTACCCAGGATGGGTTTAATCTAGGACTTGGATTCCAGTTCTAGTTAGTGGGAGGTACCGAATTTGAATTTAGTTTTGACAATTTGGTACTAAGTTTGTGGACAGAAGGACATTTTTACGGTCCATTCTGACCGGCCTGGCTTCGGTAGCTGGGGGATTCATGCTCCTGGTTCCCCCTTCCGAAGCCAGGGTTTACATGACCCCCGGAGAAGCGGCCAAGCTTTTTTGGGGAAACCAAAAGCTTATACCGATTTCTCTAAAGCTGTCTCGGCAGCAAAGAAAAGATATAAAAGAAGCCTCAGGTGTGGCAGTCCGTGCTAGCAAGATGGCGGTTTGGAAAACGGAAAGTGGTGGGTGGTTTGTTTTGGACTCGGTAATCGGTAAGCATGAATACATAGACTATGCTGTTGCGCTCTCTGACAAGGGCTCTGTTAAGGCTATCGAAATATTGGTCTATCGAGAGGGTTATGGAGACGCCGTTGTTAATCCGAGGTGGCGGGCTCAATTCTATGACAAAGATCCTTCTAGACAGTTGACTCACGGCAAGGAAATCATGAATATATCAGGAGCTACTTTGTCCTGTCGCCACATCACGGACGGCATCAATCGACTAACTAAAATGTGGGAATTGGTGTTCAGTAAAGTATAGCTTTGCTGATGCAATCTTTTAATCTTTGAATTCAATAGGTGGTTAAAACGTGATTAGAAATATTATCTGTGCCTCGAGCTTGATATTCGCTTTTTGTTCTCCCTCTCAGGGCTCAAACGAAAGTGGCCATAATGAGAATAGTAAACCTGCTGATTCCCAAGCTTGCGTGGTTAACTATCCGGCCTTTGAGGTCGAAGTTCCTCATTTCGATTTAATGCAATGTCCTGAAAGCGAAAATGTGTCTGTGTCGGAAGGTATTTGTAGGCTAGCAATAATAGGTAATAAAGCCTACCTTTATACATTCAAACTGAAAAGTGGTTCGCTATGTCTATCTAACGCTAAAGAGGTGCCTTTGGCAGATTACTTTTCTGACTGATCTGCTTGCTCAAAAATTGTGTAGGAGCGAAGGGTTTCAGCGACAAATTCTCTAGAGGATTCTGCATCATAATTATCCTCTTTTTCTAGTGCTGCGGCATAAGCGAACATACGAGAAAATAAAGGTCTGTTCGATACTTTTTTTCGAATCCAAAATTGATCGTTTTTCTCGATTAGAGCTGTCCACGCTACTCGTACGTCTTGCCAGTATGCTTTTGTTTTTCTCCAATAGTCTTCGGCAGCTGAAATATCTAAATTGCTGATGAGTTCATAGCGAGCAATGCCTGCCTCTCTTGCTTTGAAGGATTGATTATTCTCAATGTCTTGCGGATTAGTTATGACCATCTTTAGGTTGTCTTCTTCCTGCACCCATCCTGAGGGCAAAACCGTAATTCGATTGGTACCCCAGAGTACATCATAGTCAGATCGCACACTAAACTCTCGTCGTGGTAGAGGTCGTAATGTTTCTTTACTTTCCCAAACAGACATCTTTTTAAAATGATTCCATTTTCCTGTTGAAGCATATCTCGGCGAATCATCTACTTGGTAAACCGTTTGAGACCAAGAGTTAGCAGATTCCTTTGTAAGCTGTCGCCTATGCCATCCTTTCGTTAGGTTGTGCACTAGCATTTGAGATGGTGCATATTGCCAATCCTGCCGCCAGTGTTTCATTACCATGGGCTTAGAAGTCTTGCCATCCTTATCGACAAAGGTCATTACTAATATATGCTGAAGGCTGATGAATTGAGGATTATCTTCAATGACAAGAACATATTCAGTGCCCCAGGATTGATAGGGTCGGTCGGGTTTTGAGATTGGATCATGAACAATTGTTTCGATGAAATCAAATGTCACGCGGTGGTTTCCAGCCATGGAAAGTATTGCGTGGCGATCCCTCTCAAAGTTTGAATGTTCTTCGTTGGAAAGTTTCCTCCATGCACTATTCGATTCATTTGACAGCTCTACAGTACTACCCTTCGTAGTTCCTCCGCGGGGCCGCATAGCATCTGAATCCTGAAATTGCCAGCTAAAAGTGAATTGCTTTTTCTCCTTGTCCACAGCCGAACCCCCTTGAGAATAAGCTGTTGAAGCAGTAGACAGCGCCAATTGAAGCAATGCGCTAAAAATGAGGATTATTTTAAATTTCATAGCTATCCTTATTGTTTAATAGGGTTTAGGAACGTCTATTTTTTCTCCCTATCCAAATGTGAATTATTAGCAGAAACGGTAGTGAAAACCCCACAGCAGCGTGAAGATTTGCAAGCACTGTTCGACCTTCGGCCCAGGCGACATAGTATAGGAGATAGGCTGTGACTATTTGAAAAGTTACCAACACCACCAACGTTAAACCCATATATCTTGAACGTCCTAGCCTCCAACCAGCCGGTACATGGCTCGTTAGAATTGCCCCGAAGCTTATTAAGATTAAAAAAGCTCCCGCTCCATGTGCCATTAATATAGGAAACTGGGCTGGATGTTTTTCAGGACCAAAGGGTCCTTCGATTTCGCCCCAATTGTTTAAGTAATAAAAGGCAGAGCCAGTAAGCCAGGAGAGCGTGAGAAAGGTAAACAGTAGATACCGGTATAGTTTTGGTATTCGAAAGCCTATTCGGCTCACAGTACACTCCAGCACGTTAAGCCGTTTTGATCGATGTTTAAACGGGCATGATCGATGCCTAAAATGTCCTGCTCTGGTTTTATCGAGTAAATTTTTGTGAGGGCGTCCGCATCGATACAGTTTTCGCAAAAAACACTGACGCTTGGAGCATTAGCAATTATTTCCTTATCGGCCACTATACTTCCTCCAAAGTAAGGCCCGCTAGTTGCTACGGCACTATTATTCATCTTAACAGTAATCGTATCAGCGAATGGCTCTTTTGGTATTCGAATAGCTACTTCACTGCCTTTCCATGGCCAGCTTTTTAGGTCGCCTCCGGCGTTTACTACGATTTTGCTTATTTTATTCGTCTCTAATTCTTCACGTGCTATACGCTCAAAGCCAAGGTCTACTGCATAACCTTTGGCAATACCCCCCAAGTCAATTAATAAAGGCTTTCTGTAATGAACCTCATTATTTTCTATTTCTATATCTTGCCAGGTCGCTTCAGCAGAACAATCAATACCATGATCGGGTAATTTGCCTTTTTGGACTAAATGGTAACCTACTGTCATGTCAAATAATCCATCGCTTAATTCACTATATCTAGTACCTATTCTTAATACTTCAGAAAGCTCTTTAGATATCTTTACAGGACCTTTGAAAGCAGATTGATTTACTCTTGAAAGTTCACTCTCTCTCGAGTGAAAACTCATTTTGTTGTGAATATCCTGAATGATTCCATATGCACATTCTGAATATTTTAAAAGAATCTCCCTATCACAGTCGCCAGTAATTAGAATTTCAACAAAGGTTCCCAGCAAAGGTTTGCAACGAGTGATGGTGTTCAAATTAAGTATGTCATGTATATTATTTCTACACTTATATTGTACTATTTATGTACTTTTTGCTAAACGCTTTTTTCATATTTGTTACCCAAATGAGTTGATTAACTTTGACGAACTCTAAAGTCCCTCTACTTAATTTTAAGAAAAATACTGTTGAAGGGTTGATCGGAATTGTTTTGGCAAGCATAAATATTCTTGTCGCAGGCACTAAATAAAATTAGGTATTATTGCTATCCTTATTATCGTAAGGTTATGAGTAATCATAACGGAGCTTCTAATATAAAGACGCAAGGAGAAAAGGTGAAAGAATATACTACCGAAATGGACGAATATTGGAATGAGGCTGGAGGCAGAAAATGGGTTGACAATCTTCTTCGTATTGAAAAGACACTTGAACCTATTGGTAGCAAGATGCTTGAGGTAATGAAGGAAGAGGCCCATGTAAAGGTCTTGGATGTTGGTTGCGGGGGGGCGGATCTGGCTGCAAAGACCGCCAGTCTTTTGGGGCAGGGTAGCGAGGTGATCGCCTCTGATATTTCTCAGCATATCCTAGATGAAGCCAAGAGAAATCAGAGGTCTGCTAACTTGAGATTTCTTCAATGTGACGTAGAAAACTATGATTTCGATCCTCATCTGTTTGATGTAGTAATTTCTCGCTTCGGGGTGATGTTTTTTGAGAATCCTCTCAAGGCGTTTACAAATATCAATAGGTCAATGAAGAAAGGTGGACGACTAAACTTGCTAGTTTGGAAAACTTTCGATGAAAACCTTTGGATGAAGGTTCCTGCATCTGCAGCTTTTAAGGTCTTGGAGAAGCCCGAGCCACCAAAGGAGGGTGAGCCCGGTCCGTTCTCTCTATGTGACTCTGACGCCTTTGGTGAAATGCTGTCTGCTGCGGGCTTCGATAATATTACGTTTGCTAGTAATAAATTGAATTTAAATTTAGGTAGCCTGAATGAGGCGGTCCAACTCATGACACAACTCGGTCCTGCAGCTAAGCCGTACGGAGAAGCACCAAGTGATTTACAAAAACAGGCGCGCGAGTCTATGGAGGCTGTCTTGTCGCAACACGAATCAGCTTCTGAAGTCTTACTACCCTCGGCCTTTTGGCTAGTGAGAGCGACTGCGTTGTGAAGACCTTACGCGTAATCAATCACCTTCGATCTATGAAGACTCTTTCTTTGCCAATCCACATCGCGGACCTTTTAAAATCTATAAACTTTTTCTCGTCTTCGATTGCGATTTGCATAGCTTCGGTGGCTTCAGGCACATCTCCTAACATCATAAGATCAGCCCTATTAAACCATGCCTCAGCATGACCAACGTAGGGCTCAATAACTGTTCCTCTGGCCTCTGTTAAAGCTTTTGAGATAGTAGTTTCGCAATGGTGTACCTGAAGGTATCGCTGCATTCTGAAGCCTGTTGAAACCCCTCTTATCAACGGCCCATGATTGGTGCGCCAGTAATGTTGACATTCCTCAATGCTTTGGGTTTTAGGCTGACGCAAACAAAAGAATAACTTTACCAGAGGGGAATGCTGAGTAGCTACCATATACTCAGTAGGATTGACTTGAGGGTATTCGTAAGCAAACCAAAGCGGTGAATTAGGAAGGTCTATGAATTGTTTTTCATCATCTAGTAGTTCTTGAGCGGCTATTGCTCCTTCCTCTGTAGTGAAGGCATTTAGATCATCTACTGACTTCCACCAGAGTTCTGCTACTCCATCATATATAGGTTCCATCCCACCACGCGCTTCCGCCAAACCATCGTTTATCGGATCGTCCAAAGTGTGTAATTGAATATAGCGATGTATTTTTAAAGTAGTAGAATGTCTTGAAACTAATGGGCCGTGCGTGTTTTGCCAGTAATCTTGGAACTCCTCTCGACTCATGCCTTCTTTTCGCCGCAGTGCAAACTCAATTCTTATCATGATTTCCCCCTTTGACAGTCGATTTCTGACTAAATTTTATTATCGCAATAAGCGAGTCATTAATATAAACCTAAATTACTAAAAAATCATTTTATCTATAATCCGCTTCTTTCTATTGTCATTAGTCTCCTAGCTTTGCTTTAGCGGCTTCCCAGTTTAAACCATCAAATGGTTCTATCTTAATAGAGTTCCAAGTCTTAGGGTGTAGGCACCTAGCATTAACACTGTAACAAGTAGGGTGAGACCGAGGGATATAAAAGGACTTGATGCCGCAATTTCTGCAGAACAAGTGAGTTGCCTTTCCCGTGTTAAAGCTATACTCAGTAAGCATTGCTTTGCCCCTGATAAGACTAAATTCATTTTTTGGAACAATGATGTGTAAATAGCCGAGTCTGCTACATATACTACAGTTGCAGTCTAAAGCTTTGAGATTTTTTGGTCCATTAAATTCGAACGTCACCTTGTTGCAGTGGCAGCTTCCCTTATGTAGAACCATCAACTAGCCCCTTTTTTATATTCATATATTAATAAAAAGCCTAGTTAGTTGCTTATTGTTTTCTTTTCATGAGTGTACCCTGGCTTTATTTAATTACGGCCATACTGCAAAGGAAAATGGACAGTTACTAATACTCCATCATTGCGCTGTGCAAGCTCTCGCATGAGAGTCGAGAATCGGTCTCCCACGCCCCAAGGAAAGGCAATCCCGTGAATCTGAGCGCTTTTATATTTTTTGTCTTTTTTTTGATTCAGAATTTGAATTCTTGTTATGACGTCGTCGTAGGAAGGTCCCGTAAAATCATCACCCATTACATAGATTGAAATTCCGCCTGGAACATTGGAGTGAAACCTTAAGGCCTTCTCTAGTCCTTTTGTGGGATTGCTATTAGAAAAGGAATTCCATCTTTTCAGCTTTTCAGAAATTCTTTGCCGGGTTATCTGCGTGTCTGGAACCCATCTGGAAGAATAGCCTTGCAACAGATAATCTCCATTATCACTCATTATTTGGATTCCTTTGACCTTCGGATGAATCGATAGGATGGTATCGATTTGTTTTTCGACTGTGGCCCAGAATCTTTTCATGCTCCCAGAAGTGTCGAGGATAAAAACAACATACTCTCTTTCGACCGGGATTCCTCCAGCGTAGATGGACTCAATGGGCTTAATATTGGAATGGTTCGGAACTGAAGGTTTCTTTTCCGACTGGATCGATGAGATTTCCACGTCTTTTTTTTCTTCGACTAATGTCATTAGTTGTACTTCGAGATCACGCTTTCTACGATTTAGATCGTTAATCTCGTTTTCCAGGTTTCTTATTTTTGTTTTGACTTGCGTTTCAGATGAGGTTCTTGCTTCCGGTTTGAATAACTCTGCCTCAATAGGATCAAATTTTGAATCCTTGGCAATAATGACTAGCATAATCACAGCACCAAACCCGCACGATATGATATCTAAAAACGACATACCGACATCAAAATTGGAGCGCTGTTTTATTTTCATTTTAACCAATAACTTGCGGGTGAAAAGAGAGTGCCACCGGTCGAGTTTGCCCAATGTAGGTAATTGTGCGCGGCTCTTGGATCGCCCTCTAGAGCTAATAAGATAACGTTTACTTTCACACTGGATTGGTTGCCGAATTTGTTAATTGCCTCTAAGAAAAATGTTTCCCTACATTCACCGCTAACGTATTGCGAGTTGGAGTTTCTGCATCCCTTTATAAACTTCCCAATAGCTCTTATTGGGTTGGTCTGCCCCGAGAGGGTAGGAAGACCGTCAGTGACAAGATAGATATCAGTAGCTTCGGAAGAACTACTTTGAATATGCTCGAGAACAGTCGCGAGGCTAGTTCCATTTTTAGGTGAAATGTTCTTTATGCTCGTATTGAATTGGTTGAGTGTAGAAACACTATCCCCCCACGAGGAACTCTCGAAGGTTATTTTCTCCGAAAATCCGATAACCTTTAGTAGACTAGAATCCGGAGCTTTTTTTATAAGCCACCGAGTGATGTTTTTCGCTTGACGCCATTTTCTTCCCGACGCTAGTCTTTTGCCTGACATGTCCTCTAACCCACTTAAAATATCAATAAGCTGGGGAAAAGCCATCGATGCGCTGGTATCTAGCAGGATCTGTATTTTCGGTCCTGTTACTGCCAAGCCAATGAGTTGATTTGCCACATCTATGTCTTTTCTTTGGGGTTCTGGTTCAGCAGTTTTATCAATATCTTGCAGTTTTAATTTTGTCTCTAATAGCTTCACAGTTGAGTCACTTACTTTTTTTGAGAGCCTTTTTATTTCATTAAGTTTCGAATTTTTTGCATCCAGCATTGCTGCATACTTTTCCTCTAAGTGAACAGTGTTATTCTCTATGGCGGGGCCATTAATTATTTGCGGGACGGATTCTTCATTAAAGTCAAGGATGAAAAAGAGTAGGATGACCGCGCCAAGACCGCAGGCCATCACGTCAATAAAAGCTAAGGTAGATATGTTTGTTTCACGTTTTTGTCGCACGTTACGCACATATTTATTTGGAAATACTAATTCGCTCGATCAGATATTTTTCGCAATATTCCTGTACTTTCACCAGTTGCTCGTCCTGATTTTTTTGTAAGAATGAAAGTAATAGCATTATAACTACGCTGGCTAATAATGCGACGAAGGTAGAATTGAAGGCGGTTCCCAGACTTTCGGTCATTGGTCCGATATCGCCTGCTACAGCATTTTGCGCTTGACTCATCGCCATTCCTATCCCTCTGACCGTGCCTAAAAAGCCGATAGATGGGATTGCCCAGACTATGTATTTAATAACTGCAAGCTCAGCCTCATTTTTCACTGCCATCGCTTCTAAGGCTGGAGAGATCGATTCAGACGCATTTTGCACGCTTCCAGTTATCATGTATCGACGAAGGGAAGAGGCTATGGTTTGTACTAAAGGTGCTGATCGGATTTCTTGAGGGAGAGCGTCTATTGAACTTAAAATATTCTTAGTATCTTTTTCGTTGTCTTGTATGTCTTTGAGTAGATCTACATCGAATAAGTAATCCCTAGAGGATGTTTCGTAGAACTTGCTGGCGGTTAGGTATAGGCCCCATAGAAAAAGAATAATCGCGATTTCTTGCTCAATATCTTTTACTATTATAAAGAAATTCCTTGGTAGTAGGTCACCGGTACTCTTGGCCATTATTTGTAAGTGGTTTACTTCTGGTATTATCCACATTGTATATAGAAGATGAACCGTTAAAATTATACCAATTAGAACGACAATATTTGTTGTGGTCTTTTTCATGTGCTCACATGTTTCTTGGAAATGGTGTCGGCTCGTTAAGCGATATATTTTTGTTTGATTTCGAATATATAGTTTGAGTTAGAAGTATTAGGAAGAACAAAAGGACAATCATTTTCCAGAAAGTTTTCATTGGTTTTCTACTCTAATTAATATAGCGAGCTATACGAAATCCTACGTCAATTCTTCCGTCATTTGAAGTATCTTTGTAAGATGCCCTTAACTCAGTCCAACTGGCAGATAAATAGTTTGATCCTTTGATGACGTGACTAGCACCCTTGGGTTTCCCCATATAGTCAAAATATACCTTAGTTACTTCAGGTGGGTCGAGCAAATAGAAGTCGTGTGTCCACTCGCTTACATTCCCAGACTGATCATGTAGGCCAGATATTTCCGCATCAAAACTACCCGATGGTGCTATACCCGCGAAGCCATCATTATATTCTCCTAAAAATATTTTAACTGTTCCCTTCGCGGATTCGTCTGCAATATTTCCGGCGGCTTCTGGAACTTCATAATCGTTTCCCCAAACAAAGGTGGTAGGTGCCTTTTTTCCTGCCGCTCGAGCCACGTATTCCCATTCTGCTTCTGTAGGTAGCCTATAACCAAGCGAAGACTTATCGAAGCCTATTATTCTAGACTGCCTGCTAATGTAAAATGGCTCGAATCCTTCTTTTAAACTTAGCCAGTTACAGAAGGTTGCTGCCTCTTCCCAGCTTATTGAACGAACTGGTAAACGACTACCCTTAGGCGCAAGAGAAGAATTGGAGTTCTCGTTTTCAAAGATAGCATATTGTTTCTCTGTTATTTCAAACTTCCCTATATAAAAGGCTCGAGTAAAATCTACCTTCCGTAAGTGCTCGTTGGCTCGTTGACCTTTTTGATTCCTAGGAGCGCCGATCTTAATTTTTGAAGGGATGAACCGGTTCATTACAATTCCCATTGAATTCTTTACGGAAGGTTGGCTATTTGCAAGTCTATAATCACTCACAGTAGTAAGCTTCCTGTCGTGACGGATTTTCTTGTTAGCTTCGATAGCGATTGTTTTAGAATCCTCAATATAATTCGGAGCTTTCAGGGTAATGAGATGTTGCTTTGCGAGTAATTTAGCATTCATTGGGGTTTCGCCAACTAGTTCACCCTCTATGAAAACTTTCGATTTCGGCGAAGAAAGTATCTCAACTGAACCGTAAATAGGTTTTAATTTGAAACTAATTTTTTTGTCATCAGGATAAACCACTATAGTTTCCCCCTGGTGGCCTCCAGCCTCATAACGGACCAGACTTTGCTCAATCGCATCTATACTGATTTCTGAGGTGATTTTGCGATATCTGTTGTTGATAAATAATCGACCAGCCGGAGGGTGAAATTTAGCGCTTACGAGTCTGGTTTTTTTGGCTAATGAATATGTTCTGTCCACGATTGTCTTTTCATTTTTAGTATCTATAGCTTGTGAAATGGATTTATATCCAGTTTTTTCTATACGTAAGTTAATTTTCCCGGCTTCTAAAATTCCTTTCCACGGACTGTTCCCTACTAACTCATCATCGATAAAAATCTTAGCGTCAGTCGGCCTTGTCTTTATCGTAAAAGAGACAGATTTCAAATGAGTGTCAACCCGAATCATGGGAGACGTGACTGGTTTTATAGAAACCAACTGTTCATCTGCAGTATGGTAATCAGAGGAAAGCGCTATTTTATACTCTCCTGGTTTCAGTTTCAGAATAGGGTTTTGGTCTTCAGATGAAATTATACCGTTGACTATCCATTTAGGGTTGCTCAATTCTACCGCAGAGGTAAGTGATGTGCTCACGGGTGCATAGCTTAATTTTATTTTGACGATTTTTTCTGGATTTTTTGATGAAATAATTTTCCGTTCCTCGATGAATCCAGGTGCTTGAATTATGATGGTTGTGCTACCAAAAGGAAGTAGCACGCGGTCGCCGATGGTTATTGAAAAACCTGCTTCTGTTGACAGATTATATGCTTTCTCAGGAACTGGCTGCAGGTGTACTTTGAAGGAGGTGGCATAGGCGTAGAAGAAAAGCGCGGAAACCAACAGGGATGTTATCCCTGCTATTATGTAAACAATTTTTCTTTTTCTAGTGCTTTTAGCTTCTTCGATTGCGTTAATAAATTCGTTCACCACAGGTGATCCTTTTCGGCTCAATTGAACCTCGTAGCGGTATTTCCAATTCAGTTATTTTCGTTTTATGCCCAACACAGGCGCCATACAGCAGGTAAGATCCAGGTTTTAAATCAATTGTTCTCTCTAGTGTAGGCTCTATAAATCCCACACCTTTTATTTCGATTCTCGTTTTTTCATCTGACTCAATTAACAATGATCTCGGTCGTAAAGTAGTATCAATCAGGATACGCACGTCCTCATATATGGCCGAGAGTTTTTTACTCTTATCCCTTATTTCTGAGGATTCTACGAGAATAGTTCTCGCAAAAGATTCAACTTCTGGGTCAGTTAATCGCATGGGGTCTTCTCGTAGCATTGCTAGTTGCTTAGTGCTCTCAATTATTTTTTTCGATAGATCTAAGCCTTCTATTATTTCTTCATCAGTACTATTTAGCGTTTGTGCGTTATTAAAATGTAATAATGCACTCTCCCAATCGTCGATCTGCGTGCTTGCTAACGCTTTTTTTTTCCATTGCTTGGAAAGTTTTATATCTCTCTTTACTGTGATTTCTGATTCCAAAGCTTTAGTAGAAGCTGTGTCCCCGGCCAAGGCTTGAGCTTTCTGAATTTCCACTAAAGCTTCTTCGAAATAACCCAGATCTTTTAGAGCAACTGCCTCTCCAATAAGCTTGTTGTATTCCTGATTTTTAAAAAATTCCTTTAGGAAAATTTTTCTTTTTATTTGTTCTTCGTTTAGTTTCCCTAATGCTTCGATTTCCTCTAGAGCTTTTAATTGCGAATTGATGTCGTTAGCTGCGATTGCTTTTCGTAGAAGTTCATACTTGGAGAATAATTTTCGGTTATTGTTTAATTTCTCTTTCCATTCAATAACTCGCTCATCTGCGGGAGCTAAACTTTCGACAGATTCGAGATATTTGATTGCTTCGGCATAATTTTTTTCCCAGTAGGCTGATTCAATTCTTTGAAAATGACTACTAAGAAGGTTTTCTACGCTATTAATCAGTTCTTCAGCCTCGAGAAGTTTTTTCTTCATGCTAACTGGCTCTATCAACCCATCATTCTGCTGCGAGTGGGCTAACTCATCCTTAAACCAGGATATTAGTCTTTGAGCATCACCTGCATATGTGTTCTCAGTTTGGTTTGAGTTAACAGACAGAGCAATTTGTGTCAGCTTCGGTTTTAAAATACTTTCATATTCTTCAAAAAGAGAGAGTCTTTCGGAAGGTTTATGGCGCTGGGTTTTATTAGGTAAAGTGTTTGGGCGGTCACCATATTCAGGAATTTCACTTATATCTGTATAACTAATGAATAGAACTGGTAGTAAGACAACTGCACTAACAAAGGCCGTAACTAATAATAGTCTCTTTCTACCCGTGTTCTTATTTTTAGCCGCTGCAACTAAGACGCCTACCTCCGTTTCCGCATTCTTGTTGCTTTTTTCGATCATTTTTTAGGTTAAAGGGTGATATCGGGCGTTTTGTCTAGCTCATACAGATCTTTTAGAAAGCGCTTCCAGATTTGATATTGTTCAGCTGCATCGCCTTTCAGCTCTATTGTTTGTTCTTCAAAATTAATTACTTTAGGTGCTAGTTGGATATTTAATGATCTGCCCAACTCATTCATGCTCGCTTTGTACATCTTTGCATCTGCGGAATCACTCATTCCGCTTCCTATTGTCGCGACACCAGCCGCCGCAACAAGGGTTCCGCCAAGTGCTTGCCCCCCTCCGCTGAAGGGGTCGGAGGTAGCGACGAGAGCGATTCCACCCGCGACTGCTGCGGCTCCCAAAAGTTTTTTACCGATTCCCTTTAATTTTGCTTTTCTGGCTGCTTTACTTTCGAAGTAAGACTCCCGTTGCCACAAACTGTATTCTTCCCACATTTGACGCGAGAAATTGTCATAGTCCTGTTGCAAATTGTCTACAAAAAGCAAATCTCTTACCCTGAGCTCTTCGGTTCTTCTTAGCATCCTGTCTTCATCTGCAGGTGCGGATGTAAGCCGGGTAATTCCTCTCTTGGATGTTTCTAAGTAGGGTGAGAAATATTCTGGTGAAAAACTTTCAGCGAACCTTAATGTTTCTATAGTTTGTAAGGTATTCATTTTATCTGAGGGTAATTTTCTTAGGATTCTCGCAATGTCACTAGCGATTTTTTCGAAAAGTGGATCATAAAGATCATAGCTGGAATCATTTCTAGGGTTGTTCAACTCGTACTCTTTAACTCGATGTTTATATAACTTATCCTGGAGCAAGGTCTCTCCATTGATGGCGGTTAAAGAAACAGAAATTTCAATATCTTCGCCGTTCGAGTCTACTATTTTTCCCGATAAATAAAGGTCTCCTGTTGCGGTTTTATCGGGGACCACCCGAGCGGATTCGAAAGTATTCGTGTTATTGAGGGCATCTCTAAGTTTGACAGCAAAGTGATTTGCCTCAGCACGCCGTAACTCCGGCCAAATATTTTTTTTGGTGAATTCGTCGGAATTTTCAGGAATATTTGGATCAAGAGGTAGCACAAGAATCGATAAATCAGTTCGCTTTGTCTGTGAGCTCCCAACGGATGATTTGGGTTCCGATCCATAGCTGGGACCTACGGAATACCCTTTTTGAGAACTAGATTTTCCCGTCGTTGTTACACACCCATTCAAGAAAATCGCGAGGGTGCACATTCCCAGTAAAATTCTGGGTTCTAAAAAACGATTAGAAGTAGTCATCATAATTCCTCGTATCTTCGCATAAGCGCCTCTTTTACATCTGGATCATTTTCCTGTTCAGCTCTGGCTTTGATTTGCTCTTTTAAAATTTGCGTGTTGTTTGATTTCTCTAAGGTTTCATGAGCGCGACCTTGCAAAGGGGGTGGCGCCGCTAAGTCTGATTCTGTAGAGAGCGCTTCTAGGTCCTGATTGAAATTCTCGAGCATCAATCCTCCCTTATCGGTTAATGCTACAGAGTTCTCTCCTGATTCTAGGATGTTGGAGGAAAGTGAGACATCTGCGGTTGAAGAGATTATCGTTTTAGATTTTCCCCCTTGGCTAACCTCTTCGCTTGGACTTGAAGGAGATTCACTCGAGGAGGACCCGAATTGGCTGCTAGAATCGGAATCATTTAGCTGTTCTATGCTGCTCGAGTCCACATTTTCACTGTCGCATTGCTGAAATTTGGATAGCTCAACAGAGAAGTCACTGCTTAAAGTTTTGAGCTTTTCCTCTCTCGTTAACGGGCCTAGAGCGCTGTTTTTGTGATCAATCTCGGCACATTCGGAAAACGCAGAGGGATTCGCGCTAGCTGCTGAGATCTTAAAACAAGAAAGAAATAATAAAATAACCATCGAGCAGTGCAGTAGTGGAACTTTTTTCTCTGCAATATTTGCGGGTTGGTTATAGTATGATTTAGCCAATCGTATAACACCTTTGTTAAGGCTCTGATTAAGACTAAATGATGGCTATTTACTATAAATTTTGCAAGTTTCACTAATTTACTGCTTCATTTTTTACCTTGCCAATTGGAACACCCTAAAAGCATTAAGGTGAAGTTTTATTAAATCAATGATGTACATTGGAGTATAAGTCAGTTACCGACCCCAACCTATATCTTCATCCTGCATTCGATATTCATAAACCTCTTGTCCTTCACCAAAAAAGCTAAATGTCCCGTCTTCTTCCAGAGTGATCGGAACATTGACCTGCAAACGCTTTGCGAATTCGGGAACCTGATAAAAGGCTTCTTCAAAACTCTCGAAACTATTGCTTTTATTTACTGTATTCATTTTTTCCCATGTTTTACCATGCTTAATCATTGTTGTCTGTACGACAATACGTCTTTTCCCGATCAGTGATCTAGGCACCCAGTTTATTGTCTCGGAAGGGTTTTGATATCAGAAATCATTCCTAAAATTTCAGCATTTTGAAACGTTTCTGTTAATATCTTTGGGAAGCTTTCCTTTGAATGAGAGTAGCTATGATTCCGCAATAACTTTTTGAAAATTTGAGCTCAGGTATATTCTATGATCCTTTTTTTCGGTGGGGCGCTTGGCTTAGTATCTTTAGTTCTTGTAGCCTTTCTACATCACAATTCGGCTGCTATTGATCCTATTGAAAACTTCAATGCTATCAAAATCGCTGTTAACTATGCCCAAATAAATGCAGTTTTAATTTCGGTGCTTGGATTATTTATCTTATGGCCTAGACTGAAAGCGGCAAAAAGACTCCTATATTGGATAAGCGTGTTACTTGCTTTAGGCACGTTTTTATTTTGTCTTGGGGTTCTTGCATCGAACTTTTCCCATATGCATATTTTATCTGCGTTCGCTCCTGTCGGTGGAGTGTTTATGATATTTTCGTGGTTTTTATTGATGATATTGGGATTACTGTCGTTTAGGAAACATTCATGAGTTATCGATCCTGGATCGTTGTAGCTGTCCTGTTGTTAATCTTTGGTTTTAGTTTAGTAGGTCCCGTAATGAGTAAAGTAGAAGAGCCTGGTTATGTTATCGTGGCTTCCGATGCTAACATTGAAATTAGATATTATAATTCGATGATTCTGGCTGAAGTGATGGTAGATGGTGAACGTAAAGAGGCTATCAGAGATGGGTTTAGGGTAATTGCCGATTATATATTTGGAAATAATTCATCTTCGCAAAAGATTGCTATGACAGCGCCTGTGCAACAGCAGAAGGCTAAAGATGGATGGATAGTTAGTTTTGTCATGCCTTCTGAATACTCTCTAACCTCCTTACCAAAACCGTCTGGAGACAATCTTTGGGTTAGGGAGGTCCCCTCTGCTAAATACGTGGTGGTTAGATTTTCTGGAGCCAGTACACAAGCTAACTTAAAAAAACATGAAGCTGTGCTTTTAGATTATGTTAATGCTCACCGTTTAAAGGTTTTGGGATCTATTAAGTATGCTTTTTATAATCCACCTTGGACTTTGCCTTTCTTGAGGCGAAATGAGCTAATGCTTCAATTGGTTGAATAGCAATGCTTTAGCATAGGCTACGCTATCCTTTTGATTGAAGTAAATTGAATAGTGACTCTTGAAATACGATATCTTTTCTTGCGGCTAGATCCTTAAGGACTTTATGAATCTGTGGGTCTTTTTCTAGGTTTATTATATCGTCCACTTCATGGGTTGTAAGATGGCAAGGAGTTATTTTGAGTAAATTGCTTAAGTAGATAGTATCCATGGAGCGTACTAAGACCCATTTATATTTGTCACTCCTGGCTATCCAACCGGCTTCAAGAAGGCCATTGAGTGATTCGAAAAAGACGTTATTGCCGAAGTGCTTCAATATCTTTTTTAATTCCTGCTCGTTGATTGTTTCCCCTCTTATTAGATTTGAACTAAGAATACTTAGTAATTTTAATTGGCAATATAGAAGCCTAAGCGCTTTGTTTGCCAAATCATCAGGGGGCCTATCGATATTGAAGTACTCTACGCATTTCGAAATTTCAGCTCCCACGAGAATTACTAACCAAGAAACATAAACCCAAATAAAAAAAATAGGAATGACCGCGAAAGCGCCATATATAATTTGCTGGGAGGGGAAGACGGCTATGAAAAGCGTGAAACAGTACTTAGCAATTTCAAAGAAAATAGCAGCTACTAATCCGCCAATGATTGCATCGCGAAAAATAACGGGTCGATAGGGAACCAGAAAAAAAAGAAGAGAAAAAGCTGCAGTGGTCGACGCCAGGGGTAATATAGTTAAGACAACACCGCCACTTAGAGAATGTTGGGTCTCTGACAGTATAAGCGCTAGTAAATTTGAGGAAGCGAATATACCAAGCCCTAAAAATAAGGGGCCTAAAGTCAAAATTGCCCAATAAAGTAAAAATCGCATGGCCAAAGGACGCTTGTTTTGTATTTTCCAAATAAGATTAAAACTGCCCTCAATAGTTCCCATCAGCGACAAAGCTGTCACAATCAAGATCGTTAGGCCGGCAGCTCTTAAAGTGGTAGCGTTTTGAGAAAAAATATTTAAATAGTGTCTCAGTTGATCGCCAAGTTCAGGAATTAAGTTTTCAAAGATAAGGTCAGTTAGGCTTGTCTTCCATGCGTCGAAAGCTTGAAAGGAACTGAAGGTAAATTCCATCACCGTAAGGAGAGGTACTAAAGCTAGTAAGGAGGTGTAAGCAAGAGAAGCCGCCTTTTCCGCACATCTATCCTTGCGAAATTCCGCGTGTAGATGCCCAAAGAAATACTGCCACTTAGTTGCCTGTGAGGTCAAAAAAAGTCTTTTTTCCATGGCGTTCATATGCGAACTCTTTTCAATTATGAAAAAGACGATAGGAGAAATATATAAGGCACATGATAAAGGTGATGATGCCCCAAATTATTAGCCATCGTTGGGATCCCTTTAAACCTAAAAAGATAAATATAATTCCTATGAGAAGAGTCAGAGCAACAGTCGTATCAACAATATTTTGAGACGCATGTTCTTTTTTTTCTAGATGTTGTTCCTCTATTCTATAACGCATGAGAATGCCAGTGTTTGGTTTAACTATGCCTACCTGTAGTTCAGTGCGGTTTCGCTTATCTCATTGCCACGGATTCTGGTGTGCATCATTAGGCGTTCTTTTGACGAATCGAAGGGTCTTGCTCTGTGTAGTAGGCATCTATTGTCCCATATCGCTATGTCACCCGGGGACCAAGAATGCTGCCAAACGAATTGACTTTTCACAATCTGGGCATTTAGAAATAGCAATAATTCTTCTGCCTCATCCTCGGGCATCCCTATTATGTTACAAGCGTGCCTTCCGACATATAACGCCGGCCTGTTAGTTTCAGGGTGAATTTTTACCAGTGGATAAATTGGAGGTTTCCCCTCGTAAAAACCGTATGCAGCCCCTACCTTAACTTGGTGCCCAATCTTTGCTTGAGAAACGAAGTAGTTGTGTGTTGCGTTGAGTGTGTCTATTTTTTCCTTAATATGTTTTTCCAAAGAGTCGTAGGCGGCTCTGGCATCTGCCCATTCTGTTTGCCCACCAAAATCTGGGATTATCTTGGCAGATAGGACGGAGGCCTTGGAGGCTCGGGGCATGTAGGAGCTATCAGTGTGCCAAATTTCATTGCCTTTTAGTAATTTAATTTGCTCCTCTTCGTCGCTCATTATCCTTCCGTTAGAGGACCGGTTGCTCAAGGGAATAGTTTCCATATTGTCTACTAGATATTCGATTTCTCCGAAAATTTTTGCAAATTCAACTTGTTCTTTGGAGCTCAAATTTTGTCCCGGAAAGATCAGTAATGCATATTTTAGAAAGGCTTCCTTTATGTCGTCTAATAAGTCTGATGTTAGTTGGCTGAGGTGAATTCCGGACACTATCGCACCGAAGGTTACGTCTGTTGGTTGGATTTTAAATTTCATGTGGGTAAGGTCCCTCGTATTAAAAATTAGATGCAACCTTTTGCTTGATTACACTAGGGGGGTCTTGCGTGATTTTTGAGCTAAGCTCTTAGCATAGACAAGCTTTGTCTAACCTATTCTAATTTGTTACTTTTATCAACATGGTTCCTTCTTCGAGGCTTTATATCCAAAATAAACCATGCTGCTAAACCCAATAGGACAGCCACAGTTCCGGTAATTAAATAAGGCATGTCGGCACCTAAATGCTCCAGCGTAAAACCAAACCAAAGATGAGAGATTACGGCTCCTAATCCCATAGTAGCGCCAAGTAAGGCCTGTCCTGTTACTCTAATTTTTTCTGGTACTTCGTTTTCAACAAATAATTGCATTCCGATTATCAATCCAGCCACGACAACTCCATGCAAAAGTTGGATTCCAAAAATAACGGGTAAACTTGAAGCTGTGGCGGTAATTAGCCAACGCAGACCATCGCAGGATATTCCAAATGCGATTAGGCCGCGCGCGCCAACACGACGCAAGCCAGATCCAGCAAAATAGATAAGTGGAATTTCTAGCAATAGCATGGGAATCCAAAGTCGGCTAATCGTCTCTACATCGCCTCCCTTTGCGACAACAAAAACCGGAAAAATGACGATTGGACCCGCAAGTAATCCGAAGGCTAGAAATGCAAGCCCCAAGAGTTTGAGATAAGGAGATAGTTTTAGTAACTTTTGAAAGTCATCTTTTTTTGCCTTCAAGGAGATCGATTTTGAGGTCGGTATCCAAAAAAGAGCTAGTGCTGATAAAGCGCTCATGAATGCGGCTACTGGGAAAATTAATTTTAAAATGCTCAGTTCTGACCCCTCTATTTCCGAGCCTGGTATCTGGAATATTATAGGAAATAGCACGATCATGATTAAGTAACCGATTGTCCCCCATACCCTAATATGTCCGAACCGGTGAGATTGAGTCTTTCCAAGAATTGCAAATGATAAAGAAGTTGCCACCGACATAGCTGGTGCAGAAAAGAAGGCTAGGATGCACATAAAAAGCAGTAGAGTGGAAAAAATTTCGGCAGAAGATACCAAGAAATATCCTGCAGCTGAACCGATTGCCAAGATCAACAGGCATACTTTACGCTTGCCTGTTCTATCGGACCAAGTTCCCCAGATTGGCGCTGCGATGATTCCTATCAGTGGATGCATGGCTAGTGCTATTCCGAGTTGGGTACCGCTGAGCCCCAGGTTTTCCTGGAAATATAAACTTTGATAGGGAAATATTACCCCTAACCCAGCCATGTAAAGAAACCAAAAAAGGGAGATAGGGAGGAAACCAAGTGGCATGGATTAAGATTTTTAGCTAAGGCGACGGAGAGAAGGTAAATTAAAAGGCTGAATGAAAAGTGCGCTTATTCGCACTATTTTTGATGTGCCCATTTAATGTGCCTTTCTGCTTAAAATGAATCGATTGTAACTGATGAGGTCGACGAAAGCAGCATAGATAATGATCCTGTACGTATACAAACGGTTTCAAGTTGTTGTCCGAGGTTCGGAACTATTGAATATCTTCTAGGGCGTGAAGCTTATTTTTCTAGGGCTTTGGCAATAGAACGTTGCTTTTCTGTTCCCCAATTAACTAAGCTTTTAATAATTGGCATTCCCGATTTCCCAAAAGTGGTGAGAGAGTATTCGACATGTGGAGGGACGACTTCAAAAACCTTTCTGCGAACTAATCCGTCTCGTTCCATTTCCTTTAGTTGTTTGGATAGCATCTGTTGAGTTATTTCTCCGATTGCTCTACGCAGTTCTCCGAAGCGCATACTTCTATCTGCTAATAGGTGCATAATCACGAGTTTCCATTTTCCACCAATCAGACTTAGCGTATTCATTACTGGACAATCTTTTTTTTGGGCCTCGACCATAGTATGAAATTATATACTAGTGTGAAAAATAGGTGTACTTGAAAAGTTATATGCCTTGCTTTAGTTTAGCTCGTCAGTTTGATGAATTTGTATAAGGAGCAAGAAAATGAGTGAAGATAGAAACTGTGGCTGTGGACGATCACCAACGGGACTGTGCATAGGATGGCATTCGCTGGGTGAGGACGAATATAAAAAGGCTTTGGAAGAATGGAAAGAACGGGAGAATCAAAAAGATTAATGGAGTTTTAAATGGGACTACTTGTTGATGGAGTTTGGAAAACTGATTGGTATGATACGAAAAGCACTGGGGGCGAATTCGTTAGAGGAGAGACTCAGTTCAGGAAATGGATCGGAGTGGATGCCGGCTTCGAGGCGGAGTCCGATAGATATCATCTCTATGTTTCTTTGGCTTGTCCCTGGGCGCATAGAGCATTGATATTTAGAAAGCTAAAGGGATTAGAGAATGTGATTAGTGTCTCCTTAGTGGCAGCAGAAATGTTGGAAAACGGGTGGGAGATTGATGATCAACTTGGTCGTAAATTACAATATGATTCGAGTCCCATAGAAGGTATTAAGTATCTGCGAGAGGTATATACGGCGGCAAAATCGGATTACTCTGGGAGAGTAACTGTCCCTATCTTGTGGGATAAGAAGCTGTCAAGGATAGTCAGTAACGAGTCATCAGACATAATTCGCATGTTGAATAGTGCTTTTGAGAAATATTCTTCTAATGGGTATGATTTTTTTCCTGAGCAAGATCGGGATGAAATAGAACGGATTAATGCAGAAATCTATAGCCAGGTAAACAACGGTGTTTACAGGGCAGGTTTTGCAACATCTCAAGAGGCATATGAAAAAGCCTACCACGATATCTTTGATTGCCTAGATAGATTAGAAGTACTGCTAGGCACTAGAAGGTATTTGTTAGGGGAGCGGTTGTCTGAGGCAGATTGGAGATTGTTCACTACACTAATTAGGTTTGATGTGGTCTATTACTCGCATTTCAAGGCAAATAAGAAGCGGATCGAAGAATACTTCAACCTATCTAACTATGTTAGAGAGCTATATCAATATGAAGGTGTCTCAGAGACTGTCGATTTTGATCAGATAAAAAAACACTACTACTATAGCCATGAAACTATCAACCCAAGTCGAGTAATTCCTGTTGGTCCATTGGTCGATTTTGAGGTTCCACACAATAGAAAGGAAATCCTTCCCTAATGCAGAGATCAATTGAAAGGATTCTGAAAAGTAAGATAGCCTCTGATGGAGCAGGAGTAAAAATAAATAGAAACATGGTGGGTGAGGACCTTACGTTTTTCGATCCTTTCTTAATGCTGGATGAAATTTACTCCGATGATCCAGATGACTATATTGGAGGTTTCCCCGAACATCCGCACAGAGGATTTGAGACAGTGACCTATATGCTCGACGGGAAGATGCGTCATTCTGATCATCTTGGTAATGAAGGTACGTTAGAACCTGGTGGGATGCAATGGATGACCGCTGGTCGCGGAGTCCTGCATTCTGAAATGCCGGTGCAGGAGTCTGGGCTATTACACGGTTTTCAACTTTGGATCAATTTACCTGCTTCGGAAAAAATGCAAGAACCTAATTATCAAGATATTCCGCGAGACCTTATTCCGGTGATAAAAAATGGAGAAAACTTTTCGGTAAAAATATTAGCGGGTGATTTTTTATCAGAAGGCCAGAATGTAAGAGGTCCAGTATCTGGTATCAATGTGGAACCTGATATATTTGATGTACATATCAAGGCCCATACTTTAGAAATACCAACTAAAGTGGAAAAAAAGGTTCTAATCTATGTTTATGAGGGTTGTGTGGACGTAGCTGACCAGAATATTAAAAGTCAAGAAATGGGTATGCTTTCGAGTGGAGACTCCGTGGTGTTCACTTCCGAAGTAGGCTCTAAGTTTTTATTTTTATCTGCAATGCCCCTGAGAGAACCTATAGCATCATGGGGACCTTTTGTAATGAATACTTTTGATGAAGTAAGAGAAGCAATAGAGGATTTTAAAGGTGGTAGATTAATAGGATGAATTTCTTGGAAACTTCCCAGTAGATTTTTTCTCTCGACTATTTATTTTCAGTCAAGTATTTGTATATTAACCCTGCCAGGGGTGTTTTGAGCTATTCTCTTTGAACAAATAGATTAAATATGCTGGCCTAATGTTGAGTATTTGCTAGATTTAGATACTCTTTGAAATTAGGGGGGGTTATGTTATCAATCAGATATTATGGGTGGCCAATGGCTGGCTTAGGCTTCCTTTTCTATGGTCTTGGGATTGCTCCTGCGTATTATAGTTGGGGCTTTTTTGCACCGGAGATAATAGCTGATCTTGACCTCACGCGGCAGCAAGTAGGAGAGATATTTGGTGCATTTGCGTTGATGTTATCTTTAAGTAGCATGGTTTCATCTACGTTAATTAACCGATGGGGTGTCCGTGTGACGGTAACATTAGGAGCCGTGCTTGCGTCGCTTGGTTGGCTTCTTGTTAGTCAGGCGAATTCGGTATCCCAACTTTATATAAGCTATGCGCTTATCGGTGGTCTAGGTATCGGCCTATCTACTCTTATACCAGCGCAAACTTTGGCCGTATTTTGGTTTCGTCGTTATCGCGCGCGGGCTATAGCAATCATTTTTTTTGGGGCAGCCTTTTTTGGAGCCATCGTTACTCCCATAGATGCTTACATTCTGATCGTTGCAGATTGGAGAGTGGCTTGGGTTTATATTTCCTTGGTTTCACTTCTAATCGCAATAGTTTGTGCGTTGTTTCTGCGCGATAAACCTGAAGACGTTGGTCAACAATGTGACGGGGATTCAATACAGGACAAAAAGCTCTTTGAGCCTATTAAATCTGAAGGTAAAGTGAGGTCTATGACCGTAAGGCAAGCTATCTTTACCCCTCAGTTTTTTTTCGCTACCTTTGCTGATGTTGCAAATGCTGTTCCTTGGCGCATTATTACAGCGCACGGAAGGTTGCATATGGAGAGCTTAGGTTTCGCCCCCTCATTAGCGGCAGCAATATTGGGCGTGAGGGTAGGGATGAGTGGCCTTGGTCGCTTGACCGGTTCTCTGGGAGACTTTGTCTCACCTAGGTACATTATGGCGCTCGCGTTGCTATTTACTGCTAGTGGCGTCGGTGGATTTTGGTTCGCCAAGACAAGCTTTGTGGCGTATGTTTGTGTTGCTTTGATGGGAGTGGGGTATGGGGCCGCATTTACTACTATTCCAGTAATTTTCGGAAATTTATTTGGACGAGAGCCCTTTGTTGGTATAGCTGGCTTTCGTGTTGCGATAACTGGATTAGTCGGTTTTTATGGCGTGAGTTGGGCGGGTGCAGTTGCTGATCGCTCAGGTAACTATGATCGGGTGCTGGTGATCTTAGCCCTTATATGTACCGCAGCTTCCGTTTTAATACTTCTTTGTAAAAAGTCGAAGCTTGAGGAATAACATGTTGCGGCTGCTGTTCTAAACGGTACGCTCCTGCTCACTTTGGTCAAGCGACCTATTTTCAATCCATGAACAGCCTTCTTACAGTTTGCTAATCACTTCGTTTCCAAATTCGCGAATAAGTTGCCGTCCATCTGTTCCACAAACATTGAGGGCAATGTTTGTGACACCAGCGTCCTCTAACTGCCTGATTCTATCTCTTACTTCGCCAGCTTCACCCGTCAGAGTCGATGCTTTTATAAGCTCCGGAGATAAGTATTTTTCCTCACCCTCTTGTAAAAAGGTTAAATGCCCCTTGTGCATTTCTTGGTATCTTTTTTTCATAGGTGTTTTCATCTTCATTATATGTTGGTCAAAATACTTTTTTGCTTTCTTAGCAAATTGTGGGGGTGAAAACGGCCCTACACTCATATTTTTAGAAGACCAATTGGTATGAAGCATCAGTATAGCGAATGGTCCAACTTGTTGAATTACCCTAGGTGACATAATGTCTTCACCTGGACGCAGAATACATCCAGAAGTTAAATTGGTGGTGTAGACCGCCTCGAGCGAGCGATTAAACGCCTTCGCGGCTTTCTTGATGGTTTTTACGCCACTTGAAATATGGTTAGCGTCAAGACCAATAGTCACCCATCCGTCCGCAATTTCCCCCACAAGCTCTAATGCTTTTGGACCATTGGATGCCATATGGATTGGAATATTATCTTTTACGTTTATATAGCCGCCGCTTGGATTCAAGAAACGAATGCTGCGAACTATTTTGCCTTCTTGGTATTTTGTTTCCTTGCCCGATATTAGTTTGCGTATTACCCCGACCTCCTCTTTCATGGTTTTCAGTTTTATGGGTGGCATCCCCATTACATTTCTTCCTGTGAATCCTGTGCCCACACCAAGAATAGTTCTGCCAGGTGCCAATTCATTTATCGTGGCAATAGAATGTGCCGTTACGGGTGCAATTCGATTTCCCAAAATAGATACTAGAGTTCCTATTTTTAGATAACGGGTGTGTTTTGCGGCAAGGGCCATTGCTGCATACACATCGCTATAGCACATTTGGGAATCGTAAAACCAAGCATGCGAAAAGCCATAATCTTCAGCTAACTTAGCATCGTGATAAGCCCTTATGTAGGATGGGAAAGTAATACCAAAGTCCATAGCGTCTCTCCAATAATTTATCTTTTTTAAAGGATCCAGAAATTATAGCAGGCGAGAAATAAAAATGTCGGTGGGGAGATCTCTTGACGCTCAGTTAAAAGCCTGTGCTAACGTGCCTCTCTTGACACCAAATTTGATTATGCCACCGATAATAGTTAAGTTTATTATGTTGGCTGTGATACCTGCTAGAAAGCCAGTGCTGTAATTATTTAATAGTGCATAAATTCTGCCAGCTATTTCTGGTCCGAGAGCCATCCCAAAGGCACCAAAGAAGACTACTAATCCCACCTTGAAACCCAACCCTTCTGCGGGAAGATATTCTCTGAGTATGACGGGATAACAAGGGAGTATTCCTCCAAAGCCGATTCCAAATATTATTCCTGCTAAATATAAATATGCTAACCCGTCAGAAATGGTAAGACCGATCAGGCCAATCGCTTGAAGAGACGATGCACTAATGAGAGTCTTAAGGCCGCCAATGCGATCGCAGATAAAACCCCACATAATCCGAGCTATCACTGAAGAGGTCATAAGGGCCGATAACAAAATTGCACCCTCCTCTATACTAAAACCAATACTCTTAGCATAATTAGGAAGGTGGACCATAGGCATAGACATCGCTATGCAACAGCCCACTACTGCCACGCATAAAAGACAAACAAATAGATGGGCTGGGACTGCAAGTGATTTAATTTGAGCCTTTCCATCATTCGCGGTGACAGATTCTACGCTCTCGGCAGGTCTATTCTCTCTGAGAAGGAAGCACATTGGGATCATTGTAATTAAAGCGAAAATTGCGAAAGCTCGATAGCAAGAAGAGAAACCGTACTGAGCATTCCACCAGAATAATATTGGTGGCCACACCGCGCCCCTAGAGCATTTCCAGCACCAACTACAGCTGAGGCAATACCCCTGCGCTTCTTGAACCAAAGCATCGTGTTAGAGAGGAGAGGTGCAACCAAGGCTGCGTTACCAAGAGCACCGAGCAAAAGCCCATACACTATTACTATTACGTTAAAATCTCTAATTTCTGAAATTAAGTAACAACCTGCGGCAATCGATAAACTGCCTAAAATAGCAGGCCCGAAAGGTCCTTTTTTATCCGCCAACCAGCCCATCAGTATCCCTCCTATCCCCATTCCTACCATTGCTGTGCCGTAGGGTAAGGAGGCTGATTCAGACGATATTCCTAATTCGGTTACTTGAGGAACAATAGCGATGGCAACGAGATAAAATATCCCCGAGCCAATGGTAGCTAATCCCAAAGAACTAAAGGCAACAACCCACGCGTAAGCTGAATCAACTTGATATATTTTTTTTTTCAAAGGACGCTCAGCTTCGCTTATTAACTAGGAGTCACTCTATCATGTATCCCACTAACATTGAATGCGGGAAATCTAAACCCAGTAGGTATTTTTGATTAGATTATGTAAGTGCTAATGTCTTAGGTTTTTGCTATTAACAGCAACAACATAACGATCCGAAAAAAGACATATTCGCTTCAGAAGGAGATGCGAGTATTGATTAGTTCAGGAACTCTTCGCGTTCTAAGTTATTCCTTGGAATTTGGAATGGTTTCTTCCAACTTGCTCCATGCTTTAGAACTCTAAATTTATTGGTTAACACTCCCGCTTTCTCTAATGCAGACTGCAGCTTTCTGGGTGGCTCATCCATTTTTTCTAGAGTGAGTTTAAAAGTGCCCCAATGAATGGCTAAGGCATATTCTGAACCGAGATCTTGAAAGACCTTAACGGCCTCGGTAGGGTTGATATGGGAGGATTTCATGAAATCCCGTGGTTCGTAGGCCCCTATTGGTATGGCGGCGAGGGTGGGTTTTCCTAGTTTTTGCGCAGTTAACTTGAAGTCTTGTGAATAGCCGGTGTCACCCGCAAAGTAAAATGAGAAATCAGACCACCTCACCATCCATCCAGCCCAAAGGCTCTTATTACGATCGAACGGCGTACGTTTAGACCAATGTTTCACCGGAGTGGGTTGAATGTTGGCATCAGAGAAATCAATGGCCTGCCACCAGTCTAGCTCTTCAATCGACTGCACCCCCCATTTTTTTAAAAGGCTTTTTAGTCCCAAAGGAACCAGAAATTTTATTCCGGGCTGTAGTTCAACTAGTTTTTTTATGCTCTTCTCGTCTAGATGATCGTAATGATTATGACTGATAAGAACGACGTCCACTTCTGGTAGGTCAGATATTTTGAATGGAACAGGCGTTACCCGTTTTGGCCCAATAAAGTGAAAAGG
>CACDEI010000004.1 GCA_902551695.1 uncultured Pseudomonadota bacterium
AGCGGCGTCCCTCACTTTATAGTTGGCCACCTAAATGGTCATCACCGGCTGGTAGCAACACCGGACGACAGCTCCAGCTCAAAAATGGGCGAGAGCTTATATCACTTCGGATTCATGAGACAACAACCTGGCTTTTACAGGGAGTCCTGGAAGGCCGAAAAAGCAAAAGCAGAAAGAAGCGGTAAGAGTGTTTGGAACCTAGAAAATGAAACGTTGCAACAACACTTTATTACAACCGCTTTATTCGGTGGACTAACTTGGGTGTTCGGATGGTCGGTCCTGCCCCTATTACTCTTCCAAGCATATATTTGCTGGTGGTATTTGAGTCTAATCGAGTACTGCCAACACTACGGCCTCAAAAGAGAGCTTCAATCCGACGGCAGCTATAAAAAAGCGACGATGCAGCACTCATGGAATACGAATATGATCATGTCCAACAATCTTTTGCTTAACTTTGTTCGACATTCTCCACACCATCTTAGCTCGGTTCGTTGGTATCAAGCATTACGTGATATGGAAACCGCGCCAAGACTTCCTTATTGCTACTCCATAATGTTTATTGCGGCGATGTTTCCGCCGATTTTCTATCGTCTTATGGACAAGCGCGTGATTGAGTGGGCTGGACAAGACATGGAGAAAATAAACATCTATCGACCTGCCCAAAAACGTCTAATTGAAAAATGGAAAAATAAAGGTTCATAAAAGTGAATTTTTTACTTTTTCATTACAAGCAAAACGTCTTATTTCTATTGCGCTAACAGTCCTAATTGTCCTTACCAGTGTCTCAGGGCCTCATGCTTTATCGACTTGGGCCAACGGAAATGACATCCAAAAGAGTTCCCTCTGCTCTACCTCTAGTTTGATTGATAGTGACCGGACTGACACAGACCCTGAAATCTCGCATTGTTCACTTTGTTTGCTAAATCATAAAATTGATTTATCCAACGCCGCTCCGAACAACATTTTTTTTGTGAGCTCTCGCCTCACTTTCGATCTCGCTGCTACTGTATCGATTCAGCCCTATCAAATTGCAACCTTTACTTTTAATAGCCAAGCTCCTCCGAAAATAGTCTAGAGAAAAATGTGTTCTAGTAGCTGCCTTTGGTAGCACCCCTTATTTTTTGGAGATTTATAATGCCTCATCTTGTTATCTTTACTTTCTTTTTATTTTTACCAATCCTCTCCTCAGCTGATTCAAGCGTAGATGGCCAGTAAAAAACAGCCGCCTTAGCGGACGGGCACGCTCCCAATCTGGTTATGGGGGATCACACCCATGCAAAAGGAGAATGGATGTTTTCCTACAGATATATGCGAATGGAAATGGACGGAAATCGGGTGAATTCGAGATCTATAAATCCTGAAGATATCGTTACTACTGAGCCTAATAGATTCTTTGGACTTCCAGGGCAACCGCCAACTCTTCGGGTTGTTCCTACCGAAATGTCTATGAATATGCACATGCTAGGGGTCATGTACGCTCCATCTAACGCTCTCACCTTTATGGCTATGGGCAGCTATCAAGAAAAAGAGATGGACCACATAACTTTTTCAGGTGGTCTTGGAACTACTTTACGCGGAACCTTCAAAACCCAATCGAATGGTATAGGAGACCTAAAATTAAGTAGCCTAGTTAGGCTTTACAAGGATTCTTCGTCAAGAGCAATATTAGGATTAGGTTTTAACCTCCCCACCGGCTCGACATCCGAAAGAGACACTATTTTAACTCCTACTGGCGCCACACCAACCGTAAGGCTACCTTATGGCATGCAAAATGGAAGCGGCACAATTGATTTCTTACCCAGCCTTACTTACTCATCAAATTCTTCTAATTTAGGTTGGGGCGTCCAATGGAATGGAACAATTCGAACCCAAAAAGATAACGGATGGAACCTCGGGGACCGCCATGAAATCAGTGGATGGCTTTCGTACAGGTGGTTAGATCACTTGAGTAGCTCGATCAGACTAAAGTACCAATCTTCTCAAAAAATAGAAGGTAGAGATGAAAATATCACCCTCCCTGTACAAACAGCAGACCCAGATAATTACGGAGGCGATAAGGTAAATATACTATTCGGATTGAATTGGATACCAACACCTTCATACAAAGGGCTTAGGCTTTCCTTGGAAGGGGGAATTCCTATACATCAACGGCTAAATAGACCACAAATGGAGGAGGATTTCGTTATTAGTACAGGCATCCAATATGCGTTTTGAATCAACCTTTTAAACCTGAATGAAATCAACCTACAGATGCATGGACGTTTTCAAATCTTGGCATTACCTCACTTACCAGTGCCAACTTTGATTCTCTCCACGCGTTGTAGTTTTCCAAATGATCATAGGAAGTTGCTAATAAGCAACCAAAACCTCCGGACTTTTCAAGCATATCTTCCACCTTAGCCGCAACGGTTGAAGGACTGCCAACTAACCAGCAGTTTTCGGCCAAATAGTCTAGGGTTACGTCTGAATCCGCGATTTCTGCATCGTGTTTCAAAGCGCTAAGAAGTTTGTAGTGTTTAAATAATGGCAAAAAATAAGAACGATAGTTATCACCCATCAGACTATTTATTGCCAAACGCTTTGCCTCATCATCTGTATCGGCAACAAAAATGTCTCTACCAACCCTCCATCTAGCCCGATCAGGAGTTCTACCTGCCTCCTCTGCGCCACTTTCAATCGACTCCCAATGACTGGCTAAGTAAGCATTACTTAAACACAAGCTTAACGGTATCATCCCATGCTTACCTGCTAATCTGAGAGTTGGTGAATTAGGAGATAGGCCAGCAATACCAAGCTCTGGATAAGGCTTAGTGAATGGCTTAAGGTGAAAAGAGAAATTCCCACCGACTTCCGACTCGGGTCTCCCTACATTCCAATATTTACCCTTAAAATCAAAGGCGCAATTACTTTCCCAAAATCGCCGCATGATTTCGAGTGATTCCTCCGTCATTTCACGATTTTCACCGCTATCTCCATCGACACCAAACATAGCTAGGTCTGTGGAAACGCCACTCGAACCGATACCGAAATAACACCGACCCCCAGAAATATGATCCAACCAACATATTCGATGGGCTAATTCCACCGGATGATGATAGGGTAGCAGGAATGCACCGGGTGCCAACTTTATTTTTTCAGTTTTCAACAAAGCCTGGGCAATGAGCAGGTCTGGCGAAGGTAACGGTTCTCTTGGTACCGTGTAATGCTCACCTATCCAAGCCTCATGGAATCCTGAGGAGTCCAGAAACGACAGATACTCTAGATTATGATAATGCCCCTCAGCGTAATCACGCTCAGGAGGGTGATTAGGCATTAAAAAAGCTCCTAGCTTCATTCTAGCCTAAACCTACTTTAACCTTGCTTCAAGAATCATATTAGTGGGCGTTTCTGTAGCACGTCTCACATTTTTGAAACCCGCTTCCTTCAGGACTTCTGTCAATCGCTTTTCTCCAGCTTGAGCACCTAAGCACAAACCTACCTCTTGAGCCCGAGAAGTTGGAAGGCAAACTGTGGTAGAAAATCCGTAAAAGATACCTGATAGAAGATTCAGGTTCTCTCCTAGCGAATCCGCAGCCATAGGTTCTACCACCATAAAAGTACCCTCGGGATTAAGCATCTTTGCGACCTGCTGAGCTGCTCCCACCGGATCCCCCATATCGTGCAAAGCATCAAAAATACAGACTAAGTCAAAATTATCCGCTTCTATTGCTTTTGCAGCCCTGACCTCAAACTCCACATTGTTTAATTTTTCCTCATCGGCTTTTTTTCTGGCAGCGTCGATCGATGGCCCATGAAAATCAAACCCAACAACAGTACTATTCGGAAAGGCCTTAGCCATAAGTAAGCTTGAAGACCCATGACCACAACCTACATCTGCAACTTTACCCCCACTTTTTAGTTTCTCTTCGATGCCATGCAAGGCAGGGATCCAACTCCCAACCAAATTAGAATCGTAGGCCGTCCTAAAAAAACGATCCGTTCCACAAAAACAACAGGGATGGTGGTCTCCCCAAGGTCTTCCCTCCCCAGATTTAAATGTGTCGACCACCTTATCATGAGTAGCGAATTGCCCGACTACGGCTTGAAAAAAACCTTGCATACAAGTGGGTTCAGACTCATGAGAAAACAAAGCGGCCTGTTCCGGGCTTAAAGTGAATTCATTACTCTGCTCGGAGTAATCCACATAACCTAAAGCAGCGTTCGCTGATAACCATTCTCGTAAATACCTTTCGTCTAAACCGGTTTGTCTTGCCAATTTTTCACTAGTGACTCCCCCACTTTCTTCTAAAGCCTTATAGAGTCCAACTTGATCTCCCATATAGGCTAAAAGCAATCCGACAGCACCCCCAACATTACCCATGACTCTCCCTTGCAGAGCTTCGAACTTCGCTTGATCAAAAGCCGCCATATGATATCCTCCCTGTGCCTTGTTCTACTTTGATTAACATAACGCTACACCGAAACCGAATGAAACACAAAGAGCAAAAACTGTTGCACGGGAAAATCATCTACTCCAACTTAGGAGTACTAAAACTCAATAAATACGCCTTTTTTACTCCTCCAAAGACTATGATGCTACTGATGCTAATCGGGCTGTCTCCTATCTCCCAGGCCGAATTGGTAGTTACTGAGGCATCTATTCACTTAAGCCCAATGTCAAGTATTCCCAGTGCTGGATATATGACCATCCAGAATAAATCTCAAAACGAAATATCTATTCAAGCGCTTTCAAGCGATCACTTCGAAAAAGTAGAATGGCACGAAACAGTCATTTCTACAGATGGAATAGCTAAGATGAGGATGGAAAAAAAACCAGTTATTCCAGCCCTGAGCAAGGTTGTGCTAAAGAGAAGGGGCAAGCACCTTATGTTATACCAGCCGTCAAAGGAAATAGAGACAAAATCTGAAATCAATTTAATCTTTAAATTGAGCTCCGGTTTACAACAAAGATTTCCAGCACAGATACATCAACAAAAAAAATCCCATCATCACTAGACTATTTGGTGTGTAAAACAACTGTCCCCAGCCACTTAAGGCTTACTTTTAATTATTTAACGCTATGAATTTCCCCGACAAAAATAGAATGGATAGGATATTCATGCTAGCCGTTCCACTAATTGGCGGCATGCTCTCCCAAACTATTCTTAATTTAGTTGACACCGCGATGGTTTCTCGTCTCTCCAATAGCGATGCTGCTCTAGCTGCTGTGGGTTTTGGTGGTTTTATCTTATTTACCTCTCAAGCGATAATCTTAGGTCTGTCCTCCGGGGTGCAAGCGTGCGCTTCAAGGCGGCTGGGGGAACAAAGAGAAAAAGAAACAGCTCACTTCCTGAATGCAGCTCTTATCATTATACTTTGCACAGCGCCAATAGTTACGGTTATCGTATTCTTTTCCAGCCCGGCTCTTTATCCGTTCATACATCAAGATCCTGATGTTCTAGAGGAAGGTATCCCCTACCTACAAATTCGTTCTCTCGGCATTATTTTTGTGTGCACAAATTTTGCCTTCCGAGGTTTTTGGAACGCTGTCGACATGACTAAAGTTTATCTCAAGACTATGGTCTCGATGCACTTGCTCAATATTTTCTTAAACTATCTCCTTATTTTTGGAAAATTTGGGGCGCCTGAGCTCGGAGTTGCCGGAGCAGCCTATGCTTCTCTTTTGTCACTCGCTTTCGGTAGCAGTTTCTATTTTTACAGCGCAAACAAGCTGGCTGGAGGACTGGGATTCCTCAATAAGCTTCCGGAAATTCCCGATATCTTGACATTAGTAAAGCTATCTCTACCCAACGGTCTCCAGCAGCTTTTTTTCTCCACAGGTTTTCTAGCCACCTTCTGGATCATAGGTAGAATTGGGACTCCTGAAGTGGCGGCTGCAAATGTGCTCATTAATTTGATGCTAGCAGCAATGCTACCCAGCATGGCTATGGGTTTATCTGCGGCCACTCTGGTGGGCCAAGCGCTGGGAAAACGAAACATTAACGACGCGGCACTATGGGGTTGGGATGTCTCGAAAATTACTACCTCGGTCTTAGGAATCTTAGGGATAATTATCGCTCTTTTCCCTGAAGCAATAGTGGCATCGATATATTCTCTGGAACCGAGTACTGCCGAACTAACTGTTTGGCCTCTGAGAATAGTAGGTATTTTCATGGGATTTGAGGCGCTTGGGATGGTATTACAAAGCGCTCTCTTAGGCGCGGGCGACACAAAAAGAGTAATGACCATAAGCATCTTTAATCAATGGATACTCTTCCTGCCCGCCGCTTATTTGATTGGCCCTGTTCTTGGACATGGACTCACAGGGGTCTGGCTATTACAGAGCATATACCGGGTTTGGCAAACTGGGATTTTCTTCCTATTATGGCGCAATAGGAAGTGGTCAAACGTGGCAATATAAATATATCAATCGCAGTTTAACTAGCTGATCCAAGAAACTGCAAAGGTGTTCACAATGGGAATGTTGGTAAACGGAAGATGGCAAGACTCAGACCTCGAAACATTTCAAAGAAATGACAAGCAAGTCAGATTCAGGAACGGCTTCCATGATCAAGTAAAGCTAAATCGTACCACGGCATATCTTCCGCAGGCGGACAGATATCTTCTTTACGTCAACGTTACCTGCCCTTGGTCCCATCGCACAACCCTAACTCGAAAACTAAAGGGCTTATCAAACGTGGTCGAGATAGTTTATTTAGAACCAGTTATGGGTAGAGAGTCATGGTGGTTCGGCGATTCAAAACAGTATCGCGATCCAGCTCTTAATGCGACGCACCTACATGAATTATATTCCGCAACAGATCCAAATTTTACTGGAAGAGTAAGTATTCCCGTACTTTGGGACAAGAAGACAAGGAAAATTGTGAATAACGATTCAGCGCAGATTGCTCGCATGTTTAACTTTGAATTCAATGAAATTGCCGAATATCCTGAAATTGATTTTTACCCTTTAGAAAATAGGGATGAAATAGACCACTTAAACAATCTAGTAGCTGAAAATTTAAATGATGGGGTATATCGGTGTCTCCTAGCTAGAAATCAGCAACTTTACGAAGAAGCATACGACTCTATTTTTCACACTCTCGATTATCTCGAGGAAAGGCTTACATCTAAACGATATTTGGTTGGGCACCTTCCTACAGAACCTGATTGGCGATTTTTTTCTTTCTTAATTAGATTCGATATAGTCTATTATTCTCTTTACAATTGTAATAGGAAACGAATATCGGACTATCCTAGCTTGTCTTCATATACTAAAGATCTCTATCAAATTTCGGGAGTTGCTGAAACAGTCGATCTGGATGGTATTAAACGAGGCTATTTCCTTACAGTTAATTCTAATGGAATAGTGCCCAAAGGACCTGACATTGACCTGTTATCGGCCCACCTCAGAGAGAACATTTAGCGGGTGGAAGGGAGAAATCAATCATAATGATAATAAAAAAGAGCGAGGGGGAATAAGGAAGATCGCTCACATCCATAAGGCCCAAACATCTCCTTTTTTTTGTCCAAGAATTGAGCGAACGGGGCGACAGAAGCTTTTGATTTCAATACATCAGAGCACAATGTATTACTGGAGGAGCAAATTGGTTTTAGACCGCTAAGCAGATTAGCATGTTTAGATGAGAGACTTTTCGAAGAGGCCTGTTGTATAAATTTCCTACCCAGACTGAGATCTGCTTTTGTACCGCGGCCCAAAAAGTGCATCTCCCCCAACAGCCATAAAGACGACTGACTCAAGGGACCTGTCGAACGCTCGATTTCTTTATACGCCTCCTCGTAGAAACCTTGTGAATATAGGGCCCAAGTCCGTTCATAAGACTCTGCTGCTGCAGATTTTATGATGACAAAAAGGAAGCTTACCAGAAACAATTGTCGGGTGATTTTTCCCATACCATTAAACCGAATATTTTGAAAAAACACTATCGAAGTGTATCTTATTTATCACAAAAATTTTCTGCTTCAATATTAAATAATCAATTTGCCAATGAAACATAATATGCGATCACCAAAAAAGATTATATTAGTAATGGTACTGCTGCTTGGGTTGTTTTGGTTTTGGTACGAGAAACATTATTTAGAACAAGAGATTCCAATATACAGTTTAAAATGTTCTCACATCGAATATCGTGAAGTCATTCGATGGTTTTTATTAAAAAGAAAACGGAAAAATGACATTCCCTCGGGAATTTTCGATGGGCCTTGGTCGTCTAAGGAATTTAGTTTATCTTCTGATAAAAATAAGCTTGAAGAAATAGGAGCCTTAACACTGGCCACAAAAGACACATTTAAGTTCTCGTCTCGATTGCATCCCGAAAAAGAAATCTATATCAACCGGCAAAATTTAAAACTAAAACCCGAAAATGAGATTCAGTATACCTACTCTTGTGAAATTAGGAATCCAGGTGAATTTTGGCAATACGTAGAGCAAAAGTTAGACATCGAAAAATCACGCCTAAAGATATAAAAGGCAAGAGCTAATCTACATCTACTTATCGACCTACCTCCAAGATGAATTTTTCCGTAATTGGCACACCAAGAGGCGCCACTTGAAGAAACAAATGATAAATCCCCTCATTAGGGAAAGTATATCTCAGAGGAACTAAGGGTCCAGGAAAAACTAATTCGCTCTCTCCGCACATGAGCTCAACTAAAGCTGCCTGCAACTGACTGGGAGATATTCTGCTATTTCCCTCCCTACTACTAATTTGATTTAAGAGGTTTTCCATTTTGGGAGTAAAACTGTGCAGGTGTCCGAAGTCCCGCAAATCATCGCGCCAAACAGCACCATGCAGCTCAGAACCCAAGAAAGTCTGTAAATTCGAAACAGGCAAACCTTCTCGCTCTATCAAAAGACTTAGCTCAACCTCCTCTCCTGGATAGATTTTATCTGGGCTATCTAGTCTTAATTGATATCCCGAGGTATTTAGAATCCCCATATCAATATCCTTAGGATCATCAGAAAGATTAGTAACGGACAAGGAGAATGATTTATGCCAAATCCTATTAAAATGCACAAATTCAACTACCAGACGGTACAACCCTGATCTATTAAAAGTGTGCCTAGCGAGATATTCACCCCCCACAATTTCCTCGTCTCCTGCTTCTCCTAAAATATGAACATGAGCAAAATACTCTAAGCTCTCATCGGTGATAAAAATATGCATAAGTCGCTCATGAGCAGTTTGGAGGGTATTGATAGACTCACCAGTTCTAGAATCAACCAATTTAAAAGTCATATCAATTGGAGAACCGGCTACCCATTCTGCACCTCCAGTTGAGAGGGTCATGTTGTAGGGACCCCCTCCCTCACCAACCAGATGACCAGCTCTCGAGGTACATCCTGAATACAAAAAAAATAGCCCTAAAAAAAGTAAAAGCCAAGAATCAATAAATTTTTTTCCTACTTGCTTCATATTGGCAAACGCCACTAATGTCTTGGTTATTTTCCCAGAATATAAGAATATCAACTCAATTTTTATACGAAAGTACTTAGCTAAAAGATACACTGTTAAAGTAGCATTTGTAACAGATTCAACAGGGGAAAGCTAAAAATGGAGCAATCTACGTTAAACCTACTTGGTCATCTATCTTTTTTTATGACCAGCATCTCTTTTTTAATGAAGGACATGATTTTACTTCGCTCTTTAGCCATCGTCTCTTGTGGACTGGGAATAGCATATAATTACCATGTTGTGTCAAACCCCTTGTGGCTGGTAATTTTCTGGTTATCACTTTTTTTGTGTATCAATATCTATCAAATTGGCAAAATTGTGATTGGCCAAAAACCGATAAAGTTAAATGAAAGAGAGAGAACAATGCATGGTAATAGCTTCGGTTCTTTTTCAGCTTATGAATTTAAAAACCTCTTAGATCTTGGCGAATGGGAGAGCGAAACAGAAGGCACTATTCTGACTACAGAAGGGGAATCTGTAAGAAAATTATTTTTTATCTACAGTGGCGAGGTCGAGGTGACTAAGAAAAACCAAGAGATCGCTCGACTCAGCGCCGGTTCATTAGTCGGTGAAATGTCCTTCCTTAGACAAAAAACAGCCTCGGCCACAACGAAAATAACCAAGGAGACTATATTTTTTTCCTGGCCTCACAAAAAACTTAGAGCCCACTTATCCCGAAATCCCATGATGAAAGTAGCTATGATGACTGCTCTAAACTCGGACCTTTTAAAAAAGCTAGCAGATTAAGCTCACGGCGCCACTTTAAAGCGAGCTGAATCAAAGATATCATTACTTGAGCTGTTTGCTCCAAAGACTTTCCCTTATAATCAGAAATAGCATAATCAAAGATTAAGACTGAACTATTATGAGCACAGACATTCAAGAAAGAGCAACTTTTAAACTATGTGACTACGACTTAAAGGTTCAGGACTACCAGCAGATCCTGGTTTGGGCGAAAGAACTAAATAGAGATCCGGAGTATATTTTCGAAAAGCTCGAAGACGCAGAATATCAGGCTTTCGAGGGTGATACTCTCAAATTAGAGATAAAAGGATCTGCGATAGTCACCCTTGTCTGGGATTTTAACGAGCTTCCCTTGAACCACTTTCAATGGATAGATGATCTTTCTATTGCTAACATCGTGTTCAAAAACGGATCAGGAGATGAGGGCCTGTTTCTTAATTTACCGGCCTTGCGGAGGCTGTATTGCCCAGAAAATAGACTTAAACAATTAGAGTTAACAAATACTCCGGAGCTTCGACTTCTAGATTGCAGTGAAAATGCACTCACCTCTTTGTCCTTAAGCAGCAATCAAAAATTAGAGATCCTTCGATGTAACGGAAATAAATTGAAAACGTTACCCGTACCGTCACTTAAAAACTTGACCGAACTGAATTTCAGTAACAACCCTAAGATTAAACAGCCGAGTTTGGATGCCATTCCAAATCTAAGCCATCTCGGGTGTAGCTCCTTGGATCTCACCAATTTAGATCTATCAGGTTTGATAAACCTTAGTTACCTCGATTGTCATAACAACAAACTTAAAGAGATTGATCTATCTGAAACACCAAACCTCACCTGGTTAGATTGCAAACACAATCGCATTACGGAACTCTCTTTGGAAAAAGCCCCAAGCCTAGCCGGTCTTGACTGCAAAGGGAATGAACTGACTACCCTAGGTTTGGAATACACCTCGAATCTAACTTGGCTCGACTGCGGAGAAAACCAACTTAAAACGCTAAATCTGACGCGACAAAAAGAGCTTACGTGGGTACAGTGTCAAGGAAATAAAATAAAAAATATTTTAATAGCTAAAGACTCTGAGCTTAGGGAATTGCTGTGCTCTCAAAATGAGCTTGAACGTTTGGATATAGAAAATGCCCAACTATTAAATGAGCTTATCTGTTCGCAAAATAAGCTCACGAGTTTGAACATATCTAGCAATCCAGTGCTGGGTCATGTTGATTGTAAAGAAAACAAAATAACAGAAATAAACTTATCATATGCTCCAGAAATCACCTTTATGAACTGTTCTAAAAACAGACTACATGATCTCAATTTATGGGAAGCCCCAAAAATTAAAACATTAGATGTTACTGTTAATCCGATAGATGAAATAGACATTCGAGGGATAGACAAAATCCTTCGCTTGTTGATCGACCCATGCGTTAATGTAAAACATAGACATGACCAAAAAGTCACTTAGTAAGGCAGTGTGTTTAAATGAACGTAAAGTAACTCTGCTCGTGAACCGGTATATTACCTAATGGATGAACTCGCATGCTAGCTAAATACTTTACGGTGTCTAATACTAAAGGTTTTACGCTTTACGAGCTAATGATAGGCCTTGCTATTGGTGGGGTGCTAATTGGAATAGGACTACCAAACCTCAATCAGTTCCTAGCGGCCCAAAAAACTAACACACAGGTAAACGAACTAATAAACACTATCAAAGAGGCCAAGGCCACCGCTGTTACTTTGAACACGCAAACATTGATTATCCCGACTGCCGGAGATTATAGCAATGGTTGGCAAATGGGTCTCGATACAGATAGTAATGGCGCAATTGACACCGTGATGCGGGTATCTCTTGATGCTGAACAGTTACAATTCGCCTCAAGTCCCGACATGATTTTTACAGACGGAGGACGAATAAATCCGGTACAAATTTCGATAACCCCAATCGCATGTCACAATACACGAAACCCTCGAAGAGACATTAATATTGCGCTTGTTGGACATATTGATATTATAAATTGTAACTGTAACGCTGGACCACCATGCCCCTGAGACCAAAAGATAAATCTGAAGGTTTTACGCTAGTCGAATTTTTGGTTGCCTTGTTAGTCTTTGCAATAGGTATCCTAGCTTTAACCTCACTTCAAATCTTTGTTTTAAGAAGTGATATCAGCGCCCACCATCAGGCACAGGCGGTGCAAATTGCGTACTCTATGATGGACAGACTGAGAAGTAATAGATCTGCTGCAATGGCTGGCTCTTACAATATACCAAATGCAGCCGCTATCTCTGTTGGCGATGGCAACCCCCCTTTAGCGGATGATGATTTAGCTGATTGGAATGCAAATGAGCTGAGTCTATTACCTAATGCTGATGCCATAATAAACTGTACTACTTCGGGAAATTGTACTATCACCATATCTTGGAGCGACGCCCAAGGAGATCCCAACGTACCGACTCCAACCACAACACTAAGCGGAAATATTTAAACGATGAGGCCTAATCCCCAAAAAGAAACCGGATTTACCTTGATCGAATTAATGATCGTTGTGGGCTTAAGCAGCTTTATGCTTCTAGGAATTATTCAAGTGTTTTTAGCTAATTCCCAAAACTTTAGGTTTAGCACCGCATTTACAAGGATGCAAGATAATGGACGCCTAGCCTTGGAAGAAATGTCCAAGGATATAAGAATGGCGGGATATACTGGATGCGCCAGTAGGAGACAGATAGCTATCAATAACGTTGCCAATAACAATCCACCAGATATCTCAACTTCTCAACATCTTCTCGGCTTTGACAATGGTACGGGCTTTAATCCACCCGGTGCACCGATTCGCGACAGTTTTGCTCAAGCACTGACAATCTGTGATGCTGCATTCGGGAACAATGCTACCTGTAGAGTGAGTGATGTATTACAAATAATTCAGAGCTCCCCTACGATAGGGGTTACCACAGTTTCCATGGCAAGTACTAGCGACGACATTACCATTAGTTCCGCCGATATTACCTCATATTTTCCGGGGATAGCCGTTAACGGCACTCCTCCTCTTCAAGAAGACCTAATGCTCATCACAGATTGCCAACGAGCGGATCTTTTTCGCCTAACAGCTGTCACAGGCACGACTCTTACGCCAAATGCAAACCTGCAACATAGCTACTCAGCCGATTCCTTTGTGACACCAATTATAGGCTCCACCTATTTCCTCGCAACAGATAGTAAAGATAGGAACAATGACGGTGCAATTGATCCTATCGCAACGTTGTACCGATTAGGTATTGTAGATCAAAATTCTACGCCTGCTGCTGTACCTATCGCGAGAGGTGTTGAATCGTTGCAGTTTCTATACGGAGAAGACATCCAAGGAGATGAATTTGCGGATATCTATCGTGCTTCCGCTGCTGACGTGACAGACTTTAATCGAGTAGTTAGCATTAGAATAGGACTTCTAATTAAAAGCGAAACAGATTTCTTAACCGATTCGCCTGTCGCCGTCAATTTTTTAGGAGATAATTTCAATACTGGGGCTGGCGCAGACCGCCGCTTGAGATTACAATTTTTCACTACTGTCGGATTACGCAACAGAGTGCCCTGATATGAAAAACACACAAGAAAGAGGGATGGTATTAATAATATCGCTTGTAGTGTTACTGATTTTGACTATCCTGGGAACAGCCGCGATGAAAACCACGGTTGTCGAAGAGCGATTGACTGGTTTTACGCGCAGTAAGCAAATATCTTTTGATAGTAGCGAAGCGGCCCTCAGAACAGGTGAGTCAGTTGCAGACAATCTGCCGCTCGGATCAGCATTCGGGGTATCTGGACTCTTCGCCCCTAACCCAACCTCGCCTGTTTGGCTTGATAGCAGCCTACTAGCTTCGTGGGTAACGCTAACTCCAGGTACAGTTACTGGCGTTAACCAACAGCCCAGCTATATTATGGAATTAACCGGCGCCGTCCCACGGGATGACAACTGTGCTCTGGATGTAGACGCTAGTGCAAATCAAGATTGTTGGCGCTACAACTATAGAGTCACAGCACAAGGTTCTGGCTTAAATACTCAAACTAACTCCATGGTCCAATCTACTCTCCTATCGAGAAAATGAGAATCAAAAATGTACAGCAGAAAGTTCCAATGAGACCTACATTATGAAAAAAATTTTGTTTCCTCGAGGTAGCGTAAAGCACTTCGTTGTATTGTTAACACTCTTCTCACTATTTTTAATCAAAAACGCATTTGCTGTTTTTACTATCCCTCCTAAACCATTATTTTTGGCCAACGACGTCCAAGCAAATATCTTTTTCGCTTTGGACGACTCCGGCTCTATGGACTCTGAGGTATTAAACACCGATGAGGCAAATGCGGCCCTTGAGTCTCTCATTCCCTTCAATTCTATTTTCGGAGCTGTATTAGGTCTCTCTCAGCTCAGGCTCATCGATCTCTCCCCTGACGAGTGGTTTATGGATCTGGACCTATGTCCCGCCTACAACCTAATGACCTATGACCCAGCTCAAACTTATACACCGTGGTCAGGAGTGAATAATTCCAGCGTGGCTTATGCTGATCAGAGCATCTCGTCGGCCTTAAATAATCCATTCAATCCCGCGGAAGGAAGCACCAATTTACTGAACATCTTTGACGAAAGAATCGGCCAATTTTCTAATAGACCTGCCTGGTACAGCACGTTTGTTGATAATGGTTCGTGCCGCACTGACCTCGCCTGGAATAACGCTTTTAATTCCATCTCCCAAGCAAGAAGTCCTGACGGTGAAATGCAACTTTGTGAATGTTTAAGTGCACCAGTAACTGCCACTTTTTATCGCGATCGATTTGATTTTATTGAATCCAGTGGAGATTCACGATTCTTCAGAGTGGACGACCTGAGCTCTTCAGAACAAACCAACTACGCGAATTGGTTTACCTACTATAGAAAACGCGAATACGTAATGAAGAGAGCCATGTCACAATTAATTACGACTTCCCAAGCGAGAATGGGCCTTGCCACTCTGCAAAACAATAATGGTGTCGGAACAGCGATCACCGATATGACGAACCCAAGCAATAAAAATAATCTTATGGCAAATCTTTTTCAGATAACGCCCTCAGGTGTTACACCCCTTAGAACCACATTAAGAGATGTTGGAAGATACTTTGATACCACCGATAGCGCTTCACATTCGGCCTTGGGTTTTGATAATGCCAGCCCAATTCTTTCACAAAGTGAGGGTGGGGAGTGCCAGCAGAATTTTAATGTACTTTTCTCAGATGGCTTCTGGAACGGGGCAAATCCTTCTGACATAGGGAATGAAGACGGAGATGGAAATAGTGATTTCGACGGTGGTCCTCATGGCGACCTTGTCTTTCCAACACTAGCCGATGTCGCAATGAAATATTATGAAAAGGACTTATCTACCACACTGGAAAATAATGTGCCGACGATCACAGGCGTTGACGAGAATTCGGCACAACACTTAGTCACCTATACGGTCTCCTACGGCCTAAATGGAACCTTAAGTGGCATACCTGCAAATCATGATCCTTCTACTCCTCCTCCTCCTTGGCCAACGCCAGCGGCCGATTCAGAGACCACCGTAGACGATATGCAGCATGCAGCTTTTAACGCGCGAGGGCTATATCTTCCTGGTCAAAATCCACAACAACTGATTGACACACTGTCTGCGGCTTTAGCCGACATTGGTAGTCGTACCGGGTCTGCTTCGGCTGCTGCCTCAACCTCGCAATCAGTAAAAACTGATGCACTTATATTTCAGGGCACCTTCAATAGCGAGGACTGGTCGGGTACATTTTCTGCCTTCCCAATCAATACAGAGGGCGTGATTGGAGCAGCTCAATGGGAAGCCTCACTTCTAATTCCCATAGAAAGCAGCAGAAAAATTTTCAGTTTCGATAAAAGTGCATCCTCGCCAAGTGGCATCGAATTCCAATTTAGTCAGCTATCTTCAAGCCAAAAAACCACTATAGGGCCTGATGCTGAAAATATAGTCAACTACATCAGAGGCAAGAGATCTCTGGAATTAGCACAAGGTGGCACAATGAGAAACCGAAACTCCCTTTTGGGAGACATTGTTCATTCAACACCGGTAGCTATTACTGGCGCACAAGCCAGCGCCCCATTTGATCAACTCCCCGGTTTAGAAGGAGGTTCTTATAATACTCATCTCGCCACCAAATCAGGAATAACTGATACCGTTTTTGTTGGCAGCAACGATGGGATGTTACACGTCTTTGACGCTAACAGTGGAGAAGAAGTAATGGCCTACGTACCGGAAGGGGTTTTTGGAAAACTCTCCTCACTTACCGATCCCACCTATGATCATGACTTTTATGTCGATGGAGTTTTAACCGCGAGTGACGCTTTTATAGGAAGCGTTTGGAAGAATGTTGTTGTCGGAACTCTAGGAAGAGGCGGGAATACGATATTTGCTATTGACACTGCTAATATCAGCTCGCCTACGACGAGTAACATTTTATGGGAGTTTGCGGACCCCGAAATGGGCAAAGTTATCGGCAAACCTCAAATCGCTCGACTTAATAACGGTTCTTGGGTCGTGGTTATTGGCAATGGGTATAACAGTTCCTCTGAAAAGCCAGAGCTTTTCATTATTGATCTAGCTAGCGGTACGTTATTGAAAAAAATTGTCGCAGGCTCCACAGGAGAAGAGGGAAATAATGGGCTGGGCACACCCTTAGTTGTAGACACAAATGGCGACTTCATTGCCGACTCGGCCTATGCGGGCGATTTGAAAGGGAACCTATGGAAATTTGACCTATCTTCAAGCAGTGCAGATTCTTGGACTGTTGCAATGGCTAATATTCCACTTTACAAAGCAGTTTCCCCATCTGGTACCGCCCAGCCTATAACAACGAAACCAATAATCGCTAGCCACCCTCAAGGTGGTTTTCTCATTTTATTTGGAACGGGAAAGTTCTTCTCTCAAGGCGATGAAATTGTAGATAGTGGGTCTGAAGGAGGCGTAGCAGTCAATTCGTTTTATGGAATAAGAGATAACGGCTCACCAGTTTCTTCAGTTACGAGCAGGGCTCTACCACCTAATGGACAACCAAACTCCATATTACAACCTCAGTCAATACTTAGTGAGAGTAGCCAAACGATAGGTACAGAGACATCAAAAATAAGGATCACTTCAAATAACAGTGTTGACTACTCAAGTCAAAATGGTTGGTATATGGATTTAGTAGTAGGAAGCGTCGGACCAGCCGGAGAAAGAGTAATAGCAGACCCTCAAATACGAACTGCGCAAACTAGTGCACTCCTGCTATTTAATACCTTCGTTCCTGGAGGATCATGTCAAAGCGTGGGTGGATCGTCGGCGTTGATGGCAATTGATGCCCTTACAGGATCTCGCACATCATTTGCAGTGTTCGATCTAAATAATGATGGCACAATAGATAGCTCCGATAACGATCCTAGCAGTGGCTTGGCGGTATCGGGTCGGGTGGGAGAACAGTCGGTCTCGGCGGTAACCGTAATATCGAGCGGCGATGCAACCGAAAGTTACGTGATCCAATCCTCCACACAATCGGTTAATCCCACCGTTAGTACTGTGACCGGCGCGAGTACTAGTTTAGGAAGACAATCTTGGCGTCAGTTACAGTAGGGGTTTAGTCATGAAATACAAAAAAATGATTTTTCTTTTTTTCTTTTTGATCTCTTATAGCATCACTTCTCTAGCATCTGAAAAGGAAAAAATGAGTCTAACTAAAGAACGTTTATCAGGGGCAGGCATTCAACCTTCATTAGGCTTAGAAAATATTTTTCTCGAAGGCACCATATCCTTAATAGAAAAAAATGAAAGGAGGATTGTGATCAGAGACCAATCTATTCTAATTAAATCCCAGACATCTTTTACTAGGGAAAATAGCTCTGTTCCCCTCTCGTTCCAAGACTTGAAAATTGGCTCTGAAATTAGAGTTGATGTTGCCTATGAAAAAGGTGAATTAACAGCTTCTTCTATCCATCAATTTAATGAATAAAAAACAACAAAGCAAAGAAATGATAATAAAAAAGAAAGATCAACGATGCTTCTCGACTAGAAATTCTAGTCGTATGGAGGGCGCAAAATACCGAGGCTTTACGCTAATAGAACTGATGATAGTTGTTGCTATAGTAGCGATCGTCTTGTCCGTGGCTATCCCAAATTATCAAGCCTATGGAATGCGAACCAATAGAAGTGAAGCCATCTCCAATATGTTGGAACTATCGCAATGGATGGAGCGACAATTTACTGTCTTCGGAAGTTACGACGACACTGGCATAGCGGCACCACCGATTACAACATCACCTAAGGCTGCTGCTGGCGGTGGGATGACTGTCAACTATCTCTTAAGCAGCATAGCCACACCTATCACGTACACTATCACTGCAACGCCACAGGGAAACCAGGCTAATGACACGTGTGGAACCTTAAGTATTGACCAAGCATCGCGAGAGTGTATAACGGGCGGGACAATTTGTAGCGACGATGCCAACATAGCCAACCGTACTCAAGTCAGACAATGTTTTACTGGGAAATAAATCAACTAGTTTTACCCATTAACTATCTCACACCAAAAACCCAGCCCTCTAACCTAACCTGCTGCCTCTCAGGCAAGGTTAATGGAGGATTGAAATAATCAAGAATTGCTCCTCGACGATCCATATCCCTTAACCAAGCAGAAACCACATAAGCATCTTGCTGATCGGCCGTCCTTTCCTCTCGGTTAAATCGACGCCTAAAAAGTGTCGGAAATACTTCGACAACAACCGATTTATCTTCGGGAACATCAAATCCGTCAAAAGGCCAAAAATGAGTTTTTGATCTTATCTCAGGATCACTTCTTAGCGCTTTTATCCATGGCAGGCCGGCATGCGTAGACTTAGCAACAGAACCTTGCACGTCAAAATGAAAAACACTCTTGGCTCCTGAAGCCCAACATTCGCACAATCTGTAATCTGTATTTTTTCCACCTACACTATTTTTTTTACGGGCAAAATCTACATACATATGATCTCTTTCTGTTTGCCATTCATTCGCAAAATAAGTGAGAAAACCATCCCAAGTTTTTATCCTATATTTCTCAAAATAGCTTTTGGGAAAAGAAAATCCGTGGTCAATACCAATTATTACATTTGATTTGCCAATCAGTAACTCACTGACATACTTTGCCACTTCCTTACGGCACCAGTTCTTTGCACCTTTGTCATAAGGTTCAACTCTTTTAGGCACTGAGTTCACTTTCGATTCGTATACCTGCAGTTGGGCCAACCTAGATACCGGAGCTTTTGCGCCCGAATAATCTATTCCTATATAATACTTGAATGCAGACACTAATTTTCTCCTGATATTTGGCTCTAACACACCAATCGCACTAGGCGCCCGATATGGGCATCCACTATCTCAAGGTCTACTAAGGTTCTATCTAACCTCATCAGATAGTCAATGTTCCGCCCACTCTCTCCTTTCGCATTTACAATACGATTAATAAGCTCACGATCAGTCTCCCTTTCAGAAACCCACTTATTAAAGGGGCGACTTACATAGGTGACCACACTTTTTGAGCCCATTCCTTCTACATCACTCAAAACATATTTTCTTTTGTAACCTGCCTTCTCCCGATCATCTAAGTAGCTAAGGGTATCACTCCATTTAGCATCGACAACTCCGTAGGCAACCCCTTCACACACTCCACCCACTACAGGCACAATCGTGGCAACTCGCCCTGGAAAACTCTCTGTCCCTCTGTGATCTATGGAGGAATGCCAAATCCGCCTCTCCCAGCCAAAAATCGAAGCAGCCTTCTTTACCTCAAAATCAAAACCAGGCCTCCAAAGTAGTGAGCCATAACCAAAAATCCATTTCATTTTTATATTTTAATTGATTTATACAGAAAAAATACCAAATAAAAACTAATTTTAGGTTAAGGTTGACCGATATGATTGATTGTCTTGTACCAAACGTGGAAAACCAGCTGTGAACATCATTGGGCATCGAGGAAGCAACTTTAATGATGGTGAAAACACCCTACGAGCCATAACGAAAGCGCTCAATGATAAGGCCGATGGGATAGAGGTTGATTTACGCGCAGTCGAGAATAATATCATCATCTTACATGATGAAACCGTGAATAGAACCACAAACGGTAACGGGCATTATAAAAAATTCTCATCAAAATCCATTAGATTTTTACGCTGCCTGAATGGCGATAAAATACCGCTACTCCAAGAAATTCTCTGTCTACAAAAACCTATCAAGGAATTAATTCTTGAATTTAAAGAACCCGGGATAGCAGAAGAAGTATCACAGATATTAGACAGTCACCTTCGATTTACTAGCGGCCAATACAAGAAAAATATTATCGTATCGTCTTTCAATATTGAAATAACGAAAGAACTTTCGCGTTATCCAGATAAATGGAAATTAGCTATACTTTATAAAGATGATTTTTTTTCCGCCATTCAAAGAGCAAAATTTTACAACGCACAAGATGTACATGTTCCTATGAGTGATATTAACAAACACAACATAAAATATGCCCACAAAAACAAGCTTCGCGTCTATGCGTTTACGGTAAATAATTTAAAGGATTATGAACTATGTCTAGCCTGTGGGGTAGATGGTATCTTTACTGATAATCCAAAGTATTTTGTCCAACACGCATTGGCAGAAGAGCAAACGAGATGAAACACATACTGGCACTAGATTTAGGGACTACTAATGTTCGAGCTGTGCTATTCGATGAAGCGATGCGACCAGTATCAACAGATGAAATGGAGATAAGCGTATTCTACCCAAAGTCGGGATGGGTAGAACAAGATCCTGTAGAAATGATCACAAAACAACTACAGGTTGCTAAAAGGGTCGTTGATAAGAGTGGAGTAGCCGAAACATCTATTGCTGGAATCGGTGTAACCAACCAAAGAGAAACAACTATTCTCTGGAACCGCGACACAGGAAGACCCATTGGGAATGCTATTGTTTGGCAAGATAGAAGAACCGCAACAATCTGTGAAAAAGTGTCTAAGACAGGCCACGCTCAATTGATTTACAATAGTACAGGGTTAATCTTGGATCCTTATTTCTCAGCATCAAAGATTAATTGGCTAATGAGAAACACACCGGGGCTTGAGGAAGAGGCAAAAGCTGGAAAGATTGCTTTTGGAACAGTCGATTCCTGGTTAATCTGGAACCTAACCCAAGGTAAAGTTCACTATACAGATCCGACTAATGCCTCTAGAACAATGTTATTTAACATTAAAACATTGGCTTGGGATGATGAATTGCTGAACATTTGGGATGTCCCAAGAGAAATACTTCCTACAGTAAAGCCCTCCACGGGATTTTTCGGAGAAACTTCCTTAATATCTTCAAAAAATATTCCGATTTCAGGCGTTATGGGTGATCAGCAAGCTGCTTTCTTTGGACAAAGATGTTTTCAGAGGGGCTCAACCAAATGCACATATGGAACCGGATGCTTTACTCTTATAAACACAGGTGATGAAGCCAAAACAACATCATCGGGCTTACTAACTACCATCGCATTCAGTGACGGAATTAGCACTGAGTATGCTCTGGAAGCAAGTATATTTATGGGAGGTTCTACAGTTCAATGGCTAAGAGATGGTCTAGGGATAATAGATCGCTCGGAAGAAATAGAAGAACTCGCCGAAAAAGTTGAAGATGCAAATGGGGTGGTATTGGTGCCGGCATTCACAGGTCTTGGCGCTCCTCATTGGGATCCACATGCCCGTGGAATTATCATTGGGCTAACGAGGGACACGAACAAAAACCATATTGCTCGATCTGTTTTAGATGCCATAGCATGGCAGGTAAATGACGTCATAGATTTGATGTCGGAAACTGCCGAAATAGAAATAGACTTCATTCGAGTCGACGGGGGAGCGGTGGAAAATAATCTCCTCATGCAAATTCAAGCTGATTATCTTCAAAGGCCAGTGTATCGCTCTGCTCATAAAGAAACTACAGCCTTAGGAGCTGCCATGGTCTCCAGTCTTGGTATTAAGCTACATAAGAATAAACAAGAGATCCCTGTAATAGCTTCTGAACCCAAAATATTTAAACCTAAGATTACCCAAGCCATGAAAGAGTCAGCTCAAAGCACATGGTATCGCGCAGTTAAAAGATCCCTTTCTTGGGCAATCGATTAAAATAAGCATCGCCCAGAAAATGAAAAAGGAAACAAATTCATTAAGTGAAGCTAACACCAAAAAGTGGGAATTTTGGTGTGATAGAGGCGGAACATTCACCGATATAATTGGAATAAATCCTCAAGGTGAAAAGGTCTACAAAAAACTACTCTCTAATAATCCAAAAAACTACACAGATTCGACCGTGGAGGGTATTAGGAGGATTTTAAATATTTCTAGAGCAGAGAGGTTACCGACCGAGTCAATCGGAAAAATAAAAATCGGCACTACAATAGGCACCAATGCCCTTTTAGAACTCAAGGGGGAGCCCATTGTGCTAGTTACCACAATGGGTTTCAAAGATGCCTTAAAAATCGGGTATCAAAACCGACCTGACTTATTTTCACTGAAAATAAGACCTAAGAGGATACTCTTTAAGGAAATAATAGAAGTCGATGAGAGAATAAATTCTAATGGGGAAATTCTTAGCAGTATCGATGTAAATGCCCTATCTCAAAAACTTAAAGTGACTCGTGAAAAAGGAATCACTTCTGCTGCTGTTGTATTCATGCATAGTTACTTGAACCCTTCGAACGAGTTACTGGTGGAAAAGATTGCTAAGAAAGTCGGCTTTGAACATATCTCACTCTCTCACAAAGTGGCTAAAACAGTCAGGTTCGTATCGAGGGGTGAGACCACATGTGTTGATGCCTATTTAACACCAATTCTTCGTACTTACATTTCAAAGTTATCGAAAAGGCTGCCCGAGGTTTCGATTGAGTTTATGCAATCACATGGAGGTTTAGTTTCGGCCCATTTATTTAGTGGAAAAAATAGTGTGTTGTCCGGTCCTGCGGGAGGTGTTGTAGGGACGGCTCGGACCGCGGAGAAAAACAGTAGAAAAAGCGTCATCGGTTTCGATATGGGGGGAACATCTACGGATGTATGTCACTATGCTGGGCAATATGAGAGGCAATTCGAAAACGAAGTAAATGGCGTCAAGTTGAACATTCCTATGATGGCAATAGAGACTGTAGCCGCAGGGGGAGGTTCTGTAGTTGATTTTGATGGAGTTAATATGCGCGTTGGCCCTGAATCAGCCGGTTCAAATCCTGGCCCAGCCTGCTACAAGAAAGGAGGTCCTCTTACTGTTACCGACTGTAATGTGCTTCTAGGAAAAATACGACCGGGTTATTTTCCAAAAACATTTGGTGTTGACAATAAACAGGAAATAGATACCGCTGAAGTAATAAAAAAGTTCGAAAGCTTAACAAAAGCTATTAATGACTCAAGCGATACCGATATGAGCAGCGAGGACGTTGCTGAAGGGTTCATTCATATAGCTGTCTCGAAAATGGCCGATGCTATACGAAAGATATCTACGCAAAAGGGTATAGACTTATCGAATTACGTCCTGAATTGTTTTGGAGGAGCTGCTGGCCAACACGCTTGTCAGGTAGCGGATGCTTTAGGCATTTCTACTATCCTAATTGATGAGAATGCTAGCCTACTATCTGCTGTTGGTGTGGGCTGTGCGAAAATTGCAGAAATAAAAGAAGAGACGATTAACATTCAATTCTCAGAAAACGCGCTCCAACGAACAAGAACACGTGTGCTAGAGGTTAAAAAACAATTATCAAAAAAATTACTAGAACAAGGAATAGCAGAGGAAAATCAAGAAACGCTAATAAGCTTTAGATTAAAATATGAAGGCACAGACGATTCCTTGGAAGTAACTCTCGCTAGTTACAGAGAAATGAACTCTCAATTCGAAAAAAAATATAACGAGAGATATGGTTTTCTTGAAAAAGATTCAACAATAATTATCGCCTCTGTATTGGTAGAGACGATAGGCCAAGAGAACAAAGAGGATGAATCCTTTCCTGTTGAACTCAAAGCTGAGCCCAAAACAATTGGTGAACATAAAGTTTTTTTAGGAGGACAAGAAGAAATCATTACGTTTTACTCCGACGAAGCGATTCAGGCTGGAAATAAGCCAATCACAGGACCTCTAGTCGTTATCAATAACACAAACACAATAGTTGTAGAGCGCGCATGGAGCATTAGAAAAACAAAAGAATGCTGTTTCATTCTCGAAAGAGATCTCGAGAAAAATGTTCAATCACCTAATTCCTATGACACCATACAGATAGAGCTTTTCTCGAATCAATTAATGACTATTGCTGATCAAATGGGTATCGTTTTTCAGAAGACTTCGCGCTCTGTCAATATTAAAGAACGTCTGGACCTGTCTTGCGCAGTGTTTGACGAGAATGGTTGTTTACTGGCAAATGCTCCACATATTCCAGTCCACTTAGGGTCGATGAGCGAAAGCGTTAAGAACATAATCAAAGAATTTAGTAGCAAGATGAGTCCAGGAGACGTATATGCAACGAACGATCCCTTTCAGGGAGGAACCCATTTACCTGACGTTACGGTAATAACTCCGCTGTTTGTAGATAACCAAAAAAAACCACTATTTTTCCTTGGCTCAAGAGGTCACCATGCCGACATAGGCGGGATCACACCTGGCTCGATGCCGGCCAATAGTACTCGAATAGAGCAAGAGGGAGTACTTCTCGAAAATATAAAAATAGTCAGCAAGGGGAAATTTCAAGAAGAGTTGATTCGCTCAAGACTCCTAAACCACCAACATCCCTCTCGAAATATCGATAACAACATAGCCGACCTAAGAGCTTCGGTTGCTGCAAATAAAAAAGGATCCGACCAACTTTTAGCGCTTGCTAGCGACTACGGCCTCGAACAAGTACGTAAATATACGGAAAAGCTAAAGGAGCAAGGAGAAAAAGCAATCATCCATCTTATAAAATCTCTAGATTCTGGAAGCTACCAGAAAACCCTTGATAGTGGAGAAAAAATACACGCTAGGATTCTGGTAAATAAGAGCAAGCTATCGATAACAGTCGATTTTTGTGGAACGAGCAAACAAACCCAAAATAACCTAAACGCACCAATCGCCATCACTCAAGCTAGCATCCTTTATGTCCTTCGTACCCTCGTGGAGAAAGAAATACCACTTAACGAGGGCTGCCTCAGACGAGTTAAAATTAAAGTGCCAACGGACTGCTTCCTTAACCCTAGAGCGCCGGCAGCCGTTGTAGCAGGGAACGTAGAAACGTCTCAGAATATAGTGGACTGTCTATACGGAGCACTTGATAAGATGGCCTCTTCTCAGGGAACGATGAATAATTTGACTTTTGGTAATGAAAAGTATCAGTACTACGAAACAATTTGCGGTGGAACTGGCGCAGGATCAGATTTTGATGGTTGCGATGCAGTTCACAGCCATATGACAAACTCGAGACTAACAGATCCCGAGATTCTAGAAATTAGATTTCCCGTAATGATCCAAGATTTCTCAATACGGGTAGGAAGTGGCGGCTCAGGACAATATACTGGGGGAAACGGTGTATCTCGAAAAATTTTGTTCCTTGAAAAAATGCAGGTTTCATTACTATCTAGTCATCGATTAAACCCACCTTGTGGAATCAATGGTGGAGATAATGGAACCATTGGAAGTAATCGAGTGATCCGTGAGAATGGTAAAATTATAAACCTCAAAGGAATTGATCAGACGAGTTTAGACAAAGGAGATATACTATGGCTAGAGACTCCGGGAGGAGGAGGCTATGGAACTCCTACAAAGAACTGAATTTAAACCTTCAAAATCGCCTATCACTATGAGAAAAACAATTTTCGCACCATTCTTCTTATTTTTTTTTATAGTAACTATACCGAATTTCAGCTTCGCTTGTATGGATGATGGGGATTGCCGTTTGGGAGAAACCTGCTTCAAGAGGGAAAAGCGTGCAAGTGGAATTTGTTATTCTTCAATTAAAAACCGTTCGGAGGAACCGGTTGAAAGGAAGCCTATCACCGGCGAGATTAGGGATAGAGCAATCAAGTGGTTAGGAGATCCGACACAAATAATTGAAGAAAACTTGCCCAACAAAGAGATTAGGGGTACCTGCATTGTGTCTACAGACTGCCCTTCTGGTTTCCAATGTGTTCTTGCCGGTTTTGAAGGAAAATGTGTGGAATTTTAAGCACTTCTTTAAGAGCCCATTTTGCGGTATAGGCGATTCCTACCGGATCCGGTATCCTTAAATTGATCGCTCTCTTCAAACCCTAATTCTCTTAAAGGCAAATCAAGCCTTTCTTCTTTTCTATCCAGGTTACCTAACTCTACTTCAACCATTATTGATTGCACCTCCGTTAGCGTTTTCTTTGCTCCCGAGATAATTGCGGGCTCTAACCCGTCCACGTCAATCTTGATATGGGTAGGTGTAGTAATTTTAAAAAGTTCTATGAACTCGTCAACCGAGAAACTAATTACAGACTGTGAAAATACAGGCTTCTTTTTGTGACGCTCCTGAAATTCTTTATCGAAGGTACTTCCTCCCGCCCCTTCCGAAACTTGGTTGAATAGAAGAGTCTCTACTTCTGTTTTTTGGCCTAAAGCCACACAAAAGGGGCTTATTTGTTTGGACAAATTGTTGATACGTATATGTTCAAGAAATAAACCAAAGCTAAATCCATTAGGTTCAAAAGAGAAAACCTTCAAAGTTGGATTTAACGCGGCGTACAAAGAGTAGACGCCGACCCCAGCACCGATATCAAAAAAAGTTTGACCGTTCTCAAAACCATCAATCCATTTGAGAGTCTCGGGCTCATCGACAAAGAAGTGCTCAGCAGCACTAGCCGCATGAGGACTTCTGAGTTTATTCAACAGAAGCTGCCCCTTATTACACTTAATGACACCGTAGGACCGCTCTGATAGACCTTTCATTAATCGCGCAAGAGTCTTACTCTTTTGTCGCGCACTAGAAAAATAGGTTATAGCATCTACTACAAATTCACTTATACTTGCCAGCTTTCTACTCATTACTATAAAACGACTGATATTTATCAGTAACCTTTAAATTCAGGCGTTCTCTTTTCTAAAAACGCCCTAACAGCATTTTTGTGATCCTCGGTCGCCACACATTGATATAAATTTTCGGCCTCTAAGTCTAACGACTCCGACAAAGTCGATTTAGGCACAGAGTTCAAATTATGCTTCATATTAGCGAGTGCAATAGGTGCCATCTGGGCTAGATTTTTGGCGATTTTTATTACCCTCGTTTCGAACACATCTTTTTCAAATACGTCATTAAAAATCCCGAGCTTATAGCACTCTTCAGAACCCACTTTTCGACAAGAAAAATACATCTCCTTAGCGATCGAAACATTAGTCAGATTAGCTAACAACCATGTGCCCCCATAATCACCCGATAAACCTATCCTGCCATATCCAGTTGTCACGAATGTGTCTTTCACGGCATAGCGAAAATCGCAGGCCAACGCAAGTGCTAGGCCAGCACCAGCGGCAGGCCCAGGAAGAGCCGCTATTGTGGGCTTTTTTAAATTGTATAGGCGTAGAGTCAAGGTCCTTTGCCGCATCCTCAATACTTCCACTTTCTCATGAGGAGTACCTCCCATGTCTTCCATACTACTCACATCCCCACCGGAACAAAACGACTCTCCGGAACCGGTAATTATAAGGCAGCGAACCTTATCTTCGTGTTCCAGCTGAACTAGGGTTTCCCTCAGGGCAGGCGTCAATTCATCCGAAAGAGCATTGCGCTTTTTGGGATTATTAAGGATCAATGTTGCCACGCCCTCTTCCACGCAGCACTTTAATAGTTGAGTTCCAGTACTAAGTTCCATCTTCACAATACAGGTATTTTCTAGACTTCACGCAGCATCTTTTAAAAAGTCCTGGTAGAAATGTTGAATCGAAACGTCTAACTTTAACGACAAGTCATCATTCAAAACGCTATATACTAAATCAGAATTTGCTCTTACATTTTGGTAAATTGTACAACCTATTTCTCCTCCTCCCTCTATATGCGTCTCTTCACCGGTTGACATAGCAAACTCACCAGCTTTTTTTACTTGACGGTCCAGCCCTCCATTTTTATTATTTTCAAAAACATGGTGCTCTCCGTAAAGAACGAGTGTAAATGTAGGATGATAGTGACGATGATAAAAGCATTGCTGATTTGCATCAAATTGGAAAAGCAAGTCAATTAGTTTTTTCTTCATATCAACGTTTAGTAGAGCATAGCGAAAACCTTTGTAGTCACCAAAAGGCTTCCAGTTAATCTTTTGGTTTAGCAAATCATTTTTATCCACTGTTAAACATCCTCATTGAATCTGATAATAATTAGCTTTATTGTACATCATTAAGTATTAGAGTTTAGCCATAGGCAAGCAACAAAATAGAAAAAATTGGGAAAAGACATTGGACCAAGCGAATTTTACAAATCTAAAATATGTGGAGACAGCTCTGTCATTTGTTGAAACGTCAACCCCACCCACAATTCGAGTTTATCCAAAACTATTCGGATCGACAGAACAAGTGCCCGAAGTAAAACATAAGGTAAAAATATTTGACTGTCGCGAACTCTGGGGTCAGTTGAGTCTAGATGTTGCGGGATTTGAAGTACACAAAGCCCCCAGTAAAATAAACAATTTTTACGACAACACTGAAGTAGTTGAAAAATACTACCCTGAAGTTGAACGCAAAATGGAAGAGATCTTGTCCGCTCATAAGGTAATAATGTTTGACCATAATGTTCGCAGTCAAGTGAAGGCCGATGCTGGCCAAGAGGGGGTTAGGGAGCCAGTTGAGGGCGCTCATAACGACTACACTCTATCTTCTGGACCGAGAAGGATTGCAGAAGTCCTCAAAGATAGAGGATATTTAGACCTTATATCCAGAAGATGTGCACTTGTGAACTTTTGGCGACCAATAATAGAACCAGTGGTAGACATGCCTCTTGCAATATGCGACGCTCAGACTACCGAATTAGAAGATTTCGTCGCCACAAAAATTGAGCATTTCCAAGAGGATAATTTAACAACACCAACTTTAACGGGAGAAATATACTCTTTTAAATATAATCCCAAACATAGATGGTTTTATGTTCCGAAGATGAAGTCTTCCGAGGTAATCTTACTCAAGTGTTATGATTCCGCAGATGATGGCCGAGCCTGCTTCACTGGACATACTGGATTCTTGAATCCGGACTTACCAAAAACTTTTACTCCCAGAGAAAGTATTGAAGCTAGAACTGTTGTGGTATTTTAGAAGGAGAACTTCAGTTCAAGCAGAGAGGCTCTTCGACAAAAAGAAACCGATGGTTTCCATTTGAAGAACCAAAGCGTCACGCTGGTTAAACATTTCAATTTTCGATCGCACAAGGCCTCTATCCGGCTTGGTTTTAGAGAGTCTATTCTCTATTATCTCGAGCTTAAGCTTCAGACTATCATTAGGTCTAACAGGTTGAATCCAGCGTATTTTTTCTACTCCCGGAGAGCCCAAACTTGAGCGTTTAGAAATAAAATTGTCAACCAATAATCGCATCATAACCGAACAGGTGTGCCAACCGCTAGCTATTAATCCTCCGAATTGACTATCCTCTGCTAACACCTCATTTACATGGAAATACTGAGGGTCAAATTCTTCAGCAAATTTTACTATATCTTCTTTTTCAATAAGAACGGGCCCGTATTCAAGAACTAGCCCTTCCCTATAGTCTTCTAAGTAAGCATCTTTCAAATTTTTTTTACTGCAATCCTCAGACACTTACTATTTTGCCTTAGCGTTCTGAACGTTTTTTATAGGTGCGCTCCGCATACCCTGTATATAGTTGCCTCGGTCGCCCTATTCGTTGACTGGGATCCTCTATCATTTCATTCCACTGGGCAACCCAACCAACAGTACGGGCTAATGCAAACAAAGCCGTAAACATAGTCGTCGGAAAACCCATAGCTTTAAGAGTAATACCGGAATAAAAATCAATGTTAGGATAAAGTTGCTTTTCGACGAAATAATCATCGTTAAGAGCAATCTTTTCTAATTCTAAGGCAACTTCCAATAACGGATCGTCCTTTATGCCCAACTCCGCCAAGACCTCATGACATGTCTGTTGCATCACCTTGGCCCTGGGGTCATAATTTTTGTAAACCCTATGGCCAAAACCCATTAATCTGAAGGGGTCATTTTTATCCTTAGCTCGTTTAATAAACTCAGGTATTTTGTCAGCCGTACCAATCTCCATAAGCATATTCAGCGCAGCTTCATTAGCTCCACCGTGCGCCGGACCCCAGAGACAAGCAATCCCCGCCGCAATCGCTGCGAAAGGATTTGCCCCAGATGAACTAGCCAAACGAACAGTGGAAGTGGAAGCGTTCTGCTCATGATCAGCGTGTAAGATAAAAATTTTATCTAAGGCCCGAGCCAGAGTCGGAGAGACTTTATGCTTTAAAGCCGGCAAAGCGAAGCACATGTTTAGAAAATTTGCAGTGTAATCGAGCTCGTTATCAGGGTAGACAAATGGCTGACCTAAGGAAAATTTAAAAGCCATAGCAGCAATTGTGGGCATTTTCGCTATCAGTCTTCGACCTGCAACCATACGCTGATACGGATCATTAATATCAGTCGAGTCATGATAAAAAGCCGAGAGTGCTCCTACCACGCCACACATGATGGCCATTGGATGTGCATCGCTTCTAAAACCGTAATAAAAGTTTCGTAATTGTTCATGGACCATCGTGTGATTAGTAATGGCTCTTTCAAATTCCTCATAATCGTTTAAGGACGGCAACTCACCGTTTAAAAGTAAATAAGCAGTTTCAATAAAGTTGCTTTGCTCAGCCAATTGATCGATAGGATATCCTCGATATAGCAGTATTCCTTTCTCGCCGTCTATGTAGGTAATTTTGGATTCGCAACTAGCCGTAGAGGTAAAACCAGGATCATAAGTGAACTGACCGGTATCTCCATAAAGAGAAGAGATATCTATAACGCTAGGCCCCAATGTTCCATCTAAGACATGGAATTCATATTCGCCGCTAGTAGTATCGACTTTTGCAACTTGTACTTTTTCTGTTTTATTCACGATAATTTGCCTATTAATATTTCATATCGGAACTTTCCCAAGACCGACGCAATATGCTTTTTAATTTTTTCATCCTGCCCTGATCTTAATTTTAAAACCGATCAGATTCCAATCTTAATTTGATATATAAAGATATATTTTTGATTTAATTGATAGAAAACAGCAAGTTATACACAAGTAAAAAAATTACAACTTCCGATATAACGTAGCATCGGATAGTAGAATATTAGCGCAATCACCTAAATCGCCCGCACGGAATAACCCTGTCGCGGAAAATGAACATGTACTAACCCAGTTCTTTTGGATTCCACAGAAATGCAAATTTTTTCAGAATTTAGATGAACGAGGTTCCCAATTGAATAGGCGTTCTCACCTAATGCAGACACTTTTACTTTAGTCCCTTTCACCATGCGATACTCGACATCAATTTCTTCACAAAAACTCTTTGGTTGGGTATTTAAAGCCAAATTCAGGGCATATTCGCCTTCGAAGGAATTACGAGGCGGCAAAGAAAGCACAGACATCCTCTTAAACCAATGCTTAAGCTCCAATCTATTTTTCAAAAAATCACAATTTCCAGAAATTTTTTTGAGAAACCAAGGTCCTTCGTACAAAACAATGTCTGTGAGAGATATGGTCACTCCTGTAACAAAATCACGCCCACCCTTAAGCAAACAATTCAGCCAGTCCATGTATATGTCGACTTGTTTTTCATACTTGAATGCTGACAAATTTACTTGCTCAACAGAGGGAATTGGTTTCCCGTGAAGATTCGCTCGGTCTCGGTGAAACTTCTCAGAGAATCTCTGAGCATTCATACCTGTTATAAACAAAGCAATAGGGCGCATGAAATTGGTTTCGGCCCAATCTTCTATGATTTTATATTTCGCATGATCGGACGAGGTCAATCCGGATGGATAAAGTGGAGGATTCGGACACAACTCATCCAAAAAACGTACAATCAAACGAGTATCACAATAGATATCCGATCCTACTTGCAAAGCCGGCGTCCTTCTATAACCTCCTGTCAGGGGAAGATAATCTGGCTTTGGAAGATAACTTGGAATTATTACAGAATCCCAGCCAATCTGTTTCAACGCAAACACCAGACGAACTTTCTCAGAAAAATTAGAAAAATCATAGTGATGTAAAATTAGGTTATTATCTTGCATAAAAAATATGAACACTCTTCGTGAACTAGATATTACAGACCCCTTAAAGATTGAGAGTAAAACAAAAGGAAGTAATAATAAACATAGCAAGTTAGATTGGAATTGATATGAGAAATCATGAATAGAGAGAGCTTTGAAAGGGTTGCGATTATAGGCGGGTCGATGGCAGGCCTATTCGCTGCTATCAATCTGCAAGCACTTGGATTTAACGTGACAGTTTTCGAGAGATCTAAGGAGTCCTTGGCTAACAGAGGCGCTGGCATTGCGACTCATGATCAACTCTATAACGCTCTTAGAAGTGCAGGCGTTACTCCTACTCAGGAAATGGGGGTAAAGAGCAAAGGCAGAGTCCTTATTGGTCGAGAAGGAGCGATAACGGAAAAACAAAATATGCGCCAGATCATGTCGTCTTGGGGATTGATATACCGATTTCTTCGAGCTCAAATCGCTGATTCAGACTACCTAACAGAGCATGAGTTGTTGGAAGTGAATGTAATCAACAAAGAAAAACTCGCCCTTCGATTTAAAAATGGATCTTCCATTGAAGCGGATTGGCTCATTGGAGCAGACGGAATGAATTCCACAGTCAGACAGATAGTGGAACCGCTTTCGCAACCAGAATATGCTGGATACTTTGCCTGGAGGGGTTTAATAAACGAAGAATTGATAGATCAAGACCTAAGAAAACAACTAACAAACGTCATCACCTTTGGTTTAGCCCCAGCTGGGCATTGGCTAGGTTATTTAGTTGCGGGAGAAAACGATGCAATCGAAGAAGGTAGAAGGTGGTATAATTGGGGATGGTACCGACATGCGACTGCCTCCTCGCTTAGAAATCATTTAACAGATAGGGATGGGAGGTATTTTGAAAACGGCATACCTCATCACTTAATTAGGCAAAGCCTAATAACAGATATGCAACAGGAGGCTAGTCTCTACTTAGCCCCTCAAATTCAAAAGCTAATCAACCTCACGAAGCATCCTTTTCTTCAAGGCATGTTTGACGTAAGTTGCGAAAAATTAATCCATGGAAGAATTATTTTAATAGGAGATGCGGCTTTCACCGCGAGACCTCATGTTGGCCTAGGGGTTTCCAAGGCAGCCGAAGATGCCTCTACTTTAGCCAAAGCACTATATTCGAAAAAAAGAAAGGATGCTCTTAAGAGATGGGAAAATGAGAGGAAGCGCTACGGCCAGGCAACTATCCAGTGGGGAAGAGACCTTGGTAGTCATATCAAACCAATCGGATACGCCTTAGAAGCGGATAATAAGGCTGAGCATTATAGTAGCCCAGAGGTATTAATCTCTCAGAATGCCTCTCATGATCCCTCAAAATTTCTCGCAGAATATCTTTGAATTTTTTGGAATACACCATCTATAGCCTTCTTGATGTCTTCTTCTATCAACACAACGGAGGGCACCATAAACAATACAATGAAGGTAGCTAACGCCATGCCAAAAACGAGAGTAATAGCCATTGGAATCAAAAACTGAGCTTGTAAGCTAGTCTCAAACAGAAGTGGAGTAAGCCCTCCAATAGTAGTAGCGGAAGTGAGAAAGACTGCTCGCAATCTGTCCCCACTACCCGACACAACAGCTTCGATCAATGAGGACTCCTTCGCTCTCTCATTAATTGTAGTGACTAGAACTATCGAATCATTAATTATGATCCCTGATAATCCAAGAATCGCAAAAATACTCAAAATTGTCAGGTCAAAACCTAAAACACCGTGTCCTAAAACCGCCCCCACAAAACCCAGCGGTACTATTGCCATAACAACAAAGGGTCTTGAGTAGCTTGAAAAAACCCAAGCCAAGATTATATAAATTAGAGCAAACCCAAGGGAGGCGCCTAGAATCATATCGGACATAGTCTCCCTCTGCTCCCTTGCCCTGCCTTCAAAAGCCCACTCAACGCCATACCTATCACCGATATTCCTAAGGCCGTCATCGAGTAAAGCTCGCTGAACATAGGAAGAGCGAGTAATTGAACTATCCATCTCTGCGGAAACCGCGATCTCCTTAAAACCATCCTCCCTCTTTATTCGAGAAAACCCTTTTGAGTGGCTAAAATTTACTATCTCTTTAAGGGGAATTTTCTTACCGTCAGATGATCTTAATAGAACATTTTGTAAGATCGAGTTATCAACTGTGTCCTTCTTCAGTCGGACCCTTACGGTGACTTCCTCTTCCCCTCTGGGGAATCGAATTGATATGGAACCATCTATTAGGTCTCTCACCTGTCTCGCCACGGAACTAGTTGAAAAGCCTAAAGCCCTCCCTCTTTCATTAAGCTCTAAAAGAATTTCTGGCTTGCCAAAAGGCATGTTGTCATCAACGTCTGATACTCCGTCGTAACGCCTTAGCAAAGTACCAAGTTCTCCTGCCGCTTCCTTGAGTAGAGTTATTTCCCCACCATTAGTTCTGAGCCTTATATCCATGTCTCCACCTGGCGGGCCACTCCGCTGTGCTTCGAAAGTCAAATTTTCCACTCCCGATGGCCACACAGTCTCTTCCCTCCATATTGCAATAACTTCCGAAGATTTTATGTGGCGAAACTCGGAAGACGTAAGTTCCACCACAACCCCCCCCAGACTATCGCTGGAGACGGCAGACAAAGAACCCCCTGTCGAGGCTAGTGTACCGATTCTTCCCAAAGACATTACCACTAATTCTTCTGGGTTATGACCTGCTTTTTTCAGCCCATCGTATAACACGGTTTCCACTTCCAAGACTGCGGAGCGAGTCTCCTCCTGGGTGGAACCAGGTAACATACGGACGTTCGCATATATGGTATTCGGCTCTGGAGAGGGGAAAAATTGGTATCCAACATGGCCTCCCACAACGCTCCCGATAGAAATCATAAAAACCACCGCCGCTATTGATACAGTGAAATACCGATTCTCAACAGCTATCTTCACGAGAGGTTCGAATTGCTCTTCTCTAAATTTAATAAGTGAATTATCAATTGTATTACGAAAACGCCAAAATTTTCCTGACTCTTTTTGAGCTCTCCCCAAACCATAGGATAAGTGGGCTGGGAGAACTAGGAAGCACTCAATTAAACTAGCAATTAGAACAGCTATAACCACAAAAGGGATCGCAGATATTATTTGGCCGATTATTCCAGAAATTACAAAAAGAGGGAGAAAAGCGGCTATTGTGGTCAAGGTAGCACTTAAAACTGGTACAGCCATCCTCTCAGCCCCAACCACTGCAGCTTCCAAAGGACCTAATCCTGTCTTGAACCTGTGGTCTGCATGTTCTCCTACGACGATGGCATCATCGACAACGATACCGATGGCCATGATCATCCCGAACAAACTAAGCATGTTAATGGTTTGATCACTTACCCACATGATGGCCAAAGCAGCCAAGATAGAAGCGGGAATACCTATCGCCACCCACATTGCTACCCGAGGACTCATGAAAAGAAACAAGATAATCAGCACTAATAACAAACCGCCCAACCCGTTTGAAACTAACAAATTAATTCGTTCCTTTATCAAGTTGGACTGTACATTATAGGTTTCTATTTTTAAATTGGCGGGAAGAAAGCTGCGAATTTCATCCAGCTCCGATCGCACTATTTCTGATGCGTCTAGAGCATCGCTGTTAGTGGCTCTTCGTATATCAAATTCTATTGCCAACTCTCCTTTGCGGAAAGCCCTTTTCTGTCCATCCTCAAATTGTTCTGAAACTGCTGCTATATCCTTGAGGAGCATTTTACTCCCACTAGGCAGCGACTTTATTTCTAACGTTTCAAGATCGATCGCCTCTTTTCTTAGTCCGAGACTTCTCACTTGTCTCTCACCACCTGCAATTTCCCCAGCTGGTAAATCTTGAGACTGGTCCCTAATTCGTTCTGAAATATCACCAACGGTTAAATCAAATTTCTGTAAAATTTTGGGCTCAACAGCGACCCAAATTTCCTCTGAACGATCACCGAATAGGTCTATCTTATCGATTCCCTTAGACAAAAGATGGTCTCTCACTTTCTTCGCATAATGTTTCAGTGCACGTTCCGAATCAGCCCCAGACAGAACTAATTTTGAAACAGTCTCATATCTCAGCAATCTTTTTATTCGCGGCTTTTCAGCATCTAATGGAAGAGTCATAATTTGACCTACAGCCGACTCAACCTCAGCTAATCCCAGCTGCATGTCATGGCCAGATTCGAATTCTATCGTGATACTTGCCAACCCCTCGTAAGATGAAGAAGAAACTTTCTTAACCCCATCAATAAAACGGACGGCTGGTTCGATGGAATTAACGAGGCTTTCATCCACATCGAGGGCTGATGCTCCGGGCCAGGCTATCGAAACAGTGACGTAGTCTAACCCAAAATCCGGAAAAAACTGGCGATTTAAAACTTGGGTGGCCGCAAGTCCGCACACTATCATCAATGCTAATACCAGGTTAGAGGCGGTTGGATGTCGTGCAAATATCCTAATTATTGACATAAAAGCGAGCAAAGCCTATAACGCTTTAACGCGTAAACCTGGACCTATATTCTCAAATAGCCTAGCAACGATTAACTCACCAGACAAAATTTTCGCCCTTATTAAAAGATTCTCCTCTGCTTTTCCAACCACTTCCACGGGCAGCCTAACCAAGCGTTGTTCTCGAATTACATACACATGATCTGCGTCCGCAACCGCACGTATGGGAACTTGAAATACATTTTGATACTCAAAGTCTGGGAAAAGCACCTCAACAAAGGCTCCCGACCTCAAACCACTCTCTACAGCTTTTTGATCAACCGAGGCAAACATGTCTACCCCGCCTGTGTCTACGTTTAGTTCCGGCCCAATACGGGTTAGAGTGGCTTCATATTTATGCTCTTCACTACCGAGTTCCCATATTATTTCCAAAGGCCTTCCTAATATCGATTCCTCGCTTTGGTCCTGCCCCTCTTTTTTTGACGTAAACCGTCCATAGTCTCCCTCCGGCAGCTCGAACTGGACCTCCAACTCTCGTGCAGACAATAACCTTCCTATCTTCTCACCCTTTACCAATAATTGTCCAAGCGCAACCTGAACGTCCGCCACGTAACCCTCGAAAGGGGCAAATATCAAAGTATCGGCTAAAGCCTGCTCAGCGGTAGCTACTGACGCATTTGCTTTTTTATGAAGTGCGGTTTGTTGTTTTATCTTCGAACCCAAACGAGCAACTTTTTGTTCTCTAAGTATTTTATCTTTTTCCGTTTGGGCCAAATTAGACTCAGCATCGTCGATTGCTTTTTTACTCTCAGTCCCCTGCCTTGCAAGCTCTGAGGTTCTATCGAAGGCGCGACGTGCAAGTTCAACTTGTCTCTGGGAATTTTTCAGAAGCTCTTTCTCGAATATTAATTCAGAGCGCAGTTCATTAAGCAAGGCTTCCGCATGAATTAAATCGGCTCTTTTCTCAATAGCTAGATTTTCATAGTCGTTTCGTTCAATGGCTAAAAGCTGCGTGCCCTTTTTAAGAAGGCTACCATTTCTAAATATCGGATTAAGGTCACTTATCCTCCCACCTAAAACGCTTCTCAGTTCGGCCTCTCTCGCAGCTCTAACCTCTCCATAAATAGATATTTTAGGTTGTATATTTATTGGTTTAGCTCTCATCACGTTCACAGGCCAAATCTTTTCCGGCATTGTCCTTTGCGAAACATTAGGCCTGGAGTTAGCTAACATTAACGTTACTAGAAGGCCTAAGAGAATCGTACCTAATGGCAAAACAACTTTCTTATTGAGTGGGATGGGCATATGGGTTGAGATAATCAAGAAAAATTAGTTTATTTTCAGGTCCCGTATACGAAAAGAAAAACTTTCTAGATCAAAACTAAACTTACCAGTAGCTTAGACCTCATTGCTTTTTTGGTAACATTTACTTGAAAGCAGACTTCACTCACCCAAACCTCTAAGGCCTGGCTTCTTGGAAAAATAACTGGATAATCGAGAAATATCAGCGTCGCTAAGATCTAGGACTTGAACTTGAACATTCATAATTGGATGTTTTCGTCTTCCGTCCTTGTAAGCCTTCAAAGAATTAGCCAGATAATCTTCATGCTGACCAGCCAATATGGGGTAATCTGGTGCCAAAGGCTTATCTCCGTCGGCCCCATGACAGGTTCCGCAGGCTTGAAGCTTTTGCTCATAGGACATTCCATTCGCTTGAGCTTCTTCAGAAAAAATAGCCGGTCCAAGTGTAATTACCGATAACAAAAGAAAAAGGGTAAGGAAATTTTTATTCATTTGGTTATTTTGCCCCACGTTTACTTCTAAGAAATTACCTGAAAAAGTCTATTTCACACTAGACAAATAGCTGGCTATATCCTGCATGTCTTCCTCAGACAGATTGAAGGCATTAGCCTGCATAGTCCCGTGCAACCTTGTTCCGGCCTTGTAAGCCTTAAGTGCGCTAACGATATAGCCTGCACTCTGACCACCTATCTTTGGCACCTTATAAGAAGGGTAGACGTTAAAATATCCAGTGACTGCATGACAACCCAGACAAGTTTCAGCTTTTTTCAGCCCTTCTAGTGGGTCCCCTTCCGCCAAAGGGGCGTCCATGACTGTAGCTACAACAGCAAAAAACAATAGCTTTACATTCCTCATTCTTAACACTCCACCGAAAAATAGAAAAAACCAATATCATGCTACTCAACGACACCAAAAAATAAAGGCGATTAGCTTTTAGCGGCTCACTGCTTACCTTTGCCGATCTAGTAGCCTAATTGGTAATATGATACAACAATTAGTAAACCTTCGGGACCGAAAATTCATATATTTAGCAAACAAACATGATTTTTAGATGTCAGATACCACAATCAAATTAATTTGGGATTTTAAGACTAGTAGGATCCCAACTAAACCCGCTTTTTTTTGGGGTGTCTTGTGTCTGACGATCTGTAGCGCCTGCACCCTGGAGACTTCTTTAGAAGCCTATTTCCCAATAGAAGACGGAAAGGTTTGGGTCTATGAAGCTGAATTGACCATTGATAACAAAAAAACACCATTCAGAGAAGTAATATACGTCGACAATATGGCTAGCAAACCAGAGACAGCCGATGCCGCTTTGGTGACACTCAGCGGTAAGAGAGAGCTTTACAAATATAAAGAAGACGGCATCTATGTCATTTCCGATTTTGATAATAACCCGAAAGTTTCTGGAAGCAAATTCAAAGAGCAGCTATTTCTACCCTTAAATTTAAAAACCGGTGAAAGCTGGTTAAAAGAAACAAACCTGGTACTTCTTAGGGCCACTGGCCCTTGGGAAACGCCTTTAGCCATAAAAGGAACCATTACCACCAAATACAGAATAATATCTACTAACGAAACAGTTAAAATCGGAAAAAAGGAATTCAAGGACTGCTTAGTGATAGAAGGTATTGGTAATGATTTATTATATGGCGGCGACTACCTAGACTATCTAGAGGTCACAATTGAAGAAAAGAAATGGTTCGCCCCTCGGGTAGGATTAATCAAAACCATTCGAAGTGAAAGAGCACAAAATAAGCACACAAAGCCGGTACAACTAAAGACCATACTTAAAGACACGTAATTATTTCGAGACTGTTGAAAAAATACGTAGAATATTGATTCTTCGAGTAATTTTTAATTATTTAGCAAAAATTTCATTTTTTTTTTGTTTTAACCATTGCGCTACGGCCAGAAAATGATTAATGTTTCGCGGCTATTTTTGAAGAGGAACATAAAGCTAGAGAAGTTCTAGTTAGAATGCCAAGAAGAAAAGAACAGGATTTGGAGCCTCAAAAGGAACCTCAAAAAAAAAATATGGTAATTGGGAAAAAAATATGAGTGCTAGAAAGACTTCCCCGACAACTAAAAAGAAGACGACCTCTGCGAAGAAAAAAATCGCAACTAAAAAGGTCCCGAAAAAAAATAAAAACCGCGGAACCTCTGAAACAAAAAACCCGGTCAAAACGTCTAAAAAAACACCGGTGATGAAAAAGACGACGAAAAAAAAGAAGGTGCAGTCATCAAAAAAAAGCAGGAAATTAAACCCTGATTTGCAAAATTTGAATCTTCCAGACAACTATCTTCCAAATAAAAAAGAAGAGTACATGAACCCAATGCAACTCTTATATTTTCAAGAAAAGCTGTTTGAGCGAAGACGAGAACTCATAAACCAATCTCAGGAAACTTTACATAATTTAAAAACTGAAATTCGTGATGTAAGTGATGATGCAGAGAGAGCCAGTAGAGAAAGCGATAACATTCTGGAACTCAGAACAAGAGATCGATATAGAAAACTTCTATCCAAAATTGACTCGGCTTTAAGGCGTATAGATGACGGTTCATATGGATACTGCGAAGAAACGGGAGAGGAGATTGGCCTAGGTCGGCTCGAAGCGCGACCTACTGCGACCCTGACGGTAGATGCCCAAGAGAGAAGAGAGATGTTGCAACGTCAATTTAGAGACGACCGTTGAACGTAAGGCCACTCCTTCCATCTATCGAGCAAGGGAAAATATAATCCCAAACGAATTTCACGATGTTCCTCCAAGGATAAGACGCTAGCATAATAATCGAGCTGAGGTTTATGCCTCAAAGTCTCCGATTCTATAAAACCATCTACATCTGAGCCATCGTGATAGCCTGTCTTATAATCAACTATCCACCGAATCCCAACTGCATCCACAAAGGTCCTGTCTATGATAATTTTTTTATCACCAAACCCACTTCCGGGGAAAAGTTCTAGTTCTCTTTGAACTAGACAATGGTTTGTATTAAAAAGCCATTGGCCTCTTTCTCCAGATAGAATGTTATTTAATCCGGTCTCAGTACGTTGCAAGGCTAGATTCATATTACCGACAGAAACTCCCATGGACCTAAAACGGGCTCTAGCGTACTTTAGCGACCTATCTATTATCTCCTCTGTGGAGTGATGCTTTATCAAGTCGTCTAGACTCTGAAAAATATAATGAGCCACGATTCCAATTTGGCGAGCCGTAATACCTGCCCATTCGAATTCCAAAGCGTCTAAACTAATTTTATTGCGCATCGCTGAGCCACCGAACGGATCCGTATTAATATTTACTTGAGGAAACTCCATTCGTTTTAGACAAACGCCTCTATTGTCGTGAGGCTCAACTAAACTATCTTTACTGCTGTATTGTATAAGCTCCTGTGGGATTTTTTCATATATAAATTCTAGAAAAGAACCCTTTGGAGGTTTGGCAAACTGTCGTTTTTCTAAATGTTCTTCGGTATCATATAATTTACCCAATAAGTGCACCTTCTTACGAGCCCGGGTAAGGGCTACATAAAGAAGCCTCACGACTTCCTCTCGAATCTTCTGCGACTCGAGAGATCGTAAATATGAGTATAGAGAGGTAAGTGTATTATTTTGATAGGGCGCAACTATTGGACCTCTAGAGCTAGAGTCAACATGAAAATCTTCCCAATATAGAAGCGATTGCGGTTCACTTTTAACAGTCCTATGAGTGCTCGGGATTATCACAACGTCAAACTCGAGGCCCTTGGCTTTGTGAATAGTCATAATATTCAGAGAACCTTGAACATTTTGATGGTTCTCAGGATAGGATTTCTCCAACAGGCGACTTATCTTTTGATAGGTAATTAGACCATCTTCTTTTTCAAGTTCATGGATAAGACGAAAAAATTGTCTAGTTGCCTCTCGAGAATTAGCATCTCGATATAAGCTGTTCCCGCCGATAGCATTCCAGATCATCTTCAAAGAATCCAAGAGGGAGTGGGTCTTCAAGGCCTGATAAGACTTGTGCAAAATATCCTGAATCCAAGCCATTCTTTCTGAGTCCTCTCTAGTTAATCGAACCACAGCATCAGAGTGCAATAAGAAATCACGCAATACTGGAACAGTTGATAGTTTCGAAAGCACTTCTAGGGTCAAACCTGCCCATGGCGCTCTAAGAAAGGCTAACCAGGCCACCTTGTCCGCTGGATGGAGAAGAATCCTGGAAACGATCATCAAATCCTGAATCACCGGAATATCGGCTAGTGAACTGAGCTCCACTGATGTGAATTCTATTTTCCTTTTCTTTAGTGTTTGAGCGATTTCCTCTAGGTGGCCTTTGCTCCTTCCTAAGATACAAATTGTTGAGCGTTCTTCGGCTTTCAGAACGCTCTCTTCACCGTGAATCGAGATAATGAGCTCAGCAATATGATTGGCCTCAGCCAAGCGATCGTCTGGAGAAATATTGTGAAAGGTGAAAGGCCTCCCGTAGTCTTCTATTCTTACGGCGTTTTGAGGAACAAAGAATTCCGCACAACTTCCCACCGCTTCGAGAGCAGGGGGAAATAACTGATTTATCCAATCAACAAGACTCCTTTGGGACCGAAAATTATTTGCGAGAGTTAATCTCTCAAGCGGCACACTCTCTATCCTGCCTAGCTGGAATAATTGATTAAAAAGATCCATGTCTGCCTTTCGGAATCTATAGATAGATTGCATAGGATCGCCTACCAAAAATAAACTACGTCCGTCTCCCTGAAACCAACCCGACACCAATTTCCTAAGAAGCTCTAGCTGGACAGGAGAGGTGTCTTGGAATTCATCAACAAGAATGTGCTTAAGGGTATAGTCAAGTCTTAACGTTAAATCACTTGGTTCTTCCAAGCCTCCAAGAGCCGAGAGTGCATCCAAAGTCTGCTGTGTAAAATCGGTTGCCTGACGCTGGGAAAAAATAAGATGTAAGTGAGCAGAAGCTAATTTCACTAGCTCAAAAATATCCTTAAGTTCACTTAGTTGATTATGAATGTTATCGTTTTTCGGCAAAGCTACAACCTGCATAAGTGCCTGAATTGCACTTGGAGAATCAGCGATCTCATTAATTGTATCTCTCCAAAGTTTTTTCATTGGTTTTGTTTCAGAAAACCCCGAAGGAAATCCATTTGAAGCATTCAAATTTTTTCTTAAGGTATTTGTTTTTGTAAAAATTAATCTTTCGAAAAGTTGATGCCATTTTTCTAAAGAAGCTGATTCCGCTTCAGGGAACATTCTCATCAGCTTAGGATTTTTGGGATTTAAATGAGTCTCTGAAAAATTGTACAACGTCAAAATGTCTTGCTTTTGGCTTGGACTAAACAACTTATCGCAACTTAATAATCTCGAAGTTAACAAGTCTGAGAAGCGTTGGCCCATCTGATTCAAGTCTAGACCAACCCCCACTTCCATGAAAAATGTATCCCTCTGCTCTAACATTTCGGTGAGGTGCCTTTCCACCTTCGACCAATCAGAGTCATACTTCGAAAGAACCCTGCCAAGAAATGCTTTATGCTCTTCCGAGGATATCTCCGATAAGGCACGTCGAGCAGCCAAGGTATATAAACTTTTATAGTCTTCCTCTACTGTTGGGTAGTAAAGCGACTCACTGTATGAAGACGCCCTTTTGAGCAAACCAGAACAAAAGGAATCAATAGTCATAATCGACAGGCGAGCCGGATCAGAGTTCAAATTCCAGCCTTTCTCTAAATCTTTCATACGAATTTTTTTTACTATCTCAGGAAGCTCTGGATCGATAGATTTTGCTGAGTCTTTCGATGATAAAAGGGCCAGAACTCTCTTTCTCATCTCTTCAGCGGCTTTTCGAGTGAAAGTTATAGCGAGAACTTCTTCGGGTTCATTGACGTTCGCCAGAGCCCTTATTAATCGGCTAACCAGCATGGTTGTTTTTCCCGATCCAGCGGGAGCCTTGACAACGTAAGAAGACTCTAAGCTATTCGCTTTCTTCCGTTCTGATAAATCATTAATTTGCGTCATCCCAATTCACATCTTTAGTTTTTATTCGGCAAAGGAGTTGCTGCTCGCAGTTTTTACAAGTAGTCTGATTTCTTTTAGGACTAACCAAAGCAAAGCCATCTTGCAATTCAGTAGCGAGCGCTTCGAGACTCGTCTGCCAGTCGGGATATTTCACTCCAAAATCGAAAATGTCCCGACTCAAAAACTTCGAGTTAAAATTATCTACTTTTCCAAAGGCAACACTCGAGACATCCTCAACTGAAGAATAAACTGCATAAAGCAACAATTGGGCAGAATCAGGTCTAGGAGGATTAAGAACCGACAAACTACATTCACCCGTTTTATAATCGACAATTCGTTTTGTGCCATCGTCTAAGACATCTACTCGGTCAACTCGACAGACGAGCTTTAAATCATTGATTTCGACTTCTATCTCTTTCTCCAACATAAAAGCCACAAAAGGTTTTGTATTTTTCTCAAATCTAAGCCAACTGATTAGGAGCTTATTAAGGAGTTGCTCTTCAACGGCCCCGCAGGCTGCCTCCATTTTGGTGGGATCTCTAAATTGCTCTAAATTTTTGTTTACCGCCATCTGCACTACTAGCGAAAGCTCACTTTCTCTTTTTACCATAAGACTGGAATGTTTTTTTAGGCCATTCCATATGGTAGCCAGTGCTTTGTGTGTAACTATCCCTCTTGCTTTGCGACTTATGCCTGGGGCCACTTCCTCAGGTGCAATCGAGTTGAGTCGATACCTAGCAAAACCCTTAAACGGGCAAGCAGCTTGGGCCTCCAAAACAGACGCCCCACCTTTTAACACACTTTCCTTGGGCATTTTTGGACCGAAATCATCTATTGAGGAACTAAGCTGTATTCTTTTTGAAGTACACTCACGGTCAGAAAAATTTTCCCCCGGTAGAGATGCGTGTTGCAACCCTGGAGCAAAAGCAGAAGGTAAAATTTCAACACCTTTATCCAACTCCGAGTAGCTTAGGTTAATTTCCTTCCGATTGCGGCATAAAGATTCAAAAAGTATTCTGCGATAGGTGAAATCGACGGAAGGATGCGAGCCTGGAATACCAACCATTCGTTGCTCAGCAAAAGGCAGCATCGTTACTATCTCAACCTGGAGGGACGGTTTTTTGACCGTACATTCGGTAATCCATAAATGCGTGGGATCGACAGTCACGGCCTCCTCTGCATCAACAACGTAGATATTGGTTGGACCTTGAAGGTTTCTTACTTTTTTTGCGTTAAACGCATTTTTTAAGTGCCAAACGACCTCAGCATAAGAAACAGAGCCAAGGACCGCATTTAACTCAGCGACCTGATCTAAAACAGACGCGAAATCATCAAGAAGCTCCGAAGCTATCAAAAGCTTACTGTCACCATGCAACCAATGAACCGACTTCCATCTTTTTTTGAAAAAGGAGAGCCATTCCGGAACACTTCTTTTACGGCCAATACTCTTGTTGCTATGCAGAATTTCAACCAATATTGCCTTTAAGATGGGGCATTTTTTTGTGGATTCCAAAACTTCAATTACCCACTTCAACGGCCATTCATAACGACCCCTGCCTCTCAAATCTAAATCAAAGAGGGCCCGTTCTGAGCCTTCACTGTCAGCACCATGGAGGAGCGGATGATTTATTAGATTACTTAACAAGTCCCAACGCGGTACATCTTTTATCTCCAAAATTAAAAAGGCCAACTTAACAAACGGCTTTTCTGCGAGAGCTGCCTGGTGTGAGTAATAGAAAGTACCGTCTAATACGTCCTCACAAACCGACCGAACAACCACAGTGTCTGATGGATTACTATCTACCACCACCGCGACTTTCGCAGAAGGATTAGCTCCAGCTGTTCGCCTAGCCCAATTCAAAGATAGTTCTAATTCTCTTATTTTACTCGAAAATTTATGATGGTGAACAGCTGGTGTCCCCACTCTACTTGCTAGAGCATCACGGCTATTCCTTTTAAGCCAAGATTGTATAACCGGCGCTGGAGAAAAAAGACCATGTGCTGTGACTTTATCAACGCACTGTTCAGACAACGAACTTAGCATTAACGAGACCTGATCCAAGGCGCCCAGTTTTATCAGGCTAGATCGATATTTTTTTAAAAGTTCCAAATAGACTTTTGAGGCATTTGAACCCTGTTTCCCAAGTTGACCACTGTCTAATCGCCAATAGCTTTGTGTCTTCCATGCAACTCTTACCTCATGGGCGATCTGAACAGTTGAGGACCAATCTAAGCTCATATTCTTCTTTACAATCTTTTGCCAAAGAGCCTGCTCTTGCATTGTCGTCAATACAAATTTTTCATCTGCTGTTACGGAATTGCGCAAGCACGTCAAATAATGTTGCTCAGACAAATAGTTCTCTAGAGTCGCAACCTTAGGGAATCTCTCCAAAGACTTAGACGAGTTAAGTGCCATCCACTCTATAACCCGATTCAAAGCAGCTAGATTCCTAGAATTACTTACTACCACATTTGAGCAAGGCTCCTCGGAACAATTGAAAAACCCAAGGTTATTTTGGTTAATTTTAAATTCCGGTTCCTTACGCAAAAATCATACCTCCTACAACGTAGCCCGGTAGTAAATGTTACGGCTTCGCCTCAAGCTTGGCTTTTATAAAATCACTTTGAGATAAGTATAAAAGATCTTTAATTTTCCTTATGTAGTATTCTTCATATTTATCCAGTTGGCCATCCGCGTAAGCGACTTTCCACAAAATAACCAACAGGTCATATTTTTCTTTTCTCGAACAACTATCATTTATGAGGGATGTAAATTCAAAGAAAGATATTGATTCTTCTACCACGGCTATTACTTTTTTGAAAATCTCATTAATTTCGTGGTTGGTTTTATGTAAGATATTTTTTACCCCTTCTATTACTACTTCCTTCTCAAGATCATCTATCTCATCATCAGCACGGGCTATTTCAAGCATGAGGACACCAGCGGCAATACCCAAACCTTCGTCCTCTGCTGTTTCCTTGAGTGTTGATTTATCTTCAAATAAATTTTTTAGAGCTTCAAGTATCATCAAATTTCCAATTTTTTTTACAATAATATCAATTTTATAAGTTAAAGTTGACTTTACCTGACTAGGAAGAAACTTAGATCCTTAAACAAACCCAAAAAAGAGAGGTTAAAAAATGAGGTCTAATAAATTGCGATTTTTTGTAGAGAAACCTCTAAAACCTGGGGCGGAGCTGAAGCTTGCCGAAAGTGCAAGCCACAAGATCCGCTCAGTACTACGGCTTAGAAAAAGGGATGAAATAGTTGTCTTTAACAATCAATATTTGGAATTTAAAGCCACCATCAAGGAGATTGATAAAAAATACGTGACCATTCTCACCACCGAAGAGATAAAAACCGCTGTTGAGTCCCCCCTTCAAATAAAACTAATTATCGCAATAATAAAGCCGGAAAAAATGGACTATGCCCTCCAAAAGGCAACAGAGCTCGGAGTCACGTCTATATTGCCTTTCTTCTCGGCCAGGTCTGTTATAAAAATCAATGATGAGAGGAGGGAGAAGCGTCTTATTCATTGGAGGAATATAATACGCAGCGCCTCAGAGCAGTGCGGCCGAAGGACAATTCCAGACCTTTACCCTTTTAGTCCTTTAAGCCAAATCTTGGACCTGACAAAAGACTTCGAATTTCTTATATTGGACCCCCATGCCAGAGCAAAGATGAGTTGTCTTCCTCGCAGTCAGAAGCCAATAGCAATTGTTTGCGGACCGGAGGGCGGCCTCAATGAAGAAGAAATTCATAGTTTAATTAATCGAGGAGGCAAAAATATAAACATAGGACCTCGAGTCTTACGGGCTGAAACCGCGAGCACCTGTGCTTTAACTATCGCGCAGTCTCTTTGGGGCGATATGTAAGAATAGAAACCCTAATGCATTTTTTTGAAATCGGAACGCTCTTAAAAATACGAATTAAAGTACACCGAATTAAAAGGTAAGTTATAATTAGGCAAAATTCTCTAAGGTATATTTATGGACAATAAATCCGAAAAGAAGCCCTGGGGCGGACGTTTTTCTGAACCCACCAATCAATTTGTTGAGCGATTTACCGCTTCCATCAATTTCGACAAGAGACTCGGTCTTTATGACGTAACAGGCTCTAAGGCCCATGCCCAAATGTTAGAGAAATGCGGGATAATATCCTCCGAAGAGCTGAGACAAATTGATAATGGACTAGAAGAAATTGCCGATACTATCAGAAACGGAACATTCAAGTGGTCAGCGGCACTAGAGGATGTGCACATGAATATTGAAGGCGAGTTGGTCAATCGAATAGGAGAGGTTGGAAAAAAATTACACACGGCCAGATCTCGAAATGACCAAGTCGCTACTGACCTACGCCTCTTCTTGAGGGATAAGACTGATGAATCGGTAGAAGAATTAAAGGATTTAGTGAGGGCCATTGTCCAACTCGCTCACAAAGAATCAGCCACTTTGATGCCCGGTTATACTCACCTTCAAGTGGCCCAACCTGTAACTTTCGGCCACCACCTGCTAGCTTGGGCCGAGATGATACTGCGAGATATATCGAGATTCAAAAACTGCCGATCGAGGATTAACATCCTTCCGCTAGGATCCGGAGCACTTGCTGGAACAACCTTCCCTATAGATCGTCGCATCACTGCAGAAATTTTAGGTTTCGATGACATCTCTGAAAACTCAATGGATAGCGTTGCTGACCGAGATTTCGTAATAGAATTTGTTTCAGCAGCAACTATGACTATGATGCACTTCTCAAGAATTTGTGAAGAACTAGTTCTTTGGTGTTCCCAACCTTTCTCTTTTATTGAACTGGGAGACGCCTTCTGCACTGGCTCATCAATGATGCCTCAGAAAAAAAATCCTGACGTACCAGAGTTAATCAGAGGAAAATCAGGTAGGGTCTACGGTCATCTAATGGGGTTGATCACATTAATGAAGTCTCAGCCACTAACCTACAACAAAGACAACCAAGAGGACAAGGAACCCTTATTCGATACTGTAGACACTCTGATAGATTGTACCAAGGCCCTCAATTTATTAATTCCCAGCATCAATCCAAATCCTTCTGCCATGTCTGAAGCCGCGGAAAAGGGCTTTATTTTAGCAACCGACATTGCTGATTATCTGGTGAGAAAAGGTATCTCCTTTAGAGACGCACATGAAACTGTGGGTCAACTGGTCAAATTTGCGGTCGATCAAAATTGCCAGCTCGAAGATCTGAAGTTGGCAGAATTCCAAAAAGCGAACAAGGTATTTGATGCAAAGGTGTTTGACATATTAACCCCAGACAAAGCACTAGCATCGAGGAGCCACCAAGGCGGCACAGCTCCCGAGCAAGTCAAGAAAGCGTGTGCAAGAATAGCTATCCGGATCGAGAAAATATAGTGAAATTAAAATATTTAAAACCCTTGAGCTTGATTGTTGCCGGGATATTATTCACAGTCCTCCTGGCTTTAAGTATTTTTCTTGCTGCCGTCGATCCCAATGAATATAAAAACGAAATAGAAAATCAGTTTAGAGCATCGACTGGAAAGACTCTGCGTCTAAATGGTCCTATCGAACTTTCAATTTTGCCAAGATTGCTTTTAGAGGCTTCGGATATCGAGATCGTGAACGAGGAAAACTTTCACATTCCTCAATTCCTTCGATTAAGCTCAATTCGAATAAGTGTCAACATGTTCAGCCTAATAAGGGGCGACATAGAGATGGACGCGCTTACCATCGATCAACTTAAAGTCAATCTTGTAAAGGATGAACGTGGAATTGCTAATTGGCTAATGAGCCAAAACGCTGAAGAGGCGAAGAAAGAAGAGACTTCCTCAAAGCTATTAGCTGTTTTCTTGGGCGGCGTAAACATCAATAATTCAGAAATTAAGTTTCATGACGAGGCAACCAAAAGAAGAATCAGTGTTTCTGATATAAATATCAAAATTTCCGAGCTTAGCTTTGAAAAGCCGGTGGAACTAGTTGGATCTATTAAATTCACAGATACTGGACAAGAACTTAGTGGCAACGCTGAAGTACTAGGCACGATAACCTATGGACTTAAAGAAAAATTCTACGCATTCGATGACCTCAAGTTAGATGGAAAGATAAAAAGTAAAAAAATTGGACTAACAGAGGAAGATTTCTCTCTCTTTTTTAAGGGGAAAATTGAACACGAAGAGCAATATCTCACAATAGACAAGTTGCAATTATCCGGGCTGAAAACTAATCTAAACGCTTCGGTAAGCAAACTTCCGCTAGGTCGAAACCAAACCAAAACATTAGGGGCGGTCAAATTCAATAGCGAAGATTTGAGTCAGCCGATTGGGATTTTAGCACCTAATTTAGCGATAGGGTTAGACAAAAAGAAGCAGCAGGCAACCCTAGACATCGAATTTGAGGCCGATCTTCAATCAGGGGATTTTAAAATCACCAATGTAGACGCTCTAGCTCTAGGAGCCGCCATCGAAGGGAATTTCGAAGCTGAGAATATGTTTTCGTCGAAACCGAAGATAAATGGTAGCTTAAAAGCCAACACTCGAGACTTTTTGCCACTACTGAAAATCCATCAGCATTTCGACGAAAAAATGAGCGAAGAATTTTTTGAGAATTTAGGTAGGTTAAAAAATCGTAGTTTGAGCTTCGCGACCTCCCTAAAGACTCTTCCTAAAGACAACATGATTGTACTCGAAGAATTACAATTAGATCTTCTAGGTTTCAAGCTAGGCTCTAATTTGCTAATTAACCAAACAAGTGGGAGACAAAATTTAGGCGGAACTTTGACTCTTAATAGTGAAAATTTGAACAGCATTCTTTTGCTTTTTAATAAACCCCAACTTCCAAGGAAATTGGGGCCAACTAATCTACTTTTGAAATTCGAAGGTGATTCCGAAAAATTATCACTAACATCATCAGGCACTATTTACGGGGCCTCCTCTAATATCAAGGTCTTTGAAGTAATAGGCGAAGACATATCGATCAACATAGAAGACGGAAACATCTCAGTGCCCGAATTATTTTTGACAGGCCTAGGATCAAAAACAAAACTGTCAGGCTTAGCTTCTACGATGTACTCATCACCTACTGGCACCATTCAGATGAATGCGTCTGACTTCAACCCTAAAACGTGGCTAGACTTTTTTGAGATTGATTTCCAATCAAACGATGACGGGGCTTTGCAAAAATTAGAGGCAATGATTTCTGCTGAATTCTCCAAAAAATCTATAGCAATTAGTCAACTGGATATTAGACTGGATGACACCTACTTGCATGGGCAGATAAAAATTCAAAGACTCCCAAAAATCCAAACAGAATTCGATCTTACAGTAGATGAAATTAATTTTGACAAGTATCTAACAACCGAGAAAAAGACCCCACTTTCCCCTGAAGTGGCCGCTGTCGGAGCCACTACTCTACCTAACGATATTTTGAGAAGTCTGAACGGAAATGGAAAAATTCAGATTGATAGGCTTAAAATTTCTAGTCTTACGATTGAGAACTTAATTATCAACGGCCATGCAAACAATGGTCGAATAGAAATTGACCCAATTGAAGCGACTCTTTACGAGGGGAACTACGCCGGCGTGGTCTCAGTGGATGCAACAAAGCGAGATTCGGCTATAAACATAAAAACTAAACTCGACGGAATAGAAATAGGCCCTTTGCTCCACGATAAGACTGGTAGTAACTATTTAAAAGGCAGTGGAAGCGTAGGGTTTGATTTAACAGCATCGGGGAAGTCAATGGACCAATTGCTAAGATCAGCACGAGGAAATAGCGTCATAACCCTAAACAAAGGCGTTTTTACAGGGATTGATACTCCAGCTTTACTTGCGACAGCTGAGAAAATTTTAGAGTGCAAGTGCCTACAATCACCCCCTAAAGGAGGAGCCACCAAATTCGAGAGACTAAACGCTTCTTTGGCAATCAACAATGGTAGTGTCGTAAGCAACGATTTTTATGTAGAGGGAGAGGGGTTTGTCATTAAGGGAAGCGGGCGTGCAAATTTAATAAAAGAGCAATTGCAGCTAAATCTAGCTTTAGACGTTCCGCGCTCTAGAGTTCAAAGCGGGGAACAAGCCTACAACCTCGGAGGATATTCGATCCCTTTAAGATGCAACGGTGACTTTCAAAATCCAGGCTGTAAACCAAATCTTCAACCTATATTGAAAGACATTGTGAAGAATAAAGCGAAAAAAAAGATTGAAAAGGTATTAAGCGAGAAGCTTAAAGATACTATTGGTTCTGATGCAGAGAAGGCTTTGAAAAAACTTTTTAATTTTTAGGTCCGTGCAAAACCAATCAAACAAAAAAGTCGCAGTACGCTGGATAATAACTTTAGGACTTCTAATCTCCAGCATGATTGTCAGTTCTGCGTCCCTTAAAAAAAGCTCAATCGAATATAAAGATAAAAGATTTTTATATTCTTTTGAAGCGCAGATTAATGCGCGTCACGACAGAGTATTAGACAAGCTACATAACTTTGAACAATGGGATAGATTGAACGGCAACATATCAAAAAGTAAAGTATTGGAAACTCTTCCGGGAAACAAAATAAAAAGGCTCCTCACGCTAACCCAGTGTATTTTTACTTTTTGCTTCAATCTTAAGTTTGTCGAGATCGTAACTTTATCCAAAGATAGGTTGGAAATGAATATTGTTGCTGGAGAGGGAAACTTTTCCGCTGGTCGGGCAATCTGGGAGACTGTTTCAGAGGGGACATACAGAACATTGATTAGAGTTAATGCCACACTTAGTCCAGACTTCTGGATCCCACCAGTAGTAGGACCACTTGTTTTAGAAAAAGTATTCTTAAAGCAAATAAAGAAAACTATAGAGACAATCGAAACGCTCGCAAAACCCAGAGAAGACTAACGGTTTGAATTTGAAATGGCAAATAAGAAGTTCTCTGATTTACTTTTAAATTGGTTTGACCTCTATGGTCGACATGATCTACCTTGGCAAAAGAACCCAACACCCTATCGGGTTTGGGTTTCCGAGATAATGCTTCAGCAAACCCAGGTTCAAACTGTAATACCGTTCTTCACAAACTTCGTAAGGTTATTTCCTAGTATAAAAGTATTATCGGAAAAAAATCTCGATGAAGTTCTTAATTCATGGTCAGGCCTAGGATATTACAGTAGAGCGAGAAATTTGCATAAAGCAGCTAGAATGATAGAAGAAAAATACGGAGGAGTGATGCCCACAACAACTGAGGAACTGATGGGGTTGCCCGGAATCGGCAAATCTACAGCTGGAGCAATAATTGCTTTAGCGTTAAATCGACCCGCAGCTATTTTAGATGCAAACGTAAAAAGAGTTCTAAGTAGATATCATGCAATAAAAGCAAAACCGGAAACCGCGAGGACAAAAAAACAATTGTGGGCTAATGCGGAGATGCATGTGCCGACAAGTCGTCACCGCGAATACACTCAGGCACTTATGGACTTGGGAGCAATGGTGTGCAAGAAAGACCCTATTTGTTCCAGATGTCCCTATACTAATTCATGCGCCGCTTATTTATCTAACAGTACTCGGATTTTTCCAGGATCGGGAAAGAAGAAATCATCTAAAACCAAATCAACCTATATTGCCATCATCAGAAATAGAAAGCGTGAGATTTTATTAGAAAGGCGACCAGAATCTGGAATTTGGGGAGGACTCTGGAGTTTCCCTGAGTTCGACGAAAAGAATGGTGCTGAGACAATTATTTTAAATGTTATGGATTCAGCAAATTACTATTGTGAACAGCTCCCACCAAAACACCATCACTTCACTCACTTCAAACTAATATTAAAACCCCTACTTTTTACGTTAATCGGAGATAACTCCAGACTTCTCGAAAATGATGGTAGAATGTTCTTTCAAAAAAAATCAGCCAAAACAATCGGCACACCCAAGCCGGTAGTAGATTTGCTGAATGACCTTTGGCGAAAAAATAAGGAAAATAGCTAGTGGCCAGAAACGTAAAATGCGTTAAACTTGGAAAAGAACTTGAAGGCTTAGAACGGCCTCCTTACCCGGGTGACCTTGGCTCGCGCATATTAGAAAACGTCAGCAAAGAAGGTTGGAATATGTGGCTTCAGCATCAGACGATTTTGATAAACGAGTATAGGCTTACTCCGATAGAACCAAAGGATAGAAAATTCCTTGAAGACGAGATGGAAAAGTTCTTTTTTGACGGGGGCTCCGATAGGCCGCATGAATTTGTTGATCCACACAGCTAAATTCATATGATTTTAGCCTTTGGATAACGTAGAATTAATGTTAATCAAGGCCAGGTAGCTCAGTTGGTAGAGCAGGGGACTGAAAATCCCTGTGTCGGCAGTTCGATTCTGTCCCTGGCCACCACTATACCCCTAATTTAATTAAAGAAATCGGGGTTTAAACTCCCTCTCTAACACCCTTCTATTTTTACACCATTTTACACCAAACAGCTGATTTATAATCTATAAAAGTAGGGTTGAATCAACCTTGTTTTGAACAATAACAAGGTATTGTGAAGGAATAAAATTTGATTTTTAGAGAAGATGATATCCCAAAATCTGACTAACCCCTCAAAACCTTCCTCCCCTCAGCGTCCTGTGATAAAACTTAGACGATGTAAATCTCGTCTAAAACCATAGTGATTCCTCTCCTAATCTATCCATCCTATATGAAAATTCACTTAAACATTCTTATCCTATTCATAAAAGACACTAATTTATTGGAGAATAGGCTTTTCATCCGTTATCGCATCTACCAAATTTCCGTCGACATAATAAGTTGCGTTTGCATATGTTGCCGGGGAGGTATATACCCCCGTTGGAAAAAGTTTCAAATAGCCGCTAATTTTTAAATCTTTTAAGACCTGCTCGGGATAGTACTGATTCCAATACTGGAAAGAATGTTGCAACAGCGCCATAGAAGGAGAAAAAACTCCATTATTTTTGATTCCTTTCTCGCTTTCGATTATTTCATTCAAACTTAAAACCCGCCCTCCAACAGTTCCATCTTCGGTATAAAACCCATTAAATGAGATGTCGTACATGTGCCAAGCTCCTTGGTACCAAACCTCTGCAACAACATGCCCTAAATAAGAGCCATAGATATTCGCCAAACCAACTCGCCTTATAGGTAGACCAAACCTTTTTGCCAGTTCTTGAAATACTAAAACAAACTGCCCACATGCGGGATTTTGTAATTTCATTATCTCTTCCGGTACTAGGGTACTTTGTAAAGGCGCACTGGCATCGAAAAGCGGAAACAAGTTAAATTCTTTATGTATCTGCTCAATTATAGCGATCGACACTGCGTGACCATTTTCCTTAATCGCTTTTTTGAAATCTCTAAAATCTCCACCCTTAATCGCGGTGAAATATTTCTGATCACTCAACCAAGATTGGACTCTTTTCTCGACCGCATCTAATCTAGCAGATCCAGAACTTGAACTTTCCTCAATAACGCTATCATTTTTAATGTCCCCCTCGGAAATGGTGCCATATAGCAGAAACCCACATAGAGTAATAACCACTCCGCTCATGAATCCAAAAAAAGTAGTGCTCTTTACCATTACTAAATAGCCTCGCGGTTAAAATTAAACTCCGTCATCATAACTCTGTTTGTATTTTTAATTAAGAAAAACCCAACAAAAAAGTATCTACTCAAAACCTTTCCATAACGATTGTAAGGGCGCAACGATAGTGTCCCTCAATCCACTCTCAATAACTCGCTTTTTAGTGTCTTTTTTACACCAGACTTTACACCAAAGAAAGGATAAGTGGTTGTTTTTGCTA